>NZ_CP128260.1:713333-1070000 GCF_030344995.1 Pseudomonas fluorescens
TTCCCCTTCACGATCGAGAATCCGCTGATAGTCCAGCGAGAACAGCAGCGTCATGGTGATCTGCTCCACCAGTTGCCCCAGCGCCTGGGTGTCGCTGACCAACTGCCCTGACGCCTTCAGCCGCGCGAGCAATGACGCCAGCGTGCGCTTGAGCACGTTGAGGAACTGGCGAATGCCCTTGGCCAGTTTCGGCAGGCGTCCGGCCAGGTTCGACAGGTCCTGGAACAGGAAGCGGTACTGCGCCAGCCGTTCGACTATCAGGTGCAGGAACAGCCAGTAATCCTCCGGCGCCAGTTCGACATCGGCAGGCGGGTCGAGCAGCGGGGCGAGGTCGTTCTGGAAGCGCTCGAACAACCCGAGAATCAGCGGTTCCTTGCCGTGGAAGTGGTAGTAGAGGTTGCCGGGGCTGATCCCCATTTCATTGGCAACCTCCATGGTGGAGACGTTCGGCTCGCCCTTTTCATTGAACAACTGCAGGGCACATTCGAGGATCCGTTCGCTTGTTTTCATCCAGTCTTCTTAAATAGGGCTTGAGTCAGTCAGCGCACGCGCACATAGGTGCCGGGTGCCGCTTCCATCGGTGGATAATTGGCGTTGCCGAGGGTCATCTGGGTTTCGCGCAGGGCGCCGGAGCGCTGCTGCACCCACTCCAGCCATTGCGGCCACCAACTGCCGTCGACTTTTTTGGCGTCGTAGTACCAGGCGCGCGGATCGCTGCTGAGCTTTCCGTTCTCGACGTAATTGGCTTTCGGGTTGCCCGGCGGGTTGAGGATGCTTTGCACGTGGCCGCTGTTGGACAGCACGAAGCGTCGCTCACCGCCCAGCAACAGCGTCGAGCGATAGACCGCATCCCACGGCGTGATGTGGTCGTTCATACCGGCCACGCTGAAACTGTCGACCGTGACCTTCTGCAGATCGATCGGCGTGCCGCACACTTCCAGCCCACCCGGATGGGTCAGCGGGTTGTGCTTGAAGAAGTCCAGAATGTCGCCGTGAAACGCGGCGGGCAGGCGGGTGCTGTCGTTGTTCCAGTAGAGGATGTCGAACGCCGGCGGCTCCTTGCCCAGCAGGTAGTTGTTGACGAAGTAACTCCAGATCAGATCGTTGGGGCGCATCCAGGCGAACACCTTGGCCATGTCGCGACCGTCCAGCACGCCTTTCTGATAGGAGCGCCGCTTGGCCGCTTCGAGCGTTTGCTCATCGGCGAACAGGGTGGCCGGGGTGTTCATTTCACTGTCGAGCAGGCTCACCAGATAGGTGGCGCTGGAGACTCGCCGCAACTGCCGCTTGGCCTGCAGATGCCCTTGCAGCGCCGCAATGGTCAGGCCGCCGGCGCAGGCACCCATCAGGTTGACCTCGCGGGCGCCGGTGATCGCCCGGCAGATGTTCATCGCTTCCTCCACGGCTTCGACGTAGGTCGAGAGGCCCCATTCGCGATGCCGCACATCCGGGTTGCGCCAGCTGATCATGAAGGTCTGCAAACCGTTCTTCAGCGCGAACTGGACGAAGCTGTTGCTCGGGCTGAGGTCGAAAATGTAGTACTTGTTGATTTGTGGCGGCACCACCAGCAGCGGTTTCGAATACTGTTTTTCGCTCATCGGCCGGTACTGGATCAGCTCGAGCATTTCGTTGCGAAACACCACCGAGCCGGTGGTGGTGGCGACGGTCTTGCCGACTTCGAAAGCCTGCTTGGTCACTTGGCGTGGCAGGCCGTCGTTGTGCAGCAAATCATCAAAAAGATGGCTGAGACCACGCACCAGGCTGTGGCCGCCAGAGTTGAACAGCTCCTTCACGGCCAGCGGATTAAGCAGTGTGTTGGAAGGCGCCACGGCGTCGTTGAGCAGGGTGAAGGCGAAGTGCGCGCGGGCGCGGTCGTCGTCGCTCATGCTGCTCTCGTCGATCCAGCTCTTGACCTGTTTCTGCCAGGCCAGATAAGCCTGAAGGCTGCGCCGATAGAACGGGTTCAGGCTCCACGCCGGATCGGCGAAGCGACTGTCCTGTGGATTGGTCGGGTGCAGGGTTTCGCCGAGCAGCACGCGTCCGAGCGCGCCTCCCAGCTTCAAGGCGTGTTTTGCACTGTGGATCGGATTGCGCAAGCCGTGGGCCGCCACGCTGCGCAAGGTCGAGATCAGGTCCCGGCCGCGCAGACCGGTCATGGCACTCTGTGCATTGATGAACACGGCGGGGCTGGGCACGACGCCCGTCGCTGGTTTGTCACGCATGACTCAACACTCCTTCGTCTTCAGGCCAAAAACAAACACACCGAACCAGAACACCATAGACGCTGTTGCGGGTTGTTGCCTGCGTGGCTCCTTGCCACGCACCTGTGCGGAAACGCTGCAAGACGCTGTCCAGAAATCCGAGCCGGGACGGTTATCCGCCCAGCGGTGTCGGGTGCGGATGCATCACCGCACGCTGACGTTCCTCCTGGAGGAATTTCATGATGATCGGCGCCACCGCCTCGGCCCGGGTGATCAGGAACAGATGCCCGTCGTCGATGATGTGCAGTTGCGCGTTGGGGATTCGCCAGGCGAGCATGCGCATGTTGATCAGCGGGATCAGCGGATCATCATCGCCGGCCAGCACCAGCGTCGGCTGGTGGATCTTGTGCAGCCAGTGAATGCTGGTCCAGCCCAGGCCCGCGAACAGTTGCCAGTAGTAGCCGAGCTTGCCCGCCGAACGCACCTTGGCCGCATGGCTGGCTGCGAGTGTCGGATCGCGGCGGAACGAGCCGCCGTAGATCATCGGGGCGATGCGGATCACATGGGACGGCTGGATGTAGCGCCGTGGGCTGGCCATCATCCACAGCACTTTCGGCTTGCCCGGCACCATCACCGCACCGGCAGCGGTCGCCGCCAGCACCAGCTTCTTGCAGCGCTCGGGATAGTCGTAGGCGAACTGCTGCGCCAGCGCGCCACCCCAGGACACGCCGATCACGTTGACCTGTCCGTAGTCGAGGTAATCGAGCATCCGTGCGGTGAGTTTCGCCAGCCCCGGAAAGCGATACGGCCGGCTCGGCGTCGAGGAACCGCCGACACCGGGCACGTCGAAGGCGATCACTTCCAGATCCGGATCCAGCGCCGCGACAAAAGGAAACACCAGCTCCAGGTTGGCGCCGATGCCGTTGAATATCAGCAAGGGCGTCAAGTGAGGCTTGCCGGGGCGGACCGCCGTGCGGATGGTCTGGCCATCCAGCTCGACAGTTCGAAAGATGAACGGGTGCGGCATGCTTCAAGGCCCTGTGGGTCAATCTCAATGTCAGCCTCGTCCCCCTTGTGGGATCGGGCTTGCTCGCGAAGGCGTCGTGTCAGTCGCCATTGATGTTGGCTGATCAACCGCTTTCGCGAGCAAGCCCGCTCCCACAGGGGAGCGAGGTGCGTCAGTTACCGCTCGTGTACGTAAGTGCCCGGCGATGCTTCGCCTGCCGGATACGCTTTATTGCCCAGTTTCGTCGGCGCTTTTTTCAGCTCGCCCGAACGCGCTGCCTGCCAGGCCTGCCAGTGCAGCCACCAGGAGTCGGCGTGCTTGGTCGAGTTTTCCTGCCAGTCATCGGCATTGGCGGTCATTTCGTCGCTGGTCATGTAGCGCGATTTCGGGTTGCCCGGCGGGTTCAGGATGCTCTGGATATGCCCGCTGCTGGACAGCACGAATTCCACCTTGCCACCGAACAGCTGCGCCGACTTGTAGCAGGACTTCCACGGCGTGATGTGGTCGTTGGTGCCGGCCAGCGAGAAGATGTCGGCCGTGACTTTCTTGAGGTCGATCGGCGTGCCGCACACTTCCAGTGCATCGGGGCGGGTCAGTGGATTGTTTTTGAACATCTCGATCAGATCGCCGTGGAACGCGGCCGGCAGTCGAGTCGTATCGTTGTTCCAGAACAGGATGTCGAACACTGGCGGCTCGTTGCCGAGCAGGTAGTTGTTGACCCAGTAGTTCCAGATCAGATCGTTGGGGCGCATCCACGCGAAGACCTTGGCCATGTCTTTGCCTTCGAGCACACCGGCCTGATACGAATGACGCTTGGCCATCTCCAGGGTCTGCTCGTCGACAAACAGCGCGACGTCGCTGTCGAGCGTGGTGTCGAGTACGCTGACCAGCAGGGTCAGGGCATTGACCTTGTTTTCACCCGTGGCGGCGTAGTGGCCGAGCAGGGCGGTGCAGGTGATGCCGCCGGAGCAGGCGCCCAGCATGTTGACGTCTTTGCTGCCGGTGATCGCGGTGACCACATCGACCGCTTCCTTCAGGGCTTCGATGTAAGTCGAGAGGCCCCACTCGCGCTGTTCCTTGGTCGGGTTGCGCCAGCTGACGATGAAGGTCTGCACATTGTTGCGCAGGCAGAAACGCGCCAGGCTCTTGTCCGGGCTCAGGTCGAATACATAGAACTTGTTGATCTGCGGCGGCACCACCAGCAGCGGGCGCTCGTGCACCTGCTCGGTGATCGGCTTGTACTGGATCAGCTCCAGCACGTCGTTGCGAAACACCACTGCGCCTTCGGTCACGCCCAGGCTCTTGCCGACCTCGAACGCGCCCATGTTGACCTGGCTCGGCATGCCGCCGTTGTGCACCAGATCCTTGGCCAGATGCGAAAGGCCGTCGAGCAGGCTCTTTCCGCCGGTCTCGAAGAAGCGTTTGACTGCCGCCGGGTTGGCCGCCGTGTTGGTCGGCGCCATGGCCTCGGTCATCAGGTTGATCACGAAGTGGCCGCGCGCGATGTCCTTGGGCGAGAGGCTGCTGTCGTCGATCCAGGCATGGAGTTCCTTGCGCCACGCCAGGTAGGTTTGCAGATAACGTTTGTACAGCGGGTTCTGACTCCACGCCGGATCGACGAAGCGACGGTCATCGCCCGCCGGTTGCAGGTCGGATTTGCCGAACAGCACGTTCGTCAGTTCGAGGCCGAACTGGGTGACGTGTTTGACACTATGGATCGGTTGTTTGATGGCCTGGGTCAGCACCATTCGAGCAGAGGCCAGCAGATCCTTTCCGCGAAGCCCAACGACAGGATTCAGCCCCAGGGTGTTCTCCGAGGCCTGGTACTTCAAATCATCGTTATTCTTGTTACTCATCTACGACGCTCCATTGTCCTGAGACGAGTACCCGGTTTTTGCTGTGCAGTTCCACAGCCAATGCCAGGTACTACTGCTCGGGTGACCGTTGATTCTGCATAGCTGCTTTACAGTCGTAGAGCACTGCAGGGAACTTGCCAGTTCCATTGGTTACCCGAGATTGATTTTTTTCGCAAGCAGCCGATCCCGGGCCGCTTTAGCGGAGCATTCAAACAGATGAATCTAGAAAATGCCCTCTAAACAGTCCGAGGCGCGGACTAGAGCATCAGCTTGACGACGGACTCGTCCGGGTCGCGGGTTTTGCCAGCGGCTTTGAGCTCGGCCAGATAATCCGCCCAGAGTGCGTCATAACGTCGCCCCAGCTCGTACAGATAATCCCAGGTGAACAGACCGCTGTCGTGACCGTCGTCGAAGGTCAGTTTCAGTGCGTACTGACCGGCCGGTTCTACCTTGGTCAGGCCGACATGCAGCTTGCCGAATTGCAGGATCGGTTTGCCGTGGCCCTGGACCTCGGCGGAGGGAGAATGCACGCGCAGGAATTCGGCGGGCAGGGTGTATTCCTCGCCGGACGCGTATTTGAGCGACAGGGTTTTCGAGGCTTTGTGCAGTTTGATGTCGGTAGGGAGTTGGGTCATCGTCGGCGTTCCGTCAGGTGGAAAAAATTGTGGGAGCCGATGGCTCCCACAGTTTCACGACCACTGTAAGTATGGCTTACAGGATATAACGGGACAGGTCTTCGTTCTGCGCCAATTCGCCCAGGTGGCTGTTGACGTATTCGGCGTCGATCTGGATCGCCTTGTCGTCGTGGGCGCTGGCCAGATCGCCGGCACTGAACGACACCTCTTCCAGCAGACGCTCGAGCAGCGTGTGCAGGCGACGGGCACCGATGTTCTCGGTCTTCTCGTTGACCTGCCAGGCGATTTCCGCCAGACGCTTGATGCCTTCCGGCTGGAACTGGATGTTCAGGCCTTCGGTTTTCAGCAGTGCGCAGTACTGCTCGGTGAGCGAGGCGTGCGGTTCGCTGAGGATGCGTTCGAAGTCCTGCGGGCTCAGGGCCTTGAGTTCGACGCGGATCGGCAGACGGCCTTGCAGCTCCGGCACCAGATCGCTCGGTTTGCTCAGGTGGAACGCACCGGAGGCGATGAACAGGATGTGGTCGGTCTTGACCATACCCAGCTTGGTGTTGACGGTGCAGCCTTCGATCAGCGGCAGCAGGTCGCGTTGCACGCCCTCGCGGGACACATCGGCGCCGCCGACATTGCCGCGCTTGGCGACCTTGTCGATTTCGTCGATGAACACGATACCGTGCTGCTCGACTGCTTCGAGAGCCTTGGCCTTCAACTCTTCTTCGTTGACCAGGCGACCGGCTTCTTCGTCGCGTACCAGCTTCAGCGCTTCCTTGACCTTGAGCTTGCGGGCCTTCTTCTTGCCCTTGCCCATGTTGGCGAACAGGTTCTGCAACTGGTTGGTCATTTCTTCCATGCCCGGAGGCGTGGCGATTTCGATGCCGGCCGTTTCGGCGACTTCGATCTCGATTTCTTTGTCGTCCAGCTGACCTTCGCGCAGGCGCTTGCGGAACAGCTGGCGAGTGTTGGAGTCCTGAGTCGGCGCTTCTTCATTGCTGAAGCCCATGCGTGCCGGTGGCAGCAGGGCGTCGAGGATACGGTCCTCGGCGGCGTCTTCGGCGCGGTGGCGAACGCGGGTCATTTCCTGCTCGCGCAGCATCTTGATCGCGGCATCGGCCAGATCACGGATGATCGATTCGACGTCACGGCCGACGTAGCCGACTTCGGTGAACTTGGTCGCTTCGACCTTGATGAACGGCGCATTGGCCAGTTTGGCCAGGCGACGGGCGATCTCGGTTTTACCGACACCGGTCGGGCCGATCATCAGGATGTTCTTCGGGGTCACTTCAACGCGCAGCTCTTCAGGCAGCTGCATGCGGCGCCAGCGGTTGCGCAGGGCAATCGCGACGGCGCGCTTGGCATCGTCCTGGCCGATGATGTGGCGGTTGAGTTCGTGGACGATTTCGCGGGGAGTCATGGACATAATAATTGACGGTCCTCAAGCAGAAACAAGCCGTGGCACAGGGGCCGCGTCAGGCTCATTCAGCGAGATCCTGCTCCTCAATGGTCTGGGTGTGGTTGGTGAATACACAGATGTCGCCGGCGATGCCGAGAGCGGTCTCGACGATTTCGCGGGCCGACAGGTCGGTCTTCTTCAGCAGGGCGCTGGCGGCGGCTTGCGCATAGGCGCCACCGGAACCCATGGCGATCAGGCCGTCTTCGGGTTCGACCACGTCACCGTTGCCGGTGATGATCAGGGAGGCGTCCTTGTTGGCGACCGCGAGCATCGCTTCGAGGCGGCTCAGGGAGCGGTCGGTGCGCCATTCTTTGGCGAGTTCGACGGCGGCGCGAACCAGATGACCCTGGTGCTTTTCAAGCTGGCCTTCGAAACGTTCGAACAGGGTAAAGGCGTCGGCGGTGGCACCGGCGAACCCGGCGATGACTTCGCCGTGGTACAGGCGACGAACTTTCTTCGCGTTGCCTTTCATCACGGTGTTGCCGAGAGAAACCTGGCCGTCGCCGCCCATGACGACTTTGCCGTGGCGGCGGACTGAAACGATGGTGGTCAAGGGAAGAGTCTCCACACTGCGGGGCGAAAATGCCTTATGCCCATTCATATGGGGGTGGTGGAGAGGATTTCAACTGCGGGGCGGGAGAGGGGACGAGCGGTGCTTTCAAAGTGATCGCTCCCACGCAGAGCGACGCGATCGTTCCCACGCTCCGCGTGGGAATGCCTCAATGGACGCTCCGCGTCCCTGCGGCAAGGGACGCGGAGCGTCCCGGGCTGCATTCCCACGCAGAGCATGGGAACGATCAGTGGGGACTTGTTAGCGGCTTTGGCGTTGTTGTAACAACAGGTTGCTGAAGCCGGCGCCCGCCAGTTGTTTCTGGGCGGTGGTCAGCTGTTCGCGGTTGCTGAACGGGCCGACCAGTACGCGGTACCAGGTTTCATCCTTGACCGTCCCGGACTCAACCGCGACCGCCTGGCCGAGCAGAATGATCTGCGCGCGGACCTTGTCGGCATCCGTCTCTTTGCGGAACGAGCCGGCTTGCAGGAAGAATTTGGTCACCGGCGCAGCCTTGGTCACTGGCGGCGCTGGCGGCGGGGTGATCCCGGCCAGTGCAGCCTGCGCCCGCGCGGTGTCGATCTTCGCCGCTTCCGCCGGGGTCACCGGCGTGGCCGGGATCGCCGGCACTTGTGGCGTCGGCAGGGTTTTCTCCGGCACGGCATCAGGCGGCACAATCACTTCCGATTCCGGCAGCAGGGTGTAGAAGTCGTACTTCGGCTTCACCGGTTGCGTCGGGCTCGGCGGGGTCTTGTTGGCCTCGGCGATCTTGGTGGCTTTCTGTTGTTGCTGTTGCTCGACCTTCTCGCGCTTGACCGTGTCGCTGCCCTTGCCCGGCTCCAGTTTCATCAGGAACACGATGAACGCGCCGACCGTCAGGCCGATGGCCATCCACAGCCAGCCCGGAATCGGCTGCTTCGCTGGAGCTTGGTAACGGCTGGCGCCACGCTTGGGTGCAGGTTTTTTCTTGGCAGCCAACTTACATGCGCTCCAGGGTTTCCAGGCCGAGCAGTTCCAGGCCTTGCTTGAGGGTACGGCCGGTCAGCGCGGCAAGGCGCAGACGGCTTTGCATTTGTGCCGGGGTGTCGGCGGCGAGGATCGGGCAGTTCTCGTAGAAGCTGGAGAACAGGCCGGCAACGTCGTACAGGTAAGTGCAGAGGGTGTGTGGCGTGCCCTTTTCCGCGACGTTGTTCAGCACTTCACCGAACTGCGCCAGTTTGGTCGCCAGTTCCTGCTCGTGCGCCGCTTCGAGGACGATCTGGCCGTCGACTTCGCTGAAATCCTTGCCGAGTTTGCGGAACACGCCGGCCACGCGGGTGTAGGCGTACAGCAGGTACGGCGCGGTGTTGCCTTCGAAGTTGAGCATCAGGTCGAAGTTGAAGCTGTAGTCGCTGGTGCGATGTTTCGACAGGTCGGCGTATTTCACCGCGCCGATGCCGACCACTTTGGCGATCGCGCGCAGTTCGTCTTCGGCCAGTGTCGGGTTCTTTTCCTTCACCAGGCTGTAGGCACGTTCCTGCGCTTCGGTCAGCAGGTCGATCAGCTTCACGGTGCCGCCGTCACGGGTCTTGAACGGACGGCCGTCGGCGCCGTTCATGGTGCCAAAGCCCATGTGCTCCATTTCCATCGGATGGGTCACGAAACCGGCCTTGCGCGCCACGGCGAACACTTGCTGGAAGTGCAGGGCCTGACGCTGGTCGACGAAGTACAGCGCACGGTCGGCCTTCAGTTTGCCGCTGCGATAACGCACGGCCGCCAGGTCGGTGGTGGCGTACAGGTAGCCGCCGTCAGCCTTGACGATGATCACCGGCAGCGGCTCGCCTTCGGCGTTCTTGAATTCGTCGAGGAACACGCACTGGGCGCCGTTGCTTTCGACCAGCATGCCGGCGGCTTTCAGGTCGTTGACCACGTTGATCAGGTCGTCGTTGTAGGCGCTTTCGCCCATCACGTCGGCCATGGTCAGTTTGACGTTGAGCAGTTCGTAGATCTTCTGGCAGTGCGACAGCGAGATGTCCTTGAACTTGGTCCACAGCGCCAGGCATTCAGCGTCGCCGGCCTGCAACTTGACTACCAGACCACGGGCGCGGTCGGCGAATTCCGGGGACTCGTCGAAGCGTTGCTTGGCGGCGCGGTAGAAGTTTTCCAGGTCCGACAGCTCGTCGCTGGTGATCGGGTTTTCCTGCAGGTAGGCCATCAGCATGCCGAACTGGGTGCCCCAGTCGCCGACGTGGTTCTGACGGATCACGGTATCGCCGAGGAATTCGAGTACCCGCGCCACGCCGTCGCCGATGATGGTCGAGCGCAGGTGGCCGACGTGCATCTCTTTGGCCAGGTTCGGTGCCGACAGGTCGACCACGGTGCGTTGCGCCGGGCCGGCCTTGCGTACGCCGACGTGAGCGTCGGCCAGGGCGGCGTCGAGGCGCGAGGCCAGCGCCTGGGTGTTCTGGAAGAAGTTGATGAAGCCTGGGCCGGCGATTTCGGCCTTGGTGACGTTTTCGTCAGCCGGCAGGGCGGCGATGATTTTTTCCGCCAGGTCGCGCGGCTTCATGCCCGCAGGTTTGGCCAGCATCATCGCGATGTTGCTGGCGAAGTCGCCGTGGGTCTTGTCCCGGGCGTTTTCCACCTGGATCGCCGGCGTCAGGCCTTCAGGCAACACACCTTCGTTGACGAGTTGGGTGAGGGCTTGTTGGATCAGCTGGCGAATGGTGTCTTTCATGGTCTTCTCTTTCGACCGCAAGCGCGGCGGCGCATCGATGCGCGGGTGGAAAAACTGGGCATTATCCGTTGCGAAGACGGGCTTGCCAACCTTAGCAGGCAGGATGTGGATGTGTGGTGACAAATAGACTGCTTTCGCGAGCAGGCTCGCTCCCACCCTGGAATGTGGGAGCGAGCCTGCTCGCGATGGCAATCTTTCTATCAATACAAATCTACGGGATCGACATCCAAAGACCAGCGCACCGCCCGACCACTTGGCATCTGCTCCAGCACCAGCAGCCAGCTCGCCAGCAATCGGTGCAGCGGCGCCCGGGCCGTGGCCTGCAACAGCAGCTGCGCGCGGAAACGCCCGGCCCGGCGTTCCATCGGCGCCGGCACGGGGCCAAGCAGTTCAATACCGGTAAGGTTCTGTTCGGCCAGCAAACGCTCGGCCTCGCTGCACGCCTCATCAAGAAAACCTTCGGCCTGCCCCGGCTTGTGCGCTTCGGCGCGCAGCAGGGCGAGGTGGGCGAACGGCGGCAGGCCGGCGGCGCGGCGTTCGCTCAGGGCCTGTTCGGCGAAGGCGAAGTAACCCTGCTCGGTCAGTTGCACCAATAAAGGATGGTCGGCCAGATGCGTCTGGATGATCACCTTGCCCGGTTCTTCCGCCCGCCCGG
Organism: Pseudomonas fluorescens; assembly: GCF_030344995.1. GTDB lineage: Bacteria > Pseudomonadota > Gammaproteobacteria > Pseudomonadales > Pseudomonadaceae > Aquipseudomonas > Aquipseudomonas fluorescens_BF. The sequence continues at coordinate 724,400 of NZ_CP128260.1, forward strand.
CACGGCCGGCAACTTGCACGATCAACTGCGCCATGCGCTCGCTGGCGCGGAAGTCGCCGGAGAACAACCCGCCGTCGGCATCAAGGATCGACACCAGCGTCACCCGAGGGAAGTGGTGCCCCTTGGCCAACATCTGAGTGCCGACCAGAATGCACGGCTGGCCTTTCTGGATCGTGGCGAACAGCTGATTCATCGCGTCCTTACGCGACGTGCTGTCACGGTCGACGCGCAACACCGGATAGTCCGGGAACAGAATCGCCAGCCGTTCCTCGGCCCGCTCGGTGCCGGCGCCCACGGGCCGCAGATCGACCTTGTTGCACTTCGGGCATTGGCGCGGCACGCGCTCGACGTAACCGCAGTGGTGGCAGCGCAATTCGCCGTAGCGCTGGTGCACGGTCATCCGCGCATCGCAGCGCTGGCACTCGGACATCCAGCCGCAATCGTGGCACAGCAGAGTCGGGGCAAAACCCCGGCGGTTGAGGAACACCAATACCTGCTGGCCGGCGGCGAGGGTCTGGCCGATGGCTTGCTGCATCGGCCCGGAAATGCCGCTGTCCAGTGGACGACTTTTCACATCCAGGCGCAGGAAGCGTGGCTGCTTGGCGCCGCCCGCCCGCTCGTTCAGGCGCAGGAGTCCGTACCGGCCGGTGTAGGCGTTGTGCAGGCTTTCCAGCGATGGCGTCGCCGAGCCGAGCACGATCGGGATGTTTTCCTGCCGCGCCCGCACCAACGCCAGATCCCGCGCGTGGTAGCGCAGGCCTTCCTGCTGTTTATAGGAACCGTCGTGTTCTTCGTCGATGATGATCAACCCCGGATTCTTCATCGGGGTGAACAGCGCCGAGCGGGTGCCGATAATAATGTCGGCCTCGCCGTCGCGGGCAGCGAGCCAGGCATCCAGACGATCACGATCGTTGACCGCCGAGTGCAACAGGGCGATGCGCGCATTGAAGCGTTGTTCGAAACGGGCGAGGGTTTGCGGGCCGAGGTTGATCTCCGGAATCAGCACCAGCGCCTGCTTGCCGGCCTCGAGGGTTTCGCGGATCAACTGCAAATAGACTTCGGTCTTGCCGCTGCCGGTGACACCGGCCAGCAGGAACGCGTGATAACTGTCGAACCCGGCACGGATGGCCTCGTACGCGGCGCGTTGTTCGCTGTTGAGCGGCAGCTCCGGCTGGGCCAGCCAGTGTTCGTGGCGCGCGCCGGGGGCGTGGCGGCGTACTTCGACCTGCACCAGGTCCTTGGCCAGCAGCAGATCAAGGCTGTCCTTGCTCAGCATCAGTTTGCTCAACAACTGATGGGCGACGCCGTGAGGGTGCTGAGCCAGCGTCGCCAGGGCTTCACGCTGGCGTGGGGCGCGGGCGATGCGCGGGTCATCGAGGCTGGCGCCGGGAGCGGCGGACCAGAAACGCTCCTGCCGAACCTCGGCCAGTTCCCCCTGACGCAGCAGCACCGGCAGCGCCCAGCTCAGGGTGTCACCGAGGCTGTGCTGATAATACTGGGCGGTCCACAGGCACAGCTTGAACAGTGCCGGCGGCAGCGGTGCAGTGGCGTCGAGCAGCGCCAGCGCCGGTTTGAGTTTTTCCACCGGTACTTCGCTGGTGTCCGTGACTTCCACCAGAATCCCGATCATCTCCCGCCGGCCGAACGGCACCCGCAGGCGCATGCCCGGTTGCAACTGCGAACGCAGCACACCGGCCGGGGCCCGATAGTCGAACAGGCGGCGCAGGGGCGAAGGCAGGGCGAGGCGCAGAATGGCGTCGGGCACGCGTGGGGATCTCAATGGGCGGTTGGGTAAAGAAGGGCCGGAGCCTAGCAGACGGTCGGTCTCAGTGACAGCTTGCGTGATCGGGATTGTCTGGTAGAATCCGCGGCCTAATTACGTGCGGTATTCAACAATCGTGTTGGATGGCGGCACGCCAGCTGAGGAAAACACCATGAAAGCCGATATCCACCCGAATTACCCAGAAGTTGCAGTAACTTGCAGCTGCGGCAACAAGTTCGAAACCCGTTCGACCTTCGGCAAAGCCCTGGCGATCGACGTTTGCAACGAGTGCCACCCGTTCTACACCGGTAAGCAGAAGACTCTGGACACCGGTGGTCGCGTTCAGCGGTTCGCCGACCGTTTCGGTGCTTTCGGCGCGAAAAAGGCCTAAGGCCCTTCATTCTGGAAAACCTCAGCGGCTTTTCCGGTCTGATGAAAAAGGCGTCCCTTGCGGGCGCCTTTTTTGTGTCCGCGATTTGGCTTTCCTCCGCTCAGGCCTTCTGCACGGCGTCGGCCGGACTGGACAGCGCCACGGTGCTGCGGGTGGTCGATGGCGACACCCTGCGCCTGAACGACGGACGCAATGTGCGGATGATCGGCCTCAATACGCCCGAACTCGGCAAGCAGGGTCGCAGCGACGAGCCATTTGCAGTGGTCGCGCGCAGGCGCCTCGAAGCTCTGGTCGCCGAAAGCGACGGGCGGGTTGGCCTGCGCCTTGGCGCCCAGCCCAAAGACCGTTACGGCCGCACCCTGGCCCATGTCTTCAGCGCCAGGGGGGAGAATCTCGAAGCGCAGATGCTCGCCGATGGCCTCGGTTTCCAGGTCGCAGTGGCACCGAATATCGATCTGGTCGATTGCCAGCAAGCCGCCGAACGCCGTGCTCGACAGGCCGGGCTTGGCCTTTGGAAGCGCTCGCCTGTACTGAAAGCGGAGCAGATCGAGCGCTCGGGTTTCGCACTGGTCAGCGGTCGTGTGAGCAAGGTTCAACGCAATCGCGGCGGAATCTGGATCGAGTTGCAGGACAAGCTTGTACTGCGCGTTGCACCCAATCTGCTCGATCGCTTCGATGGCGCGTCTTTGCAGGCGTTGAAGGGCAAGCAGATCGAGGCCCGTGGCTGGGTGGTCGACCGTTCTCGGCGCGGTGGGCTGAAATCAGGTCAGGCGCGCTGGCTGCTGCCATTGACCGATTCTTCGATGCTCCAGTCGTCCCGCTAAAGAAAAAGTTGTAGACATTTTTTCTGTCGATTGTGAACAGTCTAGCCCTTGTGCGCCGTGGCTCTTGGCCCAAAGTCGTAGGGCAGGGCGCTTGACAGGGGTGACCGGGCAGTCTTGTGGGGACTTTGCGAGGCGCGTATCCTCGCTGACCAGTCTGTCCAACAGTAAAAAGCGGAATGCCAAAATGTCTGATCTGAAAACTGCCGCTCTCGAATATCATGCCAATCCTCGTCCAGGAAAGCTGAGTGTCGAGCTCACCAAGGCCACTGCTACCGCCCGTGACCTGTCGCTGGCCTACAGCCCCGGCGTAGCTGAACCAGTGCGCGAGATCGCCCGCGATCCTGAACTGGCCTACAAGTACACCGGCAAGGGCAACCTGGTTGCAGTCATTTCCGATGGCACCGCGATTCTGGGTCTGGGTAACCTCGGCCCACTGGCTTCCAAGCCAGTGATGGAAGGTAAAGGCGTGCTGTTCAAGCGCTTCGCCGGCATCGACGTCTTCGACATCGAAGTCGACTCCGAAAGCCCGCAAGCCTTCATCGACACCGTAAAACGCATTTCCATCACCTTCGGTGGCATCAACCTGGAAGACATCAAGGCACCTGAGTGCTTTGAGATCGAACGTGCTCTGATCGAGCAGTGCGACATTCCGGTATTCCACGATGACCAGCACGGCACCGCGATCGTGACCGCTGCGGGCATGATCAACGCCCTGGAAATCGCTGGCAAAACCCTGGCCGACGCCAAGATCGTCTGCCTGGGCGCCGGCGCTGCCGCTATCTCCTGCATGAAACTGCTGGTGAGCATGGGCGCCAAGGTCGAGAACATCTACATGGTTGACCGTACTGGCGTGATTCACGCTGGCCGTGACGACCTGAACCAGTACAAGGCTGTGTTCGCTCACCCTACCGAGAAGCGCACCCTGGACGACGCCATCGAAGGTGCTGACGTATTCGTCGGCCTGTCGGGCCCGAACCTGCTGAGCGCCGAGCAACTCAAGCGCATGGCGGCCAACCCGATCGTCTTCGCCTGCTCCAACCCGGATCCGGAAATCTCCCCGGAACTGGCTCACGCCACCCGTAACGACGTGATCATGGCCACCGGCCGTTCGGACTACCCGAACCAGGTCAACAACGTTCTGGGCTTCCCGTTCATCTTCCGTGGTGCCCTGGACGTTCGCGCCAAGCGCATCAACGAAGAAATGAAGATCGCTGCCGCCAACGCCCTGCGCGAACTGGCCAAGCTGCCGGTTCCTCAGGAAGTGTGCGACGCCTACGGCGGTATCTCCTTGGAATTCGGTCGTGAGTACATCATTCCGAAGCCAATGGACAAGCGCCTGATCACCGTGATCTCCGACGCCGTGGCCAAGGCCGCAATCGAGACCGGTGTGGCTACCCTGCCATATCCGAAGAACTACCCGCTGAAAAGCGTGGATGACGTGTTCAACGGCTAAGTCGTTGTAACGCTTCATGAAGAGCCCCGCTTTTTAAGCGGGGTTTTTTTTGTTCTTGAAAATGCGTTCCCGCTTCAAGGGCGGCCCTCACCCTAACCCTCTCCCAGGGGGAGAGGGGACCGACCGAGTTGTCTGGCGTATTACACCGACCTGCAAGACCGAATCGATTATGGATTCACAGCAAGGCTTTCACGTCGGCGTAACTCTCAAACATCCCACGGTCAGTCCCCTCTCCCTCTGGGAGAGGGCTAGGGTGAGGGCTGCCCTTGATGTGAAACGCCATTCTCAGTACGACAGAAAACGAAAAGCCCCGCACTTCTCACGAAGGCGGGGCTTTTCAGTGGATCAGGATCAGAACAAATCGATCGGCGCCTGTTCATCCGCCGGCAGCGGACTACCCGGCGCTGTGCCGTTGCCGATCTCGTTGACCGACGGTGGCGTGTCTTCGGCCTTGAACAGTTCGAAGTAGGCGCCCGGTGTGCTCGGCGATGCCGCGCGACCGCTGACCGGGTCCACCCGCAGGCTGAGGATGCCTTCCGGCTCCGGCTGGACATGCGGCGGCTTGTCCTTCAGCGCGGCGCTCATGTAGTTCATCCAGATCGGCAGTGCCACGGTGCCGCCGAACTCCCGGCGACCGAGGCTTTCCGGCTGGTCGAAACCGGTCCACACGGTGGTCACGTAATCGGCGTTGTAACCGGAGAACCACGCATCCTTGGATTCGTTGGTGGTACCGGTTTTACCCGCGATGTCACTGCGGCCCATGGCCAGTGCGCGACGGCCGGTGCCGAGCTTGATCACGTCCTGCAGCATGCTGTTGAGGATGTAGGTGGTACGGCCATCGACGATGCGCTCGGCGACTGCCGGTGCTTGCGGCACAGCGGCACTGCCCGGCGCTTCACCCGGAACCGGCGCTGCATTGACCGTGAACGCCTGGGTGGCGGGTGCGGCAATACCGTCGGTGGCCGCGCCACCCTGCGGTACGGTCGGCGGGTTGGCGACGAACAGCGTGTCGCCGTTGCGGCTTTCGATCTTGTCGATGATGTACGGGGTGATCTTGTAGCCGCCGTTGGCGAAGGTGCTCCAGCCGGTGGCGATCTCCATCGGGGTCAGGGTCGCGGTGCCCAGCGCCAGAGACAGGTTTGGCGGCAGGTCCTGCTTGTTGAAGCCGAAGCGGGTGATGTAGTCGATGGTCTTGCCTACGCCCATCGCCTGCAACAGGCGGATCGACACCAGGTTGCGCGACTTGTACAGCGCCTCACGCAGACGGATCGGACCGAGGAAGGTGTTGGTGTCGTTCTTCGGACGCCAGACCTTGTCCAGGTACTCGTCGACGAACACGATCGGCGCGTCGTTGACCAGGCTCGCGGCGGTGTAGCCGTTATCCAGCGCGGCGCTGTAGACGAACGGCTTGAAGCTCGAGCCCGGCTGACGCTTGGCCTGCATCGCGCGGTTGTAGTTGCTCTGCTCGAAGGCGAAACCGCCGACCAGCGAACGGATCGCGCCGTTCTGCGGATCCAGCGACACCAGCGCGCCCTGCGCCTGTGGTATCTGGCTGAACTTCAGCGAATTGTTCGGCTGGCGCTGCACGCGAATCAGGTCGCCGATCTGTGCCACATCCGACGGCTGACGCGGGTTGGCGCCCATGCTGTTGGTGTTGAGGAACGGACGGGCCCATTTCATGGTGTCCCACGCAACATGCTCTTCGCCGGTGCGGGTCAGCACTTGCAGACCGTTCTTGTCGACCTGGGTGACGATGGCCGGCTCGAGGCTGCTGATGGTGCGTTGCTTGGTCAGTTCGGTGGCCCAGGCTTCACGGGTCTTGCCTGGCAGGCGCGATTCAGGGCCGCGGTAGCCGTGGCGCTGATCGTAGGTCATTAGGCCTTCGTGCAGCGCGGTGTTGGCCATTTCCTGGAGGTTGCTCGGCACCGTGGTGGTGACGCGGAAACCTTCGGTATAGGCGTCGCTGCCGTAGCGACCGACCATTTCCGCACGGGCCATCTCGGCGATATATGGCGCGTTCACTTCCGGGGTCGGCACGTGATAGCTGGCGTTCAGCGGCTCGTTGATCGCGGCGGTGTAGTCGGCTTCGGTGATCTTGCCGAGCTTGTACATGCGGCCGAGGATCCAGTCGCGACGCTCCTTGCTGCGCGCCGGGTTGGCCAGCGGGTTGAAGCGCGACGGGGCTTTCGGCAGGCCGGCGATCATCGCCATCTGCGCCAGGCTGACTTCGCGGATCGACTTGCCGTAATACACCTGCGCCGCCGCCTCGATGCCGTAAGCGCGGTTGCCCAGATAGATCTTGTTCACGTACAGCTCAAGGATCTCGTCCTTGGTCAACTGGCGTTCGATCTGCAGGGCCAGAAGGATTTCAGTGGTCTTGCGCGAGAAGCTGCGTTCGCTGGTCAGGAAGAAGTTCTTCGCCACCTGCATGGTGATGGTGCTGCCGCCGGACTGGATGTGCCCGCTCTTGACCAGTTGGGTGGCGGCACGCATCAGGCTGCTCGGATCGACGCCGTAGTGGTTGGCGAAGTTGTCGTCTTCAGCACTTAGTAACGCATTGATGAAATTGGGGGGAATGTCGGCGAAACGGATCGGTGTGCGGCGCATTTCGCCAAATTCTGCGATCAACTTGTTGTCGCTGCTGTAGACCCGGAGCGGAATCTGCAACTGAATGCTTCTCAGCGCCTCCACAGATGGCAAACCCGGACTAAGGTAAAGAAACGCGCCGCTGAGACCTAGAAGCAGTCCGCAGAAAACGGCGACGATGGACCAACCGAAAAATTTCAGCAGACGAATCAAGGCTTTTGGACATCCACGGCAAAGAATGAATTGGGCGACAGGGTTCCGGGTAACACACAGAACGACCCGCGCCGGCAGTAAAAAGCGGAAAAAAACGCTGGGCATTATAAGCACTTTTCTGCTGGGGGCGTCATTTGCGCTTCTGTCAAGACGGGGCGAGGGAACGCAATGCGCATTACAGAGTCCGTAACTCACGGATAGTCATAGGGAATTGGTAGTGCTAGGACTCTTCAATAAAAAGGCCAATACGTTACTGGGGATCGACATCAGCTCCACTTCGGTGAAGCTGCTGGAGCTGAGCCGTCAGGGTGAGCGCTACCGGGTCGAGGCATACGCGGTGGAGCCGCTGCCGGCGAGCGCCGTGGTCGAAAAGAACATCGCCGAGCTCGAGGGCGTCGGCCAGGCCCTGTCCCGGGTGCTGGTCAAGGCGCGCACCGGGCTGAAAACCGTGGCGGTGGCCGTGGCCGGTTCGGCGGTGATCACCAAGGTCATCGAGATGGACGCCGGGCTGTCCGACGACGAACTGGAAAACCAGCTCAAGATCGAGGCCGATCAATACATTCCCTATCCGCTGGACGAGGTCGCCATCGACTTCGAAGTCCAGGGCTTTTCGCCGCGCAACCCCGAGCGGGTCAACGTGCTGCTGGCCGCCTGCCGCAAGGAAAACGTCGAGGTCCGCGAAGCGGCGCTAGCACTGGCCGGGCTGACGGCGCGGGTGGTGGATGTCGAAGCCTATGCGCTGGAGCGCTCGTTCGGCCTGCTGGCCACGCAACTGGCGGCCTCCCAGGATCGACTGACGGTGGCCGTGGTCGACATCGGCGCCACCATGACCACCCTCAGCGTCCTGCACAACGGCCGGATCATCTATACCCGCGAACAATTGTTCGGCGGCCGACAGCTGACCGAGGAAATCCAGCGCCGTTATGGCCTGACCCTTGAACAGGCGGGGCTCGCCAAGAAGCAGGGCGGCCTGCCGGACGATTACGTCAGCGAGGTGCTGCAGCCGTTTCGCGAGGCACTGGTGCAGCAGGTGTCGCGCTCCCTGCAGTTCTTTTTCGCCTCCGGCCAGTACAACGCTGTCGACCATATTCTGCTGGCCGGCGGCACGGCGTCGGTGCCCGGGCTCGACCGGCTGATCGAAGAACGCCTGCACACCCCGACCCAGGTCGCCAACCCGTTTTCCGACATGGCCTTGAGCAGCAAGGTCAACGCCGGGGCTTTGGCGAGCGACGCGCCGGCCCTGATGATTGCCTGCGGGCTCGCGCTCAGGAGTTTCGACTGATGGCGCGGATCAACCTTTTACCCTGGCGCGAGGAGCGCCGCGAAGAGCGGCGCAAACGCTTCCTGCTGGCCTTGACCGGCGTGGTGGTCGGTTCGGTGGGGGCGGTGCTCATTGCCGATCAGATCATCAGCGCCGCCATCGCCCGGCAGGTCGCGCGCAATGACTACATCGGCAAGCAGATCGCCGTGGTCGATGAACGGATCAAACAGATCAGCGAGCTCAAGGCCCACCGCCAGCAGCTGGTGGAGCGCATGCGCATCATCCAGGACTTGCAGGGCAATCGGCAGATCAGCGGGCGGATCTTCGATCAGCTGGCGCGCACCTTGCCCGACGGGGTGTATTTCACCGACGTGAAAATGGTCGGCAAGACCTTGTCGATCAGCGGCGCGGCGGAGTCGAACAATCGAGTGTCCGACCTGATGCGCAATCTCGATGCCTCCGACTGGTTCGATGCGCCCAACCTCAATGAAGTGAAAGCCACCACCGCCGGACAAGTGGATCAGGCCAACGTTTTTCAATTGACGGTTCGCCAGACTCGCCCACGGCTCGAGGAGGGCGACCAATGAAGCCGTCCGAGTGGTTGCAAAGCCTGCGCAATGTCGACTTCAACGATCTGGACACCAGCAACATCGGCTCCTGGCCGCCAGTGGTCAAAAGCCTGGCCGGCGGGCTGTTGATGGTGTTGGTTTTGGCGCTTGGCTATAACTTTTTCATCAGTGATCTGGAGAGTCAGCTCGAGCTCAAGCGTGAGGAGGAGACCACCCTCAAGGAGCAGTTCGCGAGCAAGGCGCACATGGCGGCCAATCTGGAGCTGTACACCCAGCAGATGAAAGAGATGGAAAACTCGTTCGGCGTGCTGTTGCGGCAACTGCCCAGTGACACCGAAGTGCCGGGGTTGCTGGAAGACATCACCCGCACCGGGCTGGGCAGCGGTCTTGAATTCGAAGAGATCAAGCTGCTGCCGGAGGTCACCCAGCAGTTCTACATCGAGTTGCCCATCCAGATCACCGTGACCGGTGCCTATCACGACCTCGCGACCTTCGTCAGCGGCGTGGCCGGGCTCCCACGGATCGTCACCCTGCACGATTTCGAGCTCGCGCCGGCCAATCCCGAAGGCGGGCCGAAGTTGCGCATGAGCATTCTCGCCAAGACCTACCGCTACAACGACAAGGGGCTGCAAAAATGAGCCCGATCCGTTTTATCGCCTTGTCGGCATTGTTATTGGTACTTGGTGGCTGCGGTGGTGATGACTTCAGCGATCTCGACGCTTACATGAATGAAGTGCGCCTGCGCCCGCCGGGCAAGATCGAGCCGACCCCGACCTTCCGTTCCTATCCGACTTTCACCTACAGCGCCGCCAACCTGCGCAGTCCGTTTTCGCGTCAGCTGCGGGTCGATCTGGCCGGGCAGAAACACGGCTCGCGCGACGTGAAACCCGATCCCAACCGGGTCAAGCAATACCTCGAAGGTTTCAACATCGAGCAGTTTGAAATGGTCGGCACGATTGCCAACGCCTCAGGTTCCTTCGCGCTACTGCGGGGGGCGGGCGGAGTTCACCGGCTCAAGGTCGGTGATTATCTGGGCCGCAATGACGGGCGCATCGTTGCCATCAGCGCTTCACAGGTCGAAGTGGTGGAAATCGTTCCGGATGGCCAGGGCGCCTGGCTTGAGCGGCCGCGCACCATTCCTTTGAAAGAGCACTCATAAGTGGAAGTCGAACAATGAACAGGATTTTCTCCACCCTCGGTTTCTCGCTATGGATAGCGCTGCTTTCGCCGATGGTACAGGCAGCCAATCTGAAGGCGCTGGACGTCGCGGCACTGCCGGGCGACCGGGTCGAGCTGAAGCTGTCGTTCGACGGCCCACCCCCGCAGCCAAAGGGTTACACCACCGATTCGCCGGCGCGGATTGCCCTCGATCTGCCGGGTGTTGCCAGTCAACTGGCGAGCAAGACTCGCGACCTGGGCAGTGGCAATGCCCGCACGGCCACGGTGGTCGAGGCCAATAACCGGACGCGGCTGATCATCAGCCTGACGCAACTGGCGCCTTACGACACCCGGGTCGAAGGCAATACGGTGTTCGTGGTGGTCGGGCAGGGCAGCAAAGCCGCTGCCCCGCGTACGGCCGCTCGTGCACCGCGTGCGGCACCTGCGGCAGCGCCGGTCCGCACGTATACGCCGACCGCCAGGGCCATTCGCGGCGTGGATTTCCAGCGTGGCACGGCGGGCGAAGGCAACGTGGTCATCGATCTGTCCGACCCGGCCATCGCCCCGGACATCCAGGAACACGACGGCAAGATCATCCTCAGTTTCGCGCGTACCCAATTGCCCGAGCCGCTGCGGGTGCGCCTCGACGTCAAGGATTTCGCCACCCCGGTGCAGTTCGTCAATGCCGGTGTCAGCGGTGATCGCGCGATGATCACCGTCGAACCCAGCGGGACTTTCGACTATTCCACCTACCAGACCGACAACAAACTGACCGTCAGCATCCGGCCGCTGACTATTGATGATCTGCAAAAGCGCAACGCCGACCGCAACAGCTATAACGGCGAAAAGCTCTCGCTGAATTTTCAGGACATCGATGTGCGTTCGGTGCTGCAACTGATCGCCGACTTCACCAACCTCAATCTGGTGGCCAGCGATACGGTACAGGGCGGCATTACCTTGCGCCTGCAGAATGTGCCGTGGGATCAGGCGCTGGATCTGGTGCTCAAGACCAAAGGCCTGGACAAACGCAAGGTCGGCAACGTGTTGCTGGTGGCCCCGGCAGATGAAATCGCTGCGCGTGAGCGGCAGGAACTGGAATCGCAGAAACAGATCGCCGAACTGGCGCCGTTGCGCCGCGAGCTGCTGCAAGTGAACTACGCCAAGGCTGCGGACATTGCCAAGCTGTTCCAGTCGGTCACCAGTGCCGAGGCCAAGGTCGACGAACGGGGGTCGATCACCGTCGATGAGCGGACCAACAACATCATTGCCTACCAGACCCAGGATCGCCTCGACGAGTTGCGGCGGATCGTGGCGCAGCTGGATATTCCGGTGCGTCAGGTGATGATCGAGGCGCGGATCGTCGAAGCCAACGTCGATTACGACAAGAGTCTGGGCGTGCGCTGGGGCGGATCGATCCAGAACAAGGGCAACTGGAACACTTCCGGGGTCAGCAACGGCTCTTCGACCACCATCGGCACGCCGGGCAGCACCAGCACCAACTCACCGTTCGTCGACATGGGCACGGTGAACAATACGTCCGGGATCGGCATCGCATTCATCACCGACAACGTCTTGCTCGACCTTGAGCTGACCGCGATGGAGAAGACCGGCAACGGCGAAATCGTCTCGCAGCCCAAGGTGGTCACCTCCGACAAGGAGACTGCGAAGATTCTCAAGGGCACCGAGATTCCGTATCAGGAAGCCAGCTCCAGCGGCGCTACATCGGTGTCTTTCAAGGAGGCCTCGCTGTCGCTGGAAGTGACGCCGCAGATCACCCCCGATAACCGCATCATCATGGAGGTGAAGGTCACCAAGGACGAACCGGACTACCTGAACAAAGTGCAGGATGTACCGCCGATCAAGAAGAACGAGGTCAATGCCAAGGTGCTGGTGAACGACGGCGAGACCATCGTGATCGGGGGCGTTTTCTCAAATACTCAAAGCAAGGTTGTAGATAAGGTGCCATTTCTTGGCGATGTGCCGTATCTTGGCCGCCTTTTCCGGCGTGATGTGGTTTCGGAGAAAAAATCCGAGCTGCTGGTATTTCTCACTCCGCGTATCATGAATAACCAGGCGATTGCTGTGAGTCGTTGATTCTGTGCGAAATTTGATTCTTGTAGGACCGATGGGGGCTGGAAAAAGCACCATCGGCCGATTACTGGCCAAAGAGCTGCGCCTGCCGTTCAAGGATTCCGACAAGGAAATTGAACTGCGTACGGGCGCCAATATCCCGTGGATCTTCGACAAGGAAGGCGAGCCCGGCTTTCGTGACCGTGAGCAGGCGATGATCGCCGAGCTGTGCGCGTTCGACGGCGTGGTGCTGGCGACCGGCGGCGGTGCAGTGATGCGCGATGCCAACCGCAAGGCCCTTCACGAGGGCGGGCGGGTGGTGTATCTGCACGCGTCCGTCGAGCAGCAGGTTGGCCGCACCTCTCGCGACCGCAACCGGCCGTTGCTGCGCACCGCCAATCCGGAGAAAACCTTGCGCGACCTGCTGGCGATCCGTGATCCGCTCTATCGGGAAATCGCCGATCTGGTGGTGGAAACCGACGAGCGGCCACCACGCATGGTCGTGCTCGATATTCTCGACCGCCTGGCGCAGCTTCCGCCCCGTTAAAGCATCGCTCGAAATGCGCTATCCTCGGCGTCCTGTCACAGCCCGCCGAGGTTGTGGCGGATGGCGTGCGAGCGGCGTCATACCCGCTATAGGCCGCAGACAACCAATAATTCAGGGCAGGACGCCTGCTTCCATCTTCACTGTGGGGACACATGCAGACACTCAAGGTCGACCTAGGCGAGCGCAGCTACCCGATTCACATTGGCGAAGGATTACTGGACCAGCCTGAGCTGCTGGCCCCGCATATCCACGGGCGGCAAGTGGCAATCATCTCCAACGAGACCGTTGCGCCGCTCTATCTCGAGCGTCTGACCCGCAGCCTGACGCAGTTCTCGGTGGTTTCCGTGGTGCTGCCCGACGGCGAAGCCTTCAAGAACTGGGAAACCCTTCAACTGATCTTCGACGGTCTGCTGACCGCCCGTCATGACCGTCGCACTACAGTGATCGCCCTCGGTGGCGGCGTAATCGGCGACATGGCCGGTTTCGCAGCCGCCTGCTACCAGCGCGGCGTCGATTTCATCCAGATTCCTACCACGCTGCTGTCCCAGGTCGATTCGTCGGTGGGTGGCAAGACCGGGATCAACCATCCGCTGGGCAAGAACATGGTCGGCGCGTTCTATCAGCCGAACGTGGTGCTGATCGATACCGCGTCCCTGAAAACCCTGCCAGCGCGCGAGCTGTCGGCGGGGCTGGCGGAAGTCATCAAGTACGGCCTTATCTGCGACGAACCGTTCCTGACCTGGCTCGAAGACAACGTCGACGCGTTGCGTGCGCTGGATCAAACGGCCCTGACCTATGCCATCGAGCGCTCCTGCGCTGCCAAGGCCGCAGTAGTCGGCGCCGACGAAAAAGAAACTGGCGTACGGGCTACCCTCAATCTCGGCCACACCTTTGGCCACGCCATCGAAACTCACATGGGCTATGGTGTCTGGTTGCATGGCGAAGCGGTTGCTGCTGGCACCGTGATGGCGCTGGAAATGTCCGCGCGCCTGGGCTGGATCAGCGAGCAGGAGCGCGATCGCGGCATCCGCCTGTTCCAGCGTGCCGGTCTGCCGGTGATCCCGCCGGAAGAGATGACCGAAGCCGATTTTCTTGAACACATGGCAATTGACAAAAAAGTGATCGACGGTCGCTTGCGCCTGGTGCTGCTGCGCCGGATGGGCGAAGCGGTGGTGACCGACGATTATCCGAAAGAGGTTCTACAGGCCACGCTGGGAGCGGATTACCGCGCTCTGGCTCAGCTTAAAGGTTAAAGATTCCGATGACTAGTTTGCATGCCGACGAGGCGTTCCTCGGCCATTTCCAGTTAAGTCACGACCCTTTCGCGCCGCGGGTGCCGGGCTTCAAATTCTTCCCGGCCCAGCGCAAGCCGGTGCTGGGGCAGTTGCATCATCTGGCGCGTTACAGCCAGTTGTTGCTGGTAGTCACCGGCCCGCAGGGCAGCGGCAAGACCCTGCTGCGTCAGGCGCTGGTTGCCAGCACCAACAAGCAATCGGTGCAGAGTGTTGTCGTTTCCGCCCGTGGCGCCGGCGATGCAGCCGGTGTGCTGCGTCAGATTGCCCAGGCGCTGGACGTGGCCCAGGCCGAAGTCGGGGCGATCCTCGATCAGGTCGTGCAGCTCGCGCTGACGGGGCAGGAAGTCTATCTGCTGGTGGACGATGCCGAGCAGCTCGACGAGTCCGCACTTGAAGCCCTGATGGCGCTGGGCGCCGGCGCTCCGGAAGGCCGCCCACACGTGTTCCTGTTCGGTGAGTCGTCGCTGATCGCCCAGCTCGAGGCTTTGCACCTCGAGGAAGAGCGTTTCCACGTCATCGAATTGCAGCCGTACACCGAAGAAGAAACCCGCGAGTATCTCGACCAGCGGCTCGAAGGCGCGGGCCGGGGTGTCGAACTTTTCACCGCGGATCAGATCTCTGATATTCACGAAAGCTCCGAGGGTTGGCCGGGCAACATCAACCAGGTCGCTCGCGATGCTCTGATCGAAGTCATGATTGCCAGCCGCTCTGCGGTCAAGCGTCCAAGTATGGGGTTCAACATGCCGAAGAAACACGTATTGGCGATTTCCGCCGTCGTTGTGGTCGCGGTCGCTGCCGCCTGGCTGATGCCGGGTCGCAACAAGGCGCCGACTACCGGTGCGCCGGCCAACGAGCAGGCGCAACTGCCATTGGGCCAGGGCACGCCGCAGGCGGGTGGCGCGCCGTCCGTCGAATTCAACGGCAATACCCAGCCGATGCCGCTGCCGCTGGTCGGCAACTCGCAGCCGGTGATGCGCGGTCCGTTGGCTGAAGCGGCGGGCGGCATTACCGAAGGCGACGACGGTGTGCCAGTCGAAGGTTCCAGCAACACGCCACCAACCGTGACCACCACTGCTCCACCGGCGGGCGTTCAGGCCGGCCCTGCGCCGACGCCAGTTCCGGTTCCAGTCCCGGCCCTTAAACCGACCCCGGCACCGACCCAGGTCGCTACCGCCAAGCCTGCTCCGGCCACTCCAGCGGCCAAACCGGCTCCAGCGCCTGCCAAGCCTGTTGCCGCCGCCAAACCGGCCGAGAAGCCGGTCACCGTCGCCAAGGCTGCCGGTGGCAGCTGGTACGCCGGTCAGCCGACCAGCAACTACGTGGTGCAGATCCTCGGCACCAGCTCCGAAGCGACCGCGCAAAGCTTCGTCAAGGAGCAGGGCGGCGAGTACCGTTATTTCAAGAAAGTCCTCAACGGCAAGCCTCTCTACGTGATCACCTACGGCAACTTCGCCAATCGTGATGCAGCCGTTTCTGCCATCAAGGCCTTGCCAGCGAAGGTTCAGGCTGGTAAACCTTGGCCTCGCACTGTCGCCAGCGTCCAACAGGAACTGGCAACAACTCGCTGAAGATTCGGCGGCCTTACCCAGGCCGCCTCTCCAAGCACCTCAAAATCTCTACAAGTGCGCGCCGTCTCTACAGACCGCGTGCCTTGTGGTGTCTGCGTCACAGTAGTCTTTGAGTCGTTGCGGTCAAAATTAAAAAAGTTTTGACTAGCACAGCAGATCGCTTTAAACCTTTCACAAATGCGACATGAATTTGCGACATTTCGTCGTCAAATTTGTGAGCCTCTGTGTCGCTGTGTACAATGACCACCCTTTTGCCCCCGCTAAGCCGGCGTACGTTCGGCGCGAGATGCAAGTGGTTGAATTGAAAAGAAATTTGCCTCGAAAAGAGGCAGCCTGGTGAGAAAGTGTCTATGAAAGCAGGTCTGTACCAACCAGATGAATTCAAGGATAACTGCGGTTTCGGCCTGATAGCCCATATGCAGGGCGAGCCCAGTCATACCCTTTTGCAAACGGCCATCGAGGCCCTGACCTGCATGACCCACCGCGGTGGGATTAATGCCGACGGCAAGACCGGTGACGGTTGCGGTCTGCTGATTCAAAAGCCCGACGCGTTCCTGCGTGCCATTGCCCAGGAAACCTTCAGCGTCGAGCTGCCCAAGCAATATGCCGTGGGCATGGTCTTCTTCAATCAGGATCCGGCCAAGGCCGAAGCCGCTCGCGAGAACATGAACCGCGAGATCCTCGCTGAAGGCCTGCAACTGATCGGCTGGCGCAAAGTGCCAATCGACACCAGCGTCCTCGGCCGCCTGGCCCTTGAGCGCCTGCCGCAGATCGAACAGGTGTACATCGGCGGCGAAGGCCTGAGCGATCAGGACATGGCGGTCAAGCTGTTCAGCGCCCGTCGTCGCTCGTCCGTGGCCAACGCCGCCGACACCGACCACTACATCTGCAGCTTTTCCCACAAGACCATCATCTATAAAGGCCTGATGATGCCGGCCGACCTGGCCGCGTTCTATCCGGACCTGGGTGACCAGCGCCTGCAAACCGCAATCTGCGTGTTCCACCAGCGCTTCTCCACCAACACCCTGCCGAAATGGCCGCTGGCCCAGCCATTCCGCTTCCTCGCTCACAACGGCGAGATCAACACCATCACCGGCAACCGCAACTGGGCTCAGGCCCGTCGCACCAAGTTCACCAACGATCTGATGGATCTGGAAGAACTCGGCCCGCTGGTCAACCGTGTCGGTTCCGACTCCTCGAGCATGGACAACATGCTCGAACTGATGGTCACCGGCGGCATCGACCTGTTCCGTGGCGTGCGGATGATCATTCCGCCGGCGTGGCAGAACGTCGAAACCATGGACCCGGATCTGCGTGCGTTCTACGAGTACAACTCGATGCACATGGAGCCGTGGGACGGCCCGGCCGGCGTGGTAATGACCGACGGTCGCTACGCAGTGTGCCTGCTCGACCGTAACGGTCTGCGCCCGGCGCGCTGGGTCACCACCACCAACGGTTTCATCACCCTCGCGTCGGAAATCGGCGTGTGGGACTACAAGCCTGAAGACGTGATCGCTAAAGGCCGTGTCGGTCCTGGCCAGATCTTCGCTGTGGACACCGAAACCGGGCAGATCCTCGACACCGACGCGATCGACAACCGTCTCAAATCCCGTCATCCGTACAAGCAATGGCTGCGCAAGAATGCCCTGCGCATTCAGGCGACCATGGAAGACAACGATCACGGTTCGGCTTTCTACGACGTCGATCAGCTCAAGCAATACATGAAGATGTATCAGGTCACGTTCGAAGAGCGCGATCAGGTACTGCGTCCGCTCGGCGAGCAAGGCTACGAAGCCGTTGGCTCGATGGGCGACGACACGCCGATGGCCGTGCTGTCCCAGCGCGTGCGCACGCCGTACGACTATTTCCGCCAGCAGTTCGCGCAGGTGACCAACCCGCCGATCGACCCGCTGCGTGAAGCGATCGTTATGTCGCTGGAAATCTGCCTCGGTGCCGAGCGCAACATCTTCCAGGAATCGCCGGAACACGCCTCGCGCGTGATCCTCAGCTCGCCGGTCATTTCCCCGGCCAAGTGGCGTTCGCTGATGAACCTCGACCGTCCGGGTTTCGAGCGGCAGATCATCGACCTCAACTACGACGAAAGCGTTGGCCTCGAAGCGGCGATCCGCAATGTCGCCGATCAGGCTGAAGAAGCCGTGCGTGCCGGTCGTACCCAGATCGTTCTGAGCGACCGCCATATCGCCCCGGGCAAACTGCCGATCCACGCTTCGCTGGCCACCGGCGCGGTGCACCACCGCCTGACCGAAAAAGGCCTGCGCTGCGACTCCAACATCCTGGTGGAAACCGCCACCGCACGGGATCCGCATCACTTCGCGGTGCTGATCGGCTTCGGCGCCTCGGCGGTCTATCCGTTCCTCGCGTACGAAGTGCTGGGCGACCTGATCCGTACCGGTGAAGTCCTGGGCGACCTCTACGAGGTGTTCAAGAACTACCGTAAAGGCATCACCAAAGGCCTGTTGAAGATCCTGTCGAAGATGGGCATCTCGACCATCGCGTCCTATCGCGGTGCTCAGCTGTTTGAAGCCATCGGTCTGTCCGAGGAAGTTTGCGAGCTGAGCTTCCGTGGCGTGCCGAGCCGCATCAAGGGTGCGCGTTTCGTCGACATCGAAGCCGAGCAGAAAGCACTGGCCACCGAAGCCTGGAGTCCGCGCAAGCCGATCCAGCAGGGCGGTCTGCTGAAGTTCGTCCACGGTGGCGAATATCACGCGTACAACCCGGACGTGGTCAACACCCTGCAAGCCGCCGTGCAGCAGGGCGACTACGCCAAATTCAAGGAATACACCTCGCTGGTGGACAACCGTCCGGTGTCGATGATCCGCGACCTGTTCAAGGTCAAAACCCTCGACACGCCGCTGGACATCAGTGAAGTCGAGCCGCTGGAATCGGTGCTCAAGCGCTTCGACTCCGCCGGCATCTCGCTGGGCGCCCTGTCGCCGGAAGCTCACGAAGCCCTGGCCGAAGCCATGAACCGCCTGGGTGCGCGTTCCAACTCCGGCGAAGGCGGCGAAGACCCGGCGCGCTACGGCACCATCAAGAGCTCGAAAATCAAACAGGTCGCGACCGGCCGTTTCGGTGTGACCCCGGAATACCTGGTCAACGCCGAAGTGCTGCAGATCAAGGTCGCCCAGGGCGCCAAGCCGGGCGAGGGCGGGCAACTGCCGGGCGGTAAAGTGAACGGGCTGATCGCCAAGCTGCGTTACGCAGTGCCGGGCGTGACCCTGATTTCGCCACCGCCGCACCACGACATCTATTCCATCGAAGACTTGTCGCAGCTGATCTTTGACCTGAAACAGGTCAACCCGAAGGCGCTGGTTTCGGTGAAACTCGTGGCTGAAGCAGGCGTCGGCACCATCGCCGCCGGTGTGGCCAAGGCCTATGCGGACTTGATCACCATCTCCGGCTACGACGGCGGCACCGGTGCTTCGCCGCTGACCTCGATCAAATACGCTGGCGCTCCGTGGGAACTTGGCCTGGCCGAAACCCACCAGACCCTGCGCGGCAACGACCTGCGCGGCAAGGTCCGGGTCCAGACCGACGGCGGCCTGAAAACCGGCCTCGACGTGATCAAGGCAGCCATCCTCGGCGCCGAAAGCTTCGGTTTCGGCACCGCGCCGATGATCGCGCTGGGCTGCAAATACCTGCGCATCTGCCACCTGAACAACTGCGCCACCGGCGTCGCGACCCAGAACGAGAAGCTGCGCAAGGATCACTACATCGGCACCGTCGACATGGTGGTGAACTTCTTCACCTACGTCGCCGAAGAAACCCGTGAGTGGCTGGCCAAGCTGGGCGTGCGTTCCCTCGAAGAGCTGATCGGCCGTACCGATCTGCTGGAAATCCTCGAAGGCCAGACCGCCAAGCAACATCACCTGGATCTGACTCCGCTGCTGGGCAGCGACCACATCCCGGCGGACAAGCCTCAGTTCTGCGGCGTCGAGCGCAACCCGCCCTTCGACCAGGGCCTGCTGGCCGAGAAAATGGTCGAGATGGCGACGTCGGCGATCAACGACCTCAGCGGCGCCGAGTTCGATCTGGATATCTGCAACTGCGACCGTTCGATCGGCGCACGGATCTCCGGCGAAATCGCGCGCAAGCATGGCAACCAGGGCATGGCGAAAGCGCCAATCACCTTCCGCTTCAAGGGCACTGCCGGTCAGAGCTTCGGCGTGTGGAACGCCGGCGGTCTGAACATGTACCTGGAAGGCGACGCCAACGACTACGTCGGCAAAGGCATGACCGGTGGCAAGTTGACCATCGTGCCGCCGAAGGGCAGCGTTTATAAGACTCAGGAAAGCGCCATCATCGGCAACACCTGCCTGTACGGCGCCACGGGCGGCAAGCTGTTCGCCGCCGGCACCGCAGGCGAGCGTTTCGCCGTGCGCAACTCCGGTGCCCACACGGTCGTGGAAGGCACTGGCGATCACTGCTGTGAGTACATGACCGGTGGTTTTGTCTGCGTTCTGGGCAAGACCGGTTACAACTTCGGCTCTGGCATGACCGGCGGTTTCGCCTACGTGCTCGATCAGGACAACACCTTCGTTGACCGGGTCAACCACGAACTGGTGGAAATCCAGCGGATCAGCGGCGAGGCGATGGAAGCCTATCGCAGCCACCTGCAGAACGTGCTGAACGAGTACGTCGCGGAAACCGACAGCGAGTGGGGTCGTGAACTCGCCGAGAACCTCGATGACTACCTGCGTCGTTTCTGGCTGGTCAAGCCGAAGGCTGCCAACCTGAAGTCGTTGCTTTCCAGCACCCGTGCCAACCCGCAGTGATATGCGCCTGAAGAGTTTGATGAGGTTTTAACAATGGCTGAACGTCTGAATAACGACTTCCAGTTCATCGATGTCGGGCGCAAGGATCCGAAGAAGAAACTGTTGCGTCAACGCAAGAAAGAGTTCGTGGAAATC
The DNA here is from genome assembly GCF_030344995.1 of Pseudomonas fluorescens. Classification (GTDB taxonomy): domain Bacteria; phylum Pseudomonadota; class Gammaproteobacteria; order Pseudomonadales; family Pseudomonadaceae; genus Aquipseudomonas; species Aquipseudomonas fluorescens_BF. The sequence goes on from NZ_CP128260.1 coordinate 745,028, forward strand.
TACGAACCGTTCAAACCCCAGCAGTCGGCCGATCAGGCCCACCGCTGCCTGGGTTGCGGCAACCCGTATTGCGAATGGAAGTGCCCGGTGCACAACTTCATTCCGAACTGGCTGAAACTGGTGGCCGAGGGCAACATCCTCCAGGCCGCCGAGCTGTCGCACCAGACCAACACCCTGCCGGAAGTCTGCGGCCGGGTGTGCCCGCAAGATCGTCTGTGCGAGGGTGCCTGCACCCTTAACGACGGCTTCGGCGCGGTGACCATCGGTTCGGTCGAGAAGTACATCACCGACACCGCGTTCGCCATGGGCTGGCGCCCGGACATGTCCAAGGTCAAACCGACCGGCAAGCGCGTCGCGATCATCGGCGCGGGCCCGGCGGGTCTGGGTTGTGCCGACGTGCTGGTGCGTGGCGGCGTGACGCCTGTGGTGTTCGACAAGAACCCGGAAATCGGCGGTCTGCTGACCTTCGGCATCCCCGAGTTCAAGCTCGAGAAGACCGTGCTGAGCAATCGCCGCGAAGTCTTCACCGGCATGGGCATCGAGTTCCGCCTCAACACCGAGGTCGGCAAGGACGTGACCATGGAGCAACTGCTCGCCGAATACGATGCCGTGTTCATGGGCATGGGCACCTACACCTACATGAAGGGCGGTTTTGCCGGTGAGGATCTGCCGGGCGTCTATGACGCGCTGGACTTCCTGATCGCCAACGTCAATCGCAACCTGGGCTTTGAAAAGTCGCCGGAAGATTTCGTCGACATGAAAGGCAAGAAGGTCGTGGTGCTGGGCGGCGGCGACACGGCGATGGACTGCAACCGCACCTCGATCCGCCAGGGCGCCAAGTCGGTGACCTGCGCCTATCGTCGTGACGAAGCGAACATGCCCGGCTCGCGCAAAGAGGTGAAGAACGCCAAGGAAGAAGGCGTGAAATTCCTCTACAACCGCCAGCCAATCGCCATCGTCGGCGAAGACAAGGTCGAAGGCGTGAAAGTGGTCGAGACCCGTCTCGGCGAGCCTGACGCCCGTGGCCGTCGCAGCCCAGAGCCGATTCCGGGCTCCGAAGAGATCATTCCGGCCGACGCCGTGGTCATCGCTTTCGGTTTCCGCCCGAGCCCGGCGCCGTGGTTCGAACAGTTCGAAATCCAGACCGACAGCCAGGGCCGCGTCGTTGCGCCCGAGCAAGGTCAGTACAAGCACCAGACCAGCAACCCGAAAATCTTCGCCGGTGGCGACATGGTGCGCGGTTCCGACCTGGTGGTGACGGCGATCTTCGAAGGCCGCAATGCGGCTGAAGGGATCCTGGATTACCTGGGGGTCTAACCCGGTTCAAAACTGCACCGCAATACCTGTGGGAGCTGGCTCGCCAGCGATTGCATCAACTTGGTTTACCTGAAAAAACCGAGTTGCCTGCATCGCTGGCAAGCCAGCTCCCACAGTGTTTCTCAGTGTTGCTGATAGCGCATTTCCAGCGCGACAAATTGACCCGATAGACAAAAGGCTGACCTGCATCCGTGCCTTTTGCGTCGCGCTCTGAGAAAATGCCCGCACTTTTTTTCCGGATGCCGACATGACTGCCCTGAAGAACGACCGTTTCCTCCGCGCCCTGCTCAAGCAACCCGTAGACGTCACCCCTGTGTGGATGATGCGCCAGGCCGGCCGCTACCTGCCGGAATACCGCGCCAGCCGCGCCCAGGCCGGTGATTTCATGAGCCTGTGCATGAATCCGGAATTCGCCTGCGAAGTCACGCTGCAACCCCTCGACCGCTATCCGCAACTGGACGCGGCGATCCTGTTCTCCGACATCCTCACCATCCCCGATGCCATGGGCCAGGGCCTGTACTTCGAGACCGGTGAAGGTCCGCGCTTCAAGAAAGTCGTCAGCACCCTGGCCGACATCGAAGCCCTGCCGATCCCGGATCCGCACAAAGACCTCGGCTACGTGATGGACGCGGTCAGCACCATCCGCCGCGAACTGAACGGCCGCGTGCCGCTGATCGGTTTCTCTGGCAGCCCGTGGACCCTCGCCACGTACATGGTCGAAGGCGGCTCGTCGAAAGACTTCCGCAAGACCAAGGCGATGCTCTACGACAACCCGCAAGCCATGCACCTGCTGCTGGACAAGCTGGCGCAATCGGTGACCTCGTACCTCAACGGCCAGATCCAGGCCGGCGCGCAAGCGGTGCAGATCTTCGATACCTGGGGCGGCAACCTGTCGGCGGCGGCATATCAGGAGTTCTCCCTGGCCTACATGAAGAAAATCGTCAGCGGCCTGATCCGCGAGCACGACGGTCGCAAGGTGCCGGTGATCCTGTTCACCAAGAACGGCGGCTTGTGGCTGGAGAGCATCGCCGACGCTGGCGCCGATGCACTGGGTCTGGACTGGACCTGCGACATCGGCAACGCCCGCGCCCGCGTGGGTGACAAGGTCGCGCTGCAAGGCAACATGGACCCGACCGTGCTGTACGCCAAACCTGAAGCGATCCGCACCGAAGTCGGGCGCATCCTCGCCAGCTACGGCAAGGGCAGCGGCCACGTGTTCAACCTCGGCCACGGCATTACGCCGGAAGTCGATCCGGAACACGCCGGCGCGTTCCTGCGTGCGGTGCACGATTTGTCGGCGCAGTATCACGAGTAATCGGCGCTCAGCTCTAACGGTAGAAAACAAAAACGCCCGGCTTATGCCGGGCGTTTTTGTTTGCGATGGATTTAGCGACCGAGGAGTTGTTCGGCGTAGCGGGCGATGATGTGGTCGAAGGGTTTTTGATTGGGAATCGCGGTATTTCTGATCGCCGTCACCAACCGCTCAAGCTCTTCCTCGCTGACTTGCATGACGAACTCATCATCGAAGAGGCGGCGGATTGTGTCCTGACGTCGATTTTTGAGGTAGGCGATGTCTAGCGCCAATACCTCGATCATTTTTGTGGCGGGAACGTCGTCAGAGTCTTTTGGCTGGATTTCGCCGGTTCGCAGATATCGGAAGCGCTGTTCACAGTTCTCGTCGGTGGGAGAAATGTGTTGGTTTTCGTCGAACCAGTTGCCCTTCTTATGGCCGCAGTGCAACGGATTGCCGGGCCTGGTTTCTCGCAGGCAGGAGGCATGAAGGTTGTGAAACTCCAACGCCAGCTCTTCGAAATGCTCTTGAGGTCTGAAGTGCTCGATATGGCTGGTCGAGGCATCTATTTCCCGGCCGCAATAACAACAGAAGAAGCCTTGCTCCTTAAGCAGGGCATTATGCAAATCCCGTTTTTGCGGGTTTTGTAGCGTTGGGTAAGTTGGACTCCAATCGTCGTTCGCCGAGTTTTTCCAATCTGTAAATGAAGCGGGTTCAGTTCCTTTGAGCACTCGCTTCATTTGCCGAGAATCTCCTTGCGCCTGATCAGTGCTTCGGCGCCGGCAAATTCCGGTAGGTCGGGGGCTTTCTTTTTCAGCGCCTCAAGTTGTGATTTTGCCTTTTCGAGGTCGTTGTCTTCCAACGTGGAAAAAAGCTCGGACAGCAGATCTTCGATTTCTGGTTCGCGCTGCGTAACGCCCATTACCTCTTCAAGTACGCTGCTGGAATCCAGACCGTAGGTGACCCGCGGATGAGTAGGATCCCCGTTGTGCAACACGATGACTTCTTCAGGTTTCAGGCTGCCGATGATTTGTGGGGAGTGGCTTGCGGCGATGAACTGGACTTTGGGAAATGCCTGTCTCAATGCAGGCACGATGCTGCGTTGCCACGCCGGATGAAGGTGGATATCCAGTTCGTCGATGATGACCACGCCGGAGGTGTTCTTCAGGACGTTCTTGCCCATGTGGGGATTGAGGATGCACATGCGGCGGGCGATATCGGCAATGAGGGCAATCAAGCCACGCTGGCCATCGCTCAGTTCATTGAATGGAATGACTAAATCGTTTCCGAAATTCACCAAGATGCTACGAAGCGGGAGGTCGTAATAAAGACCGGTTGAGTCGGGTAGAGCGTATTTTATGGCGGTACTGATCCAGGACAGCTCATCGTCAAAGATCGACATAACCCCGGAAGATCTATGGATGGTCTGCAGCTGTTCTAGGGTTTTACCGATGACCCAACTTTCAAAGTCTCGAATGTCGGCGGCGGAGTCATGCCAATTCTTATACCCGTCGAACCGTGAAATTTTTTGAGTGGCAGAGTACTCCGCAGAGACATCGCTCACCGCCCATCTTCTGTTGCCACGATAAAACGCTAATAAAGGTAAGTCGGAGTTTTTATCTTGATTCAGGCCATCTACGTATCCCCTTACCGTGTCTACAAGGTTTGAGTCAGGAGATATGAATTCATCGGCCCGTTGTTTGATTTTTGACCATTTACGAGAGTCTAAGATTTGTCCGTTTGCCTCTAGCAAAACCGGATATTTACGTTCGAATCGAACTCGTCCATCGTAGGTGTCGATGACAAAACGAGCATCGCTATCTGTCAGTAAGTCACTATAGAAAGCCATGCATGCCGGGACGTCTTCGAAGCTGGCTGCCACTGCCTGCAACAATGAGGTCTTCCCGCTCCCATTAACCCCCACCACCAGATTGAATCCCGGCTGAAAGTCGAAGGTGGCATCTTCGTAGCAACGAAAATTTTTAATGTGGAGACGGTCCAGGCGCATTCTGGCTTCCTTTACCAAAGCAGGCGAATGCCGTCAGTGTACCTTGGCCCGTGATTACCGCTAGGCGCAGTTGTGGCTAAACCTTTTCGCCACCACCCAGCGGCGGCAGCTTCGCCAGCTTCAACGCCACCAACAGTGCCACCAGCAACAGCGCGCCGATGAACAGGCCGATCCCGTTCCATTCCGCCATGTGCCAGAACACCCCGCCCGCCGTCCCGGCGATGCTCGAACCGGCGTAATAGCTGAACAGGTACAACGACGACGCCTGGCCCTTGGCCTTGAGCGCCCGGCGGCCGATCCAGCTGCTGGCCACCGAGTGGGCGCCGAAGAAGCCGAAGGTGAAGATCAGCATGCCGACGATCACCAGCGGCAGCGGTGTGAACATCGTCAGGGCGAGGCCGGCGAACATCAGGGCGATGGTGGCCCACAGCACTTTGCGGCGACCCAGTTTGTCGGCCAGCGAACCGATTTTCGCCGAGCTGTAGATGCCCGACAGGTACACCACCGACAACAGCCCCACGAACACTTGATCCATGTGGTACGGCTCGGCCAGCAGGCGATAGCCGATGTAGTTGAACAGCGTGACGAACGCGCCCATCAGCACGAACGCCTCAAGGAACAGCAGCGGCAGGCCGGCATCGCGAAAGTGCATGGTGAAGCCGTCGAGCAGGCTGCGCGGATGCAGCGAGCGAGAGCGGAAGTTGCGCGACTCCGGCAGGATCTTCCAGAACACCGCCGCCGCGATCAGCGCCAGCCCACCGATCACCATCATCGCCGTGTGCCAGCTGACGAAGTCGATCAGCACACCGGTGATCAACCGCCCGCTCATGCCGCCAATTGCGTTACCACCGATGTACAGACCCATCGCCAGACCGATGTGCTGCGGATGGATTTCCTCGCTCAGGTAAGTCATCGCGACCGCCGCCAGGCCACTCAATGACAGCCCGATCAGCGCGCGCATGATCAAGACGCCGTGCCAGCTCGGCATCATCGAACTGGCGATGGTGCACAGCGCCGCGGCAAACAGCGCGGCAACCATCACCGGTTTGCGCCCGACCCGATCGGAAATCGGGCCGGTGATCAGCAGACCGAAGGCCAGCATGCCGGTGGCCACCGACAGGATCAGGCTGCTCTGCGCGGCGTTGATCGAATATTCGTGGGACAGCAGCGGCATCATCGGCTGCACGCAGTACAACAGGGCGAAGGTTGCGAAGCCGCCGCTGAACAGCGCCAGTACCGTGCGCATGAACGCGGGCGTGCCTTTCTCGATGTAGATCTCTTGCAGTTCGGTCAGTACATCGTCCGCCGCAGCGGGCGGGACTTCATGGGCCAGTGGAGCGACGGCGGTTTTCACATCAGACCTCGGAGGGCGCAGGCAGGCAGGCAATGAAAAAATCATATAGCTGGCTAATGTTTCTATCCAATATATTGTTCGACCTGTTTGATAGCTTTCACGACCTAATGGGGTGCCCATGGAATTACGTCATCTGCGCTACTTCATCGCCGTCGCCGAAGAACTGCACTTCGGCCGCGCCGCGCAGGTGCTGGGTATCTCCCAGCCACCGCTGAGCCAGCAGATCCAGGCGCTGGAACAGGAAGTCGGCGCGCGGCTTTTCGAACGTACCAATCGTCGGGTCGAGCTCAGCGAGGCCGGGCGACTGTTTCTGGAGGAAGCGCGGCTGGTGCTCGCGCAAGTCGATAAAGCGGCCGACGTAGCCCGCCGCGCGCAACTCGGCGAGCTGGGTGAACTGAAGATCGGCTTCACCTCATCGGCGCCGTTCAACTCGACCATTCCCCAGGCGATCTTCTCGTTTCGCCAGCGCTTTCCGGCCGTGCACCTGAACCTGCGGGAGATGAGCAGCACCATGGTGGCTGACGCGTTGGTGGACGAATCGATCGAGGTCGGCATCATGCGCCCGCTGGGTTTGCCGGATTCGCTCAGCGTGGTGGAACTGATGCGCGAGCCGCTGGTGGCCGTGCTCAGCTCCAAACATCCGCTGGCGCAGGGCTCTGAAGAGGGGCTGTTCCTCTCGGCGCTGGCCCTCGAACCGTTCGTGTTCTTCCCGCGCAGCTACGGCAGCGGTCTCTATTCGCAGTTGATCAGTCTGGCCCGCGACGCGGGCTTCAGTCCGCACTTCGCCCAGGAGGCTGGCGAAGCCATGACCATCATCGGTCTGGTGGCCGCAGGTCTGGGTGTGTCGGTCATGCCGGCGTCGTATCAGCGGATGCGCATCGACGGCGTGGTCTACCGACCGCTGCTCGATCCCGAAGCCGTGACGGCGGTGTGGCTGGTGCAGCGCAAAGACCAGAAATCACCGATGGCCAAGGCATTCGTCGAGTTGCTCACACGCAAGGTTGAAGCCGGTTGATCAGGGCAGCCGCACCAGATCACCCTTCAACGCCACCCGCGTCACAAACACCCCGGCCCGACATTCGTAAGTGTTCAGATCCTTGCGCACATGCTGGTCGTAATAGCTGACGATATTGGTCACCGCATTCGCCCCGACACGCTTGGCCTCGGCCTGCAGTGCAATCAGATTCGACTGCAACACCCACTCGCAGGAGTCGTGATCGCTCTTGTTGAAACCGTTAGTCTTCAAGTCACTGACCACCCCGCGCTGCAACAACCGCTGAGTGCCCTGAGGCCCGTTGCCGACCAGATAAAACTTCACACTGCCATCCAGCCGCCCGGCGCGCATTGCATCCGACACGACTGTTTCGAACGGCATGTACATCAGATTGGTGGCGTGGCTGGTACCGGGCAGCAGACTGAACAGGGTGGCGGCGATCAGGGCTTTCGCTTGCATGGTTGTCTCCTTGACGGTGAAAGAGAACGGCGAGTGTTCGAGCGATCGGGCTCGCTGTTCCGGCAGGCACGATGCGGGGACTGTCTGGACGAGTGTAGATGCTGAAAGTGAAGAGGGCGCCGAATGGCGCCCTTTGTCGTTTCCGACGGCTCAATCAATCCACGTGCGCCAGATCCCCGCGCAACGCCACACTCGACACCACCAGCCCGGCGCGGCACTGGAATTTTTCGGTGTCTTTGTACAGGTCGCGCTGGTCGACGCTGGCGATGTTGATTACCGCATTCGCATCGGCTTTCTTCGCCGCTGCCTGCAAGGTCGCGAGGGCCGATTGCAGCGCCCAGAAGCAGGCGTCGGCGTCGGATTTGTTCGAACCGTTGGTCTTGCGGCTGCTGCTGACGGTGTCGAGTTTGCGCACCTGGTTGGGCAGCACTTCGCCGGCCAGGTAGAACTTCACGCTGCCGTCGAGCAGGCCGGCGTCGGTAGCGCGTTTGACGCCTTCACGGAAGCTCAGGTAAGTCGGCTCATCGGCGCCTTGCTTGATGATGCCCAGGTTATTGACGGCTTCGATGTCCGGGTTGATCGACAGCTCTTTGAGTACGTTGTCACGCAGACGATTGACCCAGCGATTGTAGTTACCGTGGATCTTGCCGTCCTTGGCGTCCAGGCCGTAGCTGCTGCGGTAGTCGATTTCGAACGAAGTCGCGCTGAACGGAATGTCGACTTCGGCGTGATGGCGGCCGCGTACAGTGATGGCGGCTTTGATCATGCCCGGACGTACCGATTGCACGACCCACTGGCGGTCATTCAGCGCCGTGACAATGGCGCGGCTCATCTGCGCGTCGGTGAACCCCAGGTTGCTGGAAAACTCTTCCTTGGCGTTGTACACCGGTTTGCTGGTGCAACCGCCGAGTACGAAGGCCAGGGCCAGCAGGGCGGCGATGCGGTGAAACTGAGTCATTCCCTTCACTCCAGAAATGTTGCGGTCAGTGCCAGCGGCGGAAAATCAACGAAGTGTTGACGCCACCAAAAGCGAAATTGTTGTTCATCACATATTCGTTGCGCATCTGGCGGAATTCGCCGCGCAGGTAGTCGAGCTTGCCGCAGTGCGGATCGATCTCGTCGAGGTTGAATGTGTGCACGTACTGATCGCGATTGAGCATTTCGATGCTGAACCACGACTCCAGCGCACCGCAGGCCCCAAGAGTGTGCCCGAGGAAGCTTTTCTGCGAGCTGATCGGCATGCGTTCGCCAAACAGGCTGCTGGTGGCCAGTGTTTCGGCAATGTCGCCCTGTTCTGTAGCCGTGCCGTGACCATTTACGTAACCAATTGCATCGGGCGCAAGGCCCGCGTCTTCCAGTGCCAGTTCCATTGCCCGGCGCATGGTGACTTGTTCGGGGCGGGTGGTGTGCTGGCCGTCGGCGTTGCTGCCGAAACCGACGATCTCGGCGTGAATGTGCGCACCGCGCGCGAGGGCGTGTTCCAGTTCTTCAAGCACCAGCATGCCGCCACCTTCGCCGATCACCAGACCGTCGCGGCCCTTGTCGTACGGGCGTGGCGAGGTTTGCGGCGCATCGTTTTTCAGGCTGGTGGCGTACAGCGCATCGAACACCATGGCTTCGGTCGGGCACAGCTCTTCGGCGCCACCGGCAAGCATCAGCGGCAGGCGTCCGAACTTGATCGCCTCGTAGGCGTAACCGATGCCCTGACTGCCACTGGTGCAGGCGCTGGAAGTCGGGATCAAACGGCCGGTGAGGCCGAAGAAGATGCTGATGTTCGCCGCCGTGGTGTGCGGCATCATCCGCACGTAGGAGTTGGCGTTGAGGCCTTCGGCCACCGAGTTGAGCAGCATGTTGCCGAACGCCTTGATCTCGTCGGTGCTGCCGGTGGACGAACCACAGGCCACGCCCATGCGCCCGTCCTTGATCGATTCGTCGCCGAGCAGGCCGGCATCGGCCAGTGCTTTTTCCGCCGCTCCCACCGCCAGCCGCGAAACACGGCCCATGCTGCGCAGCTGTTTGCGGGTCCAGTGCGCGGGCACCTGGAAATCATCGATGGGCCCGGCCAGACGGGTGTTGAGCTCGCTGAAGCGATCCCACTCGTCCATCCGGCGGATGCCGCTGCGGTTGGCGGCGAAATTGCCGGCGATGGTGTCCCAGTCGCTGCCCAGCGAGGTAATGCCGGCCATGCCGGTGACGACGACGCGCTTCATCAGCACAAGCCTCCGTTGACCGCCAGCACCTGGCGGGTGATGTACGACGCTTCCGCCGACATCAGGAAATTCACCGCACCGGCCACCTCTTCAGGCGTGCCCATGCGTTGTGCGGGGATCATTTTCATCAGTTCTTCCACCGGCACGTTTTCATCGAGCATCGCCGTGTCGATCAGGCCCGGCGCAACGCAGTTGACCGTGATCTTGCGCTTGGCCAGTTCGATCGCCAAGGCTTTCGCGGCGCCGATCACGCCGGCCTTCGATGCGCTGTAATTAACCTGGCCACGGTTGCCGATCAGCCCCGAGACCGAGGTGATGCAAACGATGCGACCAGCGGCGCGGCGGCGGATCATCGGCATCATCACCGGGTGCAGGACGTTGTAGAAACCGTCGAGGTTGGTGCGCAGCACCACGTCCCAGTCATCGTCGCTCAGGGCCGGAAAAGCGCCGTCGCGGGTCAGGCCGGCGTTGAGCACCACGCCGTAGTAGGCGCCGTGGGCTTCAACGTCGGCTTCGAGGATGGCTTTGCAGGTTTCGCGATCCGCCACGTCGAATTGCAGGATGCGTGCGTTGCGGCCGAGGGCTTCGACTTCGGCTTTCACTGCTTGCGCTTCCGCTACGCCGCTGCGGCAATGCAGGACGATATCGTGGCCGGCACTGGCCAGGCGCAGGGCAATGGCGCGGCCGATGCCACGGCTGGAGCCGGTGACCAGTATTGATTCAGTCATCGTTCGACTCCTTGGTTTGTTCAAGATATTGCGCCGCGTGGGGCGGGCGGAACACGTTCAGCCGTGCGCTGGCCTCGATGCCGGGCGCGTTGATATGGCATTCGAACACGCCCATGCCGTTGTCGTCTTCCAGCGAGCGCAGGCCGTGGATGGTCAGTTCGCTGCCGACCGGAAAGGCTGCGACGTTGCATTCGAACTTGCGTGTGCCGAGCAGAAAGCCCAGCTCCACCGGGTTGCCTTTCTGCCGCGCATGGCAGCCGGCAAACGCGGCGACGCTTTGCGCCATCAACTCGACGCCGACCCACGCCGGCAGGCTGCCGTCGGGCAGGCTGAACAGGCCGCCGGGCCGGACGGTGAGCGTGGTGTGGATCTGTTCGTCGTCAAAGCTCAGGATCCGGTCGATCAGGATCATGTCGCCAGCGTGGGGCAGCAGTTCGGCGAGCGGCCAGTGGGTCATGGGGCGTCTCCGATAATCAGGCTGACGTTATTGCCACCGAAGGCAAACGAGTTGCTCATCAGGTAGCGGGGTGCAATGGACGCCAGGCGTTCGCTTGCGGTCACCCACTTCAGTGGTGGCAGGGCCGGATCGGCCTGGCCATCCCAGACGTGTGGCGGCAAGGCGTGGTCAGGGTTGTCGGCACTCAGGCTCAACCAGCAGAACGCCGCTTCCAGTGCGCCGGCGGCGCCGAGGGTGTGGCCGGTCATCGGTTTGGTCGAGGAACACGGCACGCCTTCGCCAAACAGCGCGGCGACGGCCAGGCTTTCCATGGCGTCGTTGTGCTGGGTCGCGGTGCCGTGCAGGTTCAGGTAGCTGATGTCGCCGGCTTGCAGGTGGGCTTGATCGAGGGCTTTTTGCATCGATTGCAGCGCACCGCGGCCGGTCGGTTCCGGTGCGGAAATGTGGTGCGCGTCGGAGCTGGCGCCAGCGCCGAGCAGGGCGATGCCCGGCCCTGCGCCGCGTTCTTTGCTCATCACGAACAGCACCGCCGCTTCGCCGATGTTGATGCCGTTGCGGTTGGCGGAAAACGGATTGCAGCGCTCGGCCGACACCGCTTCCAGCGCACTGAAGCCGTTGAGGGTCAGTTTGCACAGACTGTCGACTCCGCCGCACAGCACGGCGTCGCACAAGCCCAGATCGAGCAGGCGTCGGGCGCTCATCAACGCGCGTGCGCTGGAGGTGCAGGCAGTGGAAATCACATAGGTCGGGCCGCTCAGTTGCAGCCAGTCGGCGAGGAAATTCGCCGGGGCGCCGAGTTCCTGTTGCCGGTAGTCGTAATCGGCCGGGAACTGGTGGTCGCGAATGTAGTGCGCCAGACCACGACTGGCTTCGTCGATGCCCGAGGTGCTGGTGCCGAGCACCACGCCGATTCGCTCGCGCCCATAGGTCTGGATCGCCTGCTCGATGTCATCGCGAATCTGCAACGCGGCTTCCATCAACAGTTGATTGTTGCGGCTGCGCTGGTCGGCCAGTGCCTCGGGAATCGGCGCCAGATCACCGTGCACGGCGGCTACCGGCAGGTCGCGCTCCGGCACCCAGCCGGACTCGCGGCGCATGCCCGAGCAGTCGCCGGCAAACAGGTTGAGTGCCACGGCTTGCTTGTCGCGCCCCAGGGCGCAGATCACGCCGAGGGCATTGAGGTAGGCGGTCATGACGTCGGTTCACCGAGTGGCGTTACGCGATAGTGCGGGCCTTGGGGCAGATTCAATTCGAAGCTCAAGGGTTGGGTGTAACGGATGTCCCAGCGCGCCGGCAGGGAACGTTGGCCGCCCTGTTGCTGCGCGTCGGGGTAGTTGCGCGAGAGCTCGCCCGCAGGAGTCAGGGCGAACAGCAACGCGGCGAACAGCTCCCGTGCTTCCGGGTTGGGCGGCAGCAGGCCGTCGGCCTGCCAGTGCCCGTCGATCAACTGCTGACGCGCCTGTGGAATGCCCAGCGGATCCATCATCGACCAGCGGATGCCGGGCCCTTCGCGCTGGATCACCAGCAACCAGTCTTGCTGTTGCCCGGCCAGGTGACGCTCGATATGCAGTTGCATCGGCAGCGGCAGGCTTGGGTTACCGGCCGGCAGCGGCGCCTGACTGGCGCAGGCACCGAGCAGCAGGATGCAGGCGAGCAGCAGAACACGCAACATCAGACAGCCTCGTTCAAGGGTTTGCGGGCCACCACGTTGACCAGGGTTTCTTCCCGCTGGCCGAATGGTTTTGGTTTGTGCAATCCAAAACGTTCGAGCAGACCGAAATCCTTCGACCGGCTCCACCACAGATACGGGTACGAAACGTTCTGTTCGGAGAATTCGAAACCCTGCTGGCGAATCATCTCAAGGTACTGCGCCGCGCTCTTTTGCACGTGCATCGGATGGCGGAACAACCAGCGAATCACCCACGTATCAATGTAAGCCTCGGTGGACTCGGCGAACAGCAGATAACCACCGGGTTTGAGCACCCGATAGAACTCGGCGAGAGCTTTTTCCTGCTCCACCAGATGATGGAAGGTCTGGTGGCAGAACAGCAGGTCGACGCTGGCGTCCGGCACATTGAGTGTCGCGCAGTCGCTGCCGATCAGCTCGACGTCGAAGCCCTGGCGCGCGGCCTCGGCGGCGCTCAGTTCAAGGCTGTGCGGATCGGCATCGACACCGATCAAACGCTGTGGCGCGAAGGTCTGGCGCAGGTGGCCGAACGACTTGCCCTGGCCGCAACCGGCATCCAGCAGCACCGGGTTGGCCGGCAACGATTCGCTGAACAGGCCGCGCAGATCATTGATCGCCACGCGCAACACATGGTGCTGCCAGGTGTGGCTGCGCAGGAACCAGAAGCCGAAGCGGGTTTCTTCGACGTAGTTGTCGCTCAAGTAATTCATGTGTCGTCCCTTGCACAGAGTTCGGAGATTGTCTTCAACCGACGGCGTGCTTCACTGACGAACGGGTTGCGTTCGTCCCAGGCGTAACCGGCGAGGATCGAGCAGATCATGCGGCGGATTTCCGGCGAGCCTTGCTCGTGGAAAATCACGTCCTGAAAAGTCCCGGCGTACCAGCCTTCGACGTAGCAGCGGAAGGTGTCGACCCCGCGTTTCAGCGGCTCGGCGAACTCCCGCTGCCAGTCCACCGATTCGCCCTGCAACTGTCGGTGCAGCACACCGGCGGCCATGCTCGCCGAACGCATGGCAATCGTCACGCCCGAGGAAAACACCGGGTCGAGAAATTCCGCTGCGTTACCCAACAGCGCAAAGCCCGGGCCGTGCAGGGTTTTGACGTTCGCCGCATAGCCGCCGAGGGTGCGCGCCGGGGTGTCCCACACGGCGTTGTTCAGCACCTTGGCCAGGCTCGGGGTTTCGGCGATGAAACCGCGCAGGCAGGCGTCGAGGTCGGCATCACGACCTGCGAAATGTTCAGCGGCAGCCACCACGCCTACCGAGCAGCGACCGTTGCTGAACGGGATCGACCAGAACCAGATGTCGCGGTGCTGCGGGTGGGTGGTGATGAGGATTTTTTCACGGTCGAAGCCGGGATGGTCGATGTGGTCTTCGACGTGGGTGAAGACGGCCTGGCGAACCGGGAAATTCGACGGCGCTTCCAGGTCGAGCAGGCGTGACAGCACGCGGCCGTAGCCGCTGGCATCGAGGACAAAGTCGGCTTCGACGCGGTATTCGCTGCCGTCCTCGCGACGCACATTCAGCTGCGGTCGCGGACGTTCGAAATCGACGCTGACAATCGCGTCGCCGTAGCGGATTTCCGCACCCTGCAACGTAGCCTGATCAGCCAGCAATTTGTCGAAGTCGGCGCGTTGCACCTGTAGGGTCGTGGGCTTGCCGGCGGTGAAGGTGTCACCAAAATCGAAGGCGCTGTAGCGCTCGCCCCAGGCGAATGCCGCACCGTTCTTGCGCTGGAACCCGGCGGCATTCACCGCCTCGAGCATGCCGGCTTCTTCGACGAAATCCAGGCAATGGCAGAGCAGGCTTTCACCGATGGAGAACCTCGGGAAATGCTGGCGCTCGATCACCAGCACGTCGTGTCCCTTGCGCTTGAGCAATGCGGCAGCAATGGCGCCGGAGGGGCCGGCGCCGATGATCACGACCTGACGGGATTCCATTTCAACGATTGGCACGCGAGCTCCTGGGTACGGCAATAGGGTTCAGTGACGCCCGGTGCAGGCCGATGAAGGCCGGCAACAGCGTCGCGATCAGACCCATCAGCATCAGCGCAAAGTACAGCGCCGGGCTGATGAGCTGTTGTTGCAACAGCAGGTTGAGAAAGACGATTTCGCTCAAGCCGCGAATGTTCAGCAGCACGCTTTCACGCCAGCGGCTGGCGCCTGTGAACGACGCGCCGGCCCAGCCGAGGCCGAGCCAGTTGCCCAGGATTTTGCTGGCGACCGGCAACAGCAGCAGCGCCGCCCATTGCACGGCGCCGAGGCTGGCGAGGGCGCTGTGCACGTCGATCTGGACGATGCCGAAAGTGAGGATCAGCGGAATCGCGACCCACGTCTGCAAGCGGTTCATCCATTGCGCCGGCAACGGCAACACCAGCGGCACCTTGAGCGCGGCCATGCACAGCAGATAGCCGATGCCGAAAATCAGTGCGTTGAGTTTGTAGTGTTCGGCCAGCACCAACAGCGCAAAGAAGCCGAGGCTGTAGGTCAATGGCCGGCGGATACCGAACATCCGCAGCAGCGCTGGCACGCAGGCCAGCCCCAGCGGCAACAACAGACTGCTCAGGTGCAGGCTGCCTTGGGCGAGGCCGAACAGGGTCCAGCAGGTCAGGTCGATCAGGATTGCGGTCTGCACCAGACGCCGGGTGGCGGCGGGCGGATAGTCGATGTGGCGCAGGTACAGGTACAGCACCGGGATCGCGGTGATGGCGAACACCAGACCGATGGCCAGCGAGTTGATCCACGGCTGCGTCGGCAACAGCCAGTACGCCGTCGCCAGGCCGCAGGTGAATGGCACGGCGAAACTCGGCAGGGCGATCTTCACGCTCTGACGATCCAGGCGCAGGTCGATCACGTCGCTGAGGATGTGCCCCAGCAGCAGAGCGAAACTCAGGCTGTAGAGGTTTTTCGGCCAGCCCGGCGCGATCAGTTCGGCGCCGTTCAGTTGCCAGCCCGGTTCGATCCAGAAGTACATCAGCAGCGGCAGGCCGAAGCTGGCCAGCAGCAATTGACTGACGATCGGGATCAGCCCGAAATGCCGGCCGACCCGGGTGGCGACGAAGAACAGCGTCAGGGCCATCAGCCAGAAAATCACCACCATCATGCTGAAGGCTCCGTGACGGCAACCGCATGGGCCTGACGCCCGGCCCACGGCGCGAGCATGAAACTGAACGCCAGACCGAGGCTCACCGACAGGCCGAAGTTGCTCACCGCCGGGGTGCTCGACACCGCCAGCAGGCCGAACGACAGCCAGGTGGTGGCGGCCGCCAGCAAGGTGCCGAGCAGGCTCACGGCCGCGCCGCCAACCTGCTCGCGCATGAGGATCGCGTAGTCGACGCTGATCGCTGTCACCAGCAGCAGGCCGAACAGGCTGAACAGGGTCAGCGGCTGGCCGAGCCAGCCCAGGCTGGCGAGGCTGCACAACGCAGCAAGCAGCGGCAGGGCGACGATCCGTAGAGCACCGCCGAGACCGAACGGCAGCATCAGCACCAGCACGATCAACACGCAGGACGCGAGTTTCAGTTCAGCAGCGCTGATCTGCGTTTGGGCGAACACCTTGTTCAGATCGCCGAGCCGATCCACCAGCATCACGCCCGGCAGGTCCAGTGCCTGCACCCGCAACAGCGACGGATTGTTCAGGCCTTGCAGGCTGACCATTGCCGCCACGCCGTCCTCGGTTGGCCCAAGCCACAACGTGCGGTAGGGCTCACCGAGCGGGCCGGCCAGCGCTGCATCGATGTCTTCGGCGGGCAGGGTCTGCAACTGTTGCAGTTCGGTTTGCAGCGCCGCCAGCGGCACGCCGACCTCCAGCAATGGCTGCCAGAACTGCGGTAACTTGCTCAGCGCTTCACGCACCTGTTGTTGCTGAGCCGGCGGGCTGACCAGTTGATTGAGCGCCAGATAACCCTGCAACTTGTCGAGGTTGACCAGTTGATCCAGCCGCTCGCTCAGGGCCGCTTGCCGCTCCAGCAATTGCTGCTGATCGGCGGCGCGCACCAGGAAGAACTGGCTGGTCGGCTGATAGCCGGTAATCCGCGCAATGGTCTGCGCTTCATCGGTCAGGCGTTGCGGCGCGCCGACCCACTGGCGAATGTCGTTCTTGCTCTCCAGTTGCAGCAGGCCGCCGACGCAGAACGCGATCAGCAGGGCCAGCAACACCGGCGTCCTGACGTGTTCGAGCAGGTTTTCCCGCAGTCGCACCAGACGCTCGGCCAGTTGCAGCGGCCATTGCGCCGGGCGCAGTTCGACATTTTTCAGCAGCGCCGGCAACAGGCACACCGCCGACAGGTAGGCGCCGAGCAAACCGGCGGCGGAGAACACCGCGATCTGGGTCAGGGCCGGGAAAGGCGTCCAGGCCAGCGCCAGATAACCGATGGCGCTGGTGATCAGGCTCAACGTCAGTCCGGACAGGGTCAGACGCAACGCCGGCCAGCTGTGCCACGGCTTGAGGCTCCAGCTCTTGGACAGGTAGTGCAGCGGGTAATCCACCGCCACGCCGATCAGGCTGGAACCGAGCACCAGCGTCATCACGTGCATGTGCCCGAACAGCGCCACGCAGGCCACCGCACCGAACAGCATGCCGACCAGCACCGGAATGAACGCCAGCAGCACCCGCCAGCGGCGGAAGGCGAGCAGCAACAGCAACAGGATGCCGATAGTGGCGCCGCCGCCGACCCAGGTCATTTCCCGGGTCGCCTGTTGCTGACCGTTGGCGGCGTACAGCAGACCGCTGGCGGCCAGCAGTTGCACGTCGGCGCGAGCCGCTTGCTCACGGCTGTGTTGCAGCAGGGCGGCGACTTGCAGCGGCTGATTCATGTCGAAGGCGCTGCCGGTGGTGCGTGCGCGCAGCAGCACCCAGCTTTTGCCGTCGGCGTCGGCGATCAATGCGCCGCTGCCGATGTCCAGTTGCACCGCGCCATGTTGCGGCTGGCTGTTCTGGATGCGCCCGGTCAGGCCCAGCCAGTCGTCCTGGCTCGGCACCAGACTGAATCCGGTGAACGGGTCGAACAGCGCCTGCACCCGTTGCTGGATGAAGGCGTCGGGATGTTCGGTCAGCAGTTGCCGGTCATCCGCCGAAAGCATCGCCAGTCGCCCTTGCAACAGTTGCGTGCGCAGGGCCGGCAGATCGGCTTGCAGGTTCCACTGGACCTTTTCGAACAGCCCGCTGGCCTGCCATTGCTCGCCCAGAGTCTGGGCCATCGCGACGGCTTGCTGGCGATCGGCGTGACCGACCAGCACCAGCATGTCGCGGTTGAGTGGTTCCTGCATGCGTTGTTCGGCGCGCAGTTCGAGGGCGTCCGGGTGGGTGCCGGGCACCAGGTCCATCAGGTTGGCCGACAGCGGCGCGCCGTCGCGCCACTGCCAGGCGCCCAGTGCGACGACGGCCAGCAGCAGGATCAGGAACAGCCAGGGCAGCCTGCGTTCACTCGGCAAAGTCATGTTGCTCCGCGTCGCTCAGAGGTTGGCCGGCGGTGCTGTCCTGCATGCGCAGCACGGTGCTGTCGCCCTGGGTTTCCAGCAGTTCGATGGTGTTCACCAACGTGCCGCCGCTGATGTTGATCTGGTTGAAAACCTGCTTGAGCAGTACCGAACGCGGGGTCAAGGTCAGTTGCCATTTCTGCGCTTCGCCGCTCAGGGCCAGTTCGAAATCCCGTTGCAGACCGCTGCTGTCGCCTTGCAGCACGGCGAGGAACAAGCGGTTCTGTTCGGCGCCGGCGCTCTTGCCGGGCAACAGTTGCCAACCGCTGACGTCACGACGGGCGATGCCTTTGGCGTTGATGCGGTAGTCCTGCTGCAGAGGGGTTTTCAGCAGCCAGAGCAGACCGTGGTTTTTGGCGAGGACAAAACTGCCCTTGCTGATCAGCGGCTGGGGCAGGGCGCGAAGGTGCTTCTCCTGGATGAACTGGCCGTGGATCACGTCCGGTTTCGCCAGTTGATCGCTCAACTGTTGCAGGTCGAAGGCGTTGGCCAGCGACGACAGCGTCAGCAGCGCCAAGGCCCCAAGGGATTTCAGAATTACATTCATCGCAGCATCCTTTCCACGGCATCGGTGAAGACTTTCGGCGAGGCCAGTTGCATCTCGCGGCTGCTCATCTCGACGGCGACCTGCACCGAGCTGGCGCGGGTCAGGCGTTCGCCGGTCTGGGCGTCGGTGATCAGGTAGTGAATCTTCAGGCGGTTTTCCCATTCCACCAGACTGGCGCGCACGTTCAGCCGTTGACCGAACACCGCGCCGCGCACGTAGCGCAGTTGCAGGTCGATCACCGGCCAGGCGTAGCCCGAGTCGACCATCTGGTTGTAGTTGTGGCCGATCTTGTCGAGCAATGCGCAACGCGCCACTTCCAGGTATTTCACGTAATGGCCGTGCCAGACGACGTGCATGGTGTCGACGTCAAAGAACGGCACGAGGATTTCCGTATCGGCGTGAAGCACTCCGGCACTACGCATGCAGCCTCCAGTGTTGTTCGGCGATGCGTTGCAGACACAGGCGCAGTTCGCCTTCCAGGGCGCGGTCTTCGATCACTGGCGGGAAGTCTTGCGCCAGTTGCTCATGCATGGCGGCCAGCGATGGCGGTAGCGGACGGGCGTCTGCATCGCGGCTGCGCAGCCACACGCCCTGATTGGCCGCCAGCAGCGTGGCGGCGGCGACCTGTTCGGTCAGCTCCAGCACGCGGATGGCGTCGCGGGCGGCGATGGTGCCCATGCTCACCTTGTCCTGGTTGTGGCACTCGGTGGAGCGCGAGAATACGCTGGCCGGCATGGTGTTTTTCAACGCTTCGGCAGTCCAGGCGCTGGCGCCGATCTGCACAGCCTTGAAGCCGTGGTTGAGCATTGCGCGGTCGGCGCTGGCGCCGGACAGGTTGCTCGGCAAACCGTGGTTGTAACGTTCGTCCACCAGCAGCGCGAGTTGTCGATCGAGCAGGTCGGCGACGTTGGCCACGAGGTTTTTCAGGCTGTCCATGGCGAACGCGATATGCCCGCCGTAGAAGTGCCCGCCATGCAGCACGCGTTCGGCTTCGGCGTCGATGATCGGGTTGTCGTTGGCGCTGTTGAGTTCGGTCTCGATGAACGAGCGCAGCCAGTTCAGGCTGTCGGCCAGCACGCCAAGCACGTGCGGTGCACAGCGCAGCGAGTAGCGATCCTGCAAGCGATGCAGCGGCGCGGTCGGTGCGTCGATCGCCAGATCCTTGCGCAGCCACGCGGCAACCTGCATCTGCCCCGGATGCGGCTTGGCGGCGAACAGGCGCTCGTCAAAGTGCTCGGGATTGCCTTGCAGCGCCACCACGTTGAGCGCGGTGATGCGGGTGGCCAGTTGCAGCAGGTAATCGGCGCGGGCGTAGGCCAGGCAGGCCAGGCCGGTCATCACGGCGGTGCCGTTCATCAGTGCCAGCGCCTCTTTCGGGCGCAGCACCAGCGGCGTCCAGCCGAGTTCGCGGTGCACATCGGCGGCCTGGCGGCGTTCGCCACGGAACATCACTTCACGTTCACCGGACAGGGTTGCGGCGACGTAGGACAGCGGCGTCAGATCGCCGCTGGCGCCCACCGAACCCTCTTCAGGAATCAGCGGCAAAATGTCGTGTTCGAGAAACGCATGCAGGCGTTCCAGCAACTCGATGCGCACCCCGGACACTCCGTGGCACAACGACTGCAAACGCGCCGCGAGCACCGCGCGCGTAGCCTGGGCGTCGAGCAACTTGCCCAGTCCGCAACCGTGGAACGTGTAGAGATGACGCGGCAGCGCCTCGACGTGATGCAGCGGCACCGCGACCACGCAGGAGTCGCCGTAACCGGTGGTCACGCCGTAGATCACGCCTTCCTTGTCCAGCAGCGAATCGAGGAACCGCGCGCCCTTGGCGATGCGCTCGCGATAAGGCGCGTCGCTCTGCAACTGCACGGGCGCCTGACGGTTGGCCAGGGCCAGCACGTCTTCGATGCGCAAAGGGCGTTCGCCGAAGGTGACCGGCTCAGGAGTTGGCGTTGTCATCGGTTTTCCAGAATGGGTAAAAGTTGAACCATTGGCACGGTGCTTCGAGGCAATAGTGACTCAGGCGTTGCGCATAGCGGGTGGCCCACTGATGAATGACCTGTTCGCGCTCGCGGCGTGACCACACCACGGCGTCGGCGAACGGTTCGAGGGTCAGGCGATAGTGGCCGTCGGGCTGCTTCAGGCACATCAGCAGGTTGACCGGGCATTTCAGCAGGCCGGCCAGCAGCCACGGCCCTTGTGGAAACGGCGCGGGATGGCCGAGAAAGTCCACGGTCACGCTGCGTCCGCCATGCAGCGGCACGCGGTCGCCGGCAATCGCCAGCCACTCGCCGCGCTCCAGCCGTTCGTGCAGTTGCAGCATGATCACCGGGTCCAGTTCGCTGACCTGAATCAGCCGCAGGTTGGTCGCTCCGGCTTCGCCCAGCAGGCGATTGAATTGCTCGGCGTGCTTGGTGTGCACCAGCACGTTCATCGTGACCTTTTCGCCCAGCTCCGCCAGCGCGCGGCACACCTCGAGATTGCCCAGATGCGCGCCCACCAGCATTTGCCCGCGACTGCCGCGCAACTGATTGCGCAGCAGCGCCGGGTCGATGATTTCGATCTGTTCGATTTTCAGCTTGCCGTTCCACACGTCGAGCTTGTCGAGGAGCGAATCGGCGAATGCCATGAACTGGCGGAACACCCGCCACCGGGTCGGATGCAGTTCGCGGCGACCGCTCCAGTCGGCGAGGTGCTGTTGATACTGCCAGGCACTGCGTCGGGCGGTGCGGCCGAACAGGAAAAAGTACAGAACGATGCCGTACAGCAACGGGCTCAGCAGGCGTCGGCCAAGGACCTTGGCGGCGAACGCGGTGAATTTCATCAGCAGGAAACTGCCGCGCTCTTCGCGGTCGGCCCAGTGCTTCTTGTCGGTCTCGACGGTCATGCGCGCCACCGCCGCCAGAGGATCGCGGGCAGGCGCAGCAACATGCCGAAGAACAGACGCGTGTGCATGCTCGAGATCAGCACGTTGTCGTGGAACAGGCGAAAGTGCGACACGCCGTCCAGCGGGTAATGCACGCTGGTCTGCAACCAGCGCATCGGCTGATTGCGCCACGCCAGCCGCACCAGAATGTCCGAGTCGAAATCCATGCGCTTGCCGATCCGCGCCGAGTCGATCACGCCCAGCGTCGGTTCCAGCGGATACACCCGGAAGCCGCACATCGAATCGCGAATCTGCAGCGACAAGGTGTTGATCCAAACCATCACGTGGGTCAGGTAGCGTGCATACAAACGGCCCTTGGGCACGCTGGCGTCGTACAGCGGATAGCCGCAGACCAGCGATTTGGGATGAGCGCGGGATTCTTCGATGAAGCGCGCGACATCCTGCAAGTCGTGCTGACCGTCGGCGTCGACCTGCAAGGCATGGCTGAAGCCCAGTCGCGCGGCTTCACGCAGGCCGGTCATCACCGCGCCGCCCTTGCCCTGATTGGCAGTGAGACGCACCAGATAAACCCGCTCGCGCTCGGCCAGCGCGTCAAGCACCGCTGCGCAGGATTTGCTGCTGGCATCGTCCACCAGAATGCACGGCAGACCCTCGGCGAGCAGGGCGTCGACCACCGTGCCGATGGCGGTTTCGTGGTTGTAGACCGGGATCACGGCGCAAGGATTATGCATCGCCAACCCCCAGCAGAATCCGCCCGCTGGAGCAGGTGGCCGTGTCGTTGCGATAGGCGAAATACAACTTGCCGCGCTCCGGGTCGAAGCGCAGATGCAACTGGATTTCATCGCCGGGGCGCACCAGTTGCTGGAATTTCAGCACTTCCATGCCGGCGAACTCACCGGGCAGGTTCAGCAGTTGCCGACCCAGGTTCAGCGCCCATTCGACTTGCACCACGCCGGGCAGCACCGGGGCCTTGGGGAAGTGGCCGCTGAAGTAGGCCAGGTCCGGCGGAACGCTCAATTGCAGGTTCCATTCGCCCTCGGTTTCGGCCTGCTCCAGGATTTCCGGTGCTTTTGGCCGTGGCGCCAACAGCAAGGCTTCGACGTCGGCTTGAGGCAGCTTGCCCTGCGAGGTCAGCGGCAACTGTCGTAGCAGACGCCAGCGGCGGGGCAGGGCCAGGGCTTCGCAATGGTCGCCGAGATGACGGCGAAGGGTTTCGGTCAGGTTGCGGCGACCGTGTTCGCGCAGGGCAAACAGGCCGGATTCGCTGAGCACCAGCAGAGCGCCGAGGGACGCGCGGTTTTCCTGCACCACGCCCAGGCGCGCTTCGGCGACCCAGTCGTGAGCCACCAGCGCTTGCTCAAGCATCGGCAGGGAAATACGTTTTTCTTCGAGTTTGACGATCCGGTCGAGTCGCCCGAGCAATTCAAAGCGGCCATCGGCCTGAATGCGCGCCGCATCGGCGGTGTGTTCGACATGCCCGGCGGGCAGGTAGGGCGAAGCGATCAGCAAGGCGCCGTCGCTGTCCTGGCTCAACTCGACACCGGCAAACGGCTGCCACAACGATTCGCCCAGACGCCACGCGATACCGCCGGTTTCCGAGCTGCCGAGGATTTCCGTCGGCCACTGTCCCAGACGTTGATACAGGCTTTTTGCGGCGTCTGCCGGCAGTGCGCCGCCAGATGAAAACACCCGACGCACGGCGCTCAGCGCCGGCCAGTCGAGGTTGTCGCCCATGCGTTTGAGCAGCGCCGGGCTGGCCACCCAGGCGAAGGCCGGGTGCTCGCGGCTGGCGCGTTGCAGGTCTTCCGGGAAAGCCAGTTGCTTGCGCAGGAACGGACGCCCGGCGCACAGCGGCCACAGCACGCGGAACAGCAAGCCGTAGATGTGTTGGGTGGCGACGCTGCCGAGGATGCAGGCCTCACCGAGATCCGCGCCCCACAGTTGCTCAAGGGCTTCGACTTCGTTGGCCAGTTGCCGCAGGGATTTGTCGATGCGCTTGGGCTCGCCACTGGAGCCGGAGGTGCACAGGCTCAACCGGCACTGGTCGAGATCCAGTTCGGCAGCGGGCAGGGCCGTTTGCAGCAGATCGCTCAGGCGGGCGTCACCGGCCTGATCGGTCAGCCACAGATCGACGTCGTTCGACCAGCGCTGGCGGGTCTGCGCTTGCAGGTCCGAAGGCAGCAACACGTTGACGCCGGCGCGCCAGGCGCCGAGCAGGGCAACGGCCAGGTCGGCGGCATCTTCCAGATGCACCGCCAGACGTTGCACGCCGCGCGCTTGCAGACCTGCCGCCAGGCCCAGGGCCTGTTCACACAGTTGTGCATGATCGAGTGCCGGCGCGGCGGTGATTGCGCGCTGCGGCAGATCCTTGAGCAACAGCTGCTCAAGTTTTATCCAGTTCATGGGCGACCTCTTACCCGTTGTCGTATCAGCCATTCAATGGCAAACATCAGGCCGATCAATCCGTAGGAGATCAGGCCGGTGTACAACATCCACCAGTTCAGCGGCGCCCACAGTGTCAGCAGGGCGGCGCACAAACCGTTGCAAAAGAAAAACACGCTCCAGGCCACGGTGACCTGGCGGGTGTAACGAATCGCCTTGGGCGGCAATTGCGGTTCACGCAGGCGAGCCAGACGCTCGACCATCGGCGGGCCGTATTTCAGGCTCAGGCTGAACAGCACCAGCATGAAGCCGCTGATCAGCACCGGGTACCAACGCAACAGCAAAGGGCTGTCGAACACCGCCAGCAGCAGGCAGAACACGATTGCCACGCAGGCCATCCACAAACTGCCGGGCTTGCGCTCGCCGGTCAGCGCCCGGGCGAGCCACAGACCGCCCAGCAGCAGACCGAACTGCCATGGCGCGAAATGCTCCATGCCGAAATACACCGCAAAGGGATACAGCAGGCCTGCCAGCAGCAGACCGAGGCCGATCAGTCGGCTCATGCGGCCGGTTGAACCAGACGGTAGACCGCCTCGACCACGTCGCTGACGGTGCGCACCGACTTGAATTCCTCGGCGGCGATTTTCTTGCCGGTCTGGCGTTTGATGTGATCGATCAGGTCGACCGCGTCGATGCTGTCGATTTCCAGGTCCTGATACAGGTTGGATTCCAGGCTCACGCGAGCCGGGTCCAGTTCGAACAGCTCGACCAGGGCATCGCGCAGGGTGTTGAAGATGTCGTCACGAGTTTGCATGGTCCGGTCTCAAGCTGCCTGTTTTGCCGTGACGAACGCCGCAAGGCTCGCCACGTTGGTGAAATGGTTGCGGGTGTCCTTGGCGTCGGCGTCGATCTTGATGCCGTACTTTTTCTGGATCGCCAGACCGAGCTCCAGGGCGTCGACGGAATCCAGGCCCAGGCCTTCGCCGAACAGCGTCTGGTCGTCGCCGATGTCCTCTGCGCTGATGTCTTCGAGGCCCAGGGCGTCGATGATCAGCTCTTTGATGTCACGGTTTAGATCGCTCATCTTCGGCGAGCTCCTTGATAAAAAATTGGTGCAAATAGTCGTTGAGCTTGCGCGAAGCCTGAGGCGCGGGGCCCTGCGCGGCGAAAGTCTGTGGGTCTATATCGGCCCCGACGCGAAAACTGAAGTGCACACGGCGACTGGGAATGCGATACCAGGGCTCGGCCTTGGTCAGGGTGGTCGGACTGACGTGGATGACCACCGGGGTGACGATTTTCGCACCGCGCAATGCGATGGCCGCCGCCCCCCGATGAAAGGCCGGCGCCTGACCCGGTTGGGTGCGGGTGCCTTCGGGGAAAATGATCAGGGTCTGACCGCTTTGCAGCGCGTTGGCGGCGGCATCGAGCATGTCCATGCTGCCGTCGTTGCTGATGTATTCGGTACTGCGCAGCGGGCCACGGGTGAAGGGGTTTTCCCACAGGCTTTTCTTCACCACGCAATTGGCCCGGCGCACCAGACCGATCAGGAACACCACATCGATCAGCGACGGGTGGTTGGCGATGATCATCTGCCCCGGGCGGCCGAGCCGTTCGGCGCCCTGGATGTCGTAGGTCAGCACGCCGGTGCGGGCCATGAACCGGACAAAAAACCAGAACAGCCGGCTGACGGTCTGGCGCGCCCGCTCGCGATGCACCCTGGCATCGCCCGGCAGGCAGCCGAGCAAGGGAAATACCAGCAGGCGCAGGCACAGGCCACCCAGCCCGAACAGGGCGAAGCTGGTGGCGGTGGCCAGCAGACGCCAGTAATAGGCGTCGCGGTTTTTTCCGATTACAGGTTGCGTTGCCAGGTCCATAGACGAGTCTTCCAGGCATGTTGGCAATGGGGTTGCTGACCGAGCAGGGTTCGCAGCAGATTCAGCGCATGGGGCCACTGCGTTTTGGACAGTGCTTCGGGGGCGCTGTTCAGGGTCAGCCGCCAGTCGGTACCGGGGGTGAGCAACAGCCCGACCGCATAGGGAAACGGTACGTCGTCGATCCACGTCGAATAGGCTTCGGGCGGTTGTTCCTCGGTGATCACCAGCAGCACCGCCGGGGCGCCTTCGTTCAGCAATGTGGCTGCTTCGAGCATGCCGTGTTCGAGGCCGTCGCCAGCTGCGGCGAGGGCGGTCATTTCGCTGGTTTCGCCGCGCATGATCGACCACAGGCCGATGATCGCGTTGTGCACCGACAGGCTGAACTGGGTCGGCGACAGCGGCTGCTCGTTGGCCAGATCGCTGAGGATTTCAAAGGTGCGCGGGGTTTCGCCATGCCGTGATACGAACACCAGCGGCAGATTTTCCCGACCATCGGCCAGCGGCCAGCCGACACTGAAGGCCATCCGCGCGAGACGACTGAGACGACGGCGCTGCATGGCTGGCAGGAACGACACATCGGGTGCGGCATCGCTGCCTTCGAGCACGACCGGTTGTCGGCTCCAGGCCTGCCAGGCTTCCACACTGTCGAGCCCGGGAGCCCAGGCGCGCCATTGGGCGATGTTGAAGTTGATCACGGACATTTATCCCGCCCCTGCGGCTGATTTGACGCGGTTTCGCCAACGTCGCCGCTGAGCTGATTTAGCCGGAAATGGCATGGCGCGTGGCGCCGGGTGGCGCGCATTATCCCGGTGCGACGAGTGTGTAGCAAATGCTGGTTACATTTTGCGCAGTGAAATGGACCGAATGGTACGCAGCAGAAAACTGTCACTTGGCCATTATCCAGATTGTCGGGTGTCTGTCTGTCGGGCGAATCGGCGATCAACGGGTGTTTCTGCACCGTATTCATTGGGATATTGGCGCCTGACTCTGTAGTCCGTGTCCATCGAGGTAGCGAACCGGCACCGGGCACCACTACACTCGGTCATTCTTTGATACACGGAGGTTTTGTCATGCGGCGCGTGGTGTTCAATCAGAAAGGTGGCGTGGGCAAATCCAGCATTGCCTGCAATCTGGCGGCGGTGAGCGCCAGCGAGGGGTATCGCACGCTGTTGGTGGACCTCGATGCCCAGGCCAATTCCACTCAGTATCTGACCGGGCTCACGGGTAATGACATTCCGATGGGCATTGCAGACTTCTTCAAGCAGACCCTGTCTTCCGGGCCTTTCTCGAAAAAGAATCAGGCAGATATCTACGAAACGCCGTTCGACAACTTGCACATCATTACCGCCACCGCCGAACTGGCCGACTTGCAGCCCAAGCTTGAGGCCAAACACAAGATCAACAAGCTGCGAAAGCTGCTCGACGAGTTGTCGGAAGATTACGACCGGATCTATCTGGATACGCCGCCGGCGCTGAATTTCTATGCGGTATCGGCACTGATTGCCGCTGATCGGGTACTGATTCCCTTTGACTGCGACAGCTTCTCGCGTCAGGCCCTCTACGGTCTGATCGCCGAAATCGACGAGTTGAAGGAAGACCACAACGAAGGCCTGGAAGTCGAAGGCATTGTGGTCAACCAGTTCCAGGCCCGGGCCAGCCTGCCGCAGCAGATCCTCGACGAACTGATCGCCGAGGGCCTGCCGGTATTGCCGGTCTACCTCGCCAGTTCAGTGCGCATGCGCGAGTCGCATCAGGCCAGCATGCCGCTGATCCACCTCGACCCACGGCACAAGCTGACGCAGCAATTCGTCGAACTGCACAACCTGCTCGAAGACGCCTGAAGCCTTGTCAGATGCCCTGGCTGCGCAGCCAGGCCATCAACTGCGGCAACGGGAAGGCCCCGCTCTGACGGGCCACTTCCCGGCCGTTGCGCAACAGAATCAGGCTCGGAATCGAACGAATCCCCAACTGCGCCGACAACTGCTGATTGGCCTCGCTGTCCAGCTTGGCCAGCCGGCATTTGCCCGCCAACTGCGCAGCCGCCTGCTCGAACACCGGCGCAAACGACTTGCACGGCCCGCACCAGTCCGCCCACACGTCCACCAGCAACGGCAGATCACCCTTGATCTGACTGGCGTAATCGCCTTGCTTGAGTTCGAACGGCTTGTTCAACAACACCTCGGACTTGCAGCGCCCGCACTTCGGGTGGTCGTTGAGGCGCTCGGCGGGGATGCGGTTGAGGCCGTTGCAGGAAGGGCAGGGGATGAGGAGTGGGTCGGTCATGATCGGCTCGGTGAATAAAACGGGATCGTACGACTGATCTGGAGCCGTACGGATCGATTATCAAGGTTCAGTCGTTCCCGCTTACGACGAACAACTGATCTCCAAATGCTTGCCCCACTCCGGCGGCCGTTCCGCATAGCTCTCCATTCCAGGCTGTTCCTCGTATGGATTGCTCAGCACCGCATAAAGCCGGCGCACTTCTGAATAGTCACCCTGCTCGGCAGCATCGATTGCCTTCTGCGCCAGGTAATTGCGCAGGATGTACAGCGGATTCACCGCATGCATCCGCGCGCGGCGCTGTTCCTGATCGGTCGCGCCATCGCGTGCGACACGGGCGACATAGCGCTCGCCCCACGCATCGAAACCCTTGATATCGACGAAATCATCGCGCAGCCGGGCGACAGCCTGTTCGGCTGACTCTTCGCCCAGGCGCCGGAAGAACAGCGTGTAGTCGACGCCGCTGTTCTGCATCAGTTGCAGCAGTTGTTCCAGCAGTTGCTGGTCGTCGTCCTCGGCGGTGGTGAAGCCGAAGCGGCGGCGCATCAGGTCGAGGTAATGCGCCTGGAATAGCGGCAGATACAGGCCGAGGGTTTCGCGCAGGGCTTCGACGCTGATGAACGGCGTCAGGGCCTGGGCCAGGGCGCTGAGGTTCCATTGGCCGACCGGTACCTGATTGCTGAAGGAGTAGCGGCCCTGATCGTCGGAGTGGTTGCAGATGAAGTTCGCGTCGAAATCGTCGAGGAAGGCGAACGGGCCGAAGTCGAAGGTGATGCCGAGGATCGACATGTTGTCGGTGTTCATCACCCCGTGGCAGAAGCCGTAGGCCTGCCATTTGGCGATCAGTTCGGCGTTGCGCTCGACGATCTCGCGGAACATCGCCAGATAGGGTTCTGGCTGTTCCAGACATTCGGGGTAGTGCATCGCCAATACGTGTTCGCCGAGCTGCTTCTGCTGGTCGGGACGCTTGGTGTAATAGAAATATTCGAAATGGCCGAAACGGATGTGGCTCGGCGCCAGGCGCAGCACCATCGCAGCGCGTTCCTGTTTCTCACGCCAGACCGGGGTGTCGGAGCCGATTACACACGCGGCGCGGGAAGACGGGATGTTCAGCGCATGCAGTGCTTCGGACGCGAGAAACTCGCGGATCGACGAACGCAGCACCGCGCGACCATCGCCCATGCGCGAAAACGGTGTCTGCCCGGCGCCCTTCAGATGCAAGTCCCAGTGCTCGCCGGCCGCGTTGTACACCTCGCCCAGCAACAACCCGCGACCGTCGCCCAGTTGCGGGGTGTAACCGCCGAACTGATGCCCGGAATAGACCATCGCCCGCGGCTCGGCATCAGCCCACAGCTTGTGGCCGCCGAACAGTTCGGCAAATTCCTGGGAGTCGGCCACCGCCGGGTCGAGATCCAGCAGCGCCAGGGCCGCAGGGCTGGCCACCACCAGTCGCGGATTGTCGATCGGTTCGGGCAGCACATGGGCCGAGAACGCATCGCCCAGACGGGCGAAGCGGTTGTCGAAGGTCAGTTCGTCGAGGGCTTTCAAGGGCCGGCTCCAGCAGAATGTCCGAGCATTCTGCTGGGAATGGCCGGGTTAGTCGAGTTTGGCCGGCGGCGGCTCCTGCAACGGTTTCTGGTCGTCGCTGACCGGCACGATGGTTTTGGTTTCCGGCTCGATCGGCACCATCTTGTATTCCTGACCGTGGAGGTTCTTCAGGTAAACCTCCATCTGGCGGAACGAGATGTTGATGTGCTGCTTCTTGAACTCGCGGTTGATGAAGCGGTTGACCTCATCGAGTACCGGGTTGCGGTCGCCGAGGTCACGCACATGCATGCGCAGTTCGTGGTCGAGGGTGCTTTCGCCGAAGTTGAGGAAGTACACGTGCGGCTCGGGTTCCTTGAGTACGCGCGGGTTTTCCCGGGCGGCCTTGAGCAGCAGTTCCTTGACCAGATCCAGATCCGAACCGTAATCGACGCCCAGTTTCAGGGTCACCCGGGTGATGGTGTCGGTCAGCGACCAGTTGATCAGTTGCCCGGTGATGAACGTCTTGTTCGGGACAATGATGTCCTTGCGGTCGAAGTCGGTGATGGTTGTGGCGCGGATGCGGATCTTGCTCACCGTGCCCGACAGATTACCGATCGTGATGGTGTCGCCGATCCGCACCGGGCGTTCGAACAGGATCATGATGCCGGAGATGAAGTTCGCGAAAATCTCCTGCATGCCGAAACCGAGACCCACCGACAGCGCCGCCACCAGCCATTGCAATTTGTCCCAGCTCACGCCGAGGGTCGACAGGGTCGAGACGAAACCGACCCCGGCGATCACGTAGGACAGCAGCGTGGTCGTCGCGTAGGCACTGCCCTGGGCCAGATTGAGTTTCGATAGCACAAACACTTCAAGCAGGCCCGGCAAGTTGCGGGCGAGCGCAAAGGTGATGCCGATGATGATCAGCGCGCCGAGCATGTCGCCGATGCTGATCGGCACCATGCTCATGTTGGCGCCGGTGCCGCTGGTGTATTCGTAGAGAGTGATGTTGTCGAGGTACGAGAACACCGTGATCAGGTCAGCCCAGACCCAATACAGCGCGGCGATGAAACCGCCGAGCAGCGCCAGACGGATCAGGCGCAGGGACTGTTCGTTGACCTTTTCGATGTCCAGGGTCGGCTCTTCGATCACCGCTTCGCCGTCGCCGGCCTCTTTCGCGGCCTGACGTTTGGCCAGGGCGCGCTGGTAAGCCAGACGGCGTGCCGCAACCGCGAGGCCACGGACGAAGGTGGCTTCGATCACCAGCCAGAACATCAGCAGATACAGCGTGTTGATCAAGCGGTCACTGAGCTTCAGCGCGGTGTAGTAGTAGCCGAAGCACACGGCGACGAACAGCGCGATGGGCAGCAGGGTGAACATCACGCCCACGGCCTTGCGGAACAGCGAGGCGTTTTCGTGGGTCGGGCTGCTGATCAGCAGGCGGCTGAGCAGCCATGCCATCAGCGCGTAGCAAGTCAGCACCACCGGCATGCCGATGACATCGTCGGCCAGCGCCGCCGGTTGCAGCTCGGCGACCGCCACCACGGCCACCAGCGCCATGACCACCAGTCCCAGGCGACGCACCCAGCCTTGCAGGAATTCGACCTGCGGCTTTTCCCAGCGGAAGTGCAATTCGGCCACGCCGCCCGGCGCGAGGATCCGGTAAGCGGTGTAGAACACCAGCCACGCCTGGGCCATTTGCAGCAGCGCCGCGCCCATGTTGGCGTTCTGCCCGCGAGCGTCGATCTGCAACGCCAGCCCGCACAGGGCCAGGCCCAGCGCCACCGGCATCGCCAGCAAAATATTGATCAGGATCGCCTGCGGCGTGTGCCACTGACTGTCACGCTTGAAGTGACCGATGTCCTGGTGAACCTTGTTCAGGCGCGAATACAACTGCTTGCGGCGCCACAGCAGCGCGCCGATCAGCAGCGCCAGCGGCAGGAACAACAGCGGTCGCTGGGTTAGGCCGTCGGTCAGCTCGCTGAAGCTTGAGGCCAGCGGCAAAGTGTCGATCTGACGCTTGAGGCGTTCCGGCACGCCGCGCATCCATTCGGTGTCCAGCGGCTTGTTGCTCGGGATCCAGAACATCTGCTCGTCGAGCGTCGCGCGCAGGCTTTGCGCGGTGCTCAGCAGTTGTTTCTGGTTCAGTTGCAGGGTGATCGACTCGTTGAGCATTGCGCTCAGTTCGCGGTTCAGACGCTCCAGCAAATCGGCGCGGGTGTTGGCCAGTTCCAGCAGGCTCTTGCGCAGTTGCGGCGTGACCTGCTCCGGCGGCTGAGTGGACAGCAGATTGTCGACGTAAGCCGTCGGGTTGCTCAGCAGTTCACGTTGCTGGCTGACTTCGAACTGATACAGGCGGATGTCGGCGATCTGGTCCGCCAGATCGCGATCGACCTTGAGACGCGGCAGGGCCTGTTTCTGTTTATAGAGAATCTTCGACAGCAGCAGGCTGCCCTTGAGTACGTTGATCTGCTCGTCGAGGGCCGAGTCGCTTTGGGTCACGCTGTCCAGTTGCTGTTTGGTCTGCAGGTTCTGCTGGGTGACTTCGTTGAGACGGTCGGTGCTCTTGAGCAGGTAGTCGGAGAGCTTGAGGTTGGCCGCGCTTTCGGTGGCGAGCAGGGTGCTGCCGCCGGACTTCTGCGCCTCGATCGATTGCTGGGTCACGGTCTCCTGAGAAAGAGCCAGACGCTTCTGGTTGATCAGGGTTTGCAGTTCCTGAATCTCGCGGTCCAGACGGTCGGATTTCTCCGAGAGCAGGTCATGCTGACTGTTGCCCAGATCCTGCAACTGGTTGTTGCCGGCCAGTTCCTGACGACGCAGCGGGATCAGCGCGTTCAGGGCGGCCAGTTCGGCATTGAGCTGGTCGCGTTGCTCGGCGCTCAGGGTCTTGCCGCCGTCCTTGCCGGTCTTGAGGATGTTGTTGATCTGCTGGATACGCGTCTGGCTGCTGGAAATCTCGGCCTGGGCGCGCTCGGGGCGGGTCTGGGCGGTGATGATCAGGCTGTTGGCTTCGGCCAGGGCCTTTTGCAGATCGCTTTGCTGGGTCGAGCGCTCGGTGAGCATCTGCTCCAGCTGCTGGATGTTCTCTTTGGGGAAGCGTTGCGCCACCGGCACCACGGCGCTGGCCTTGAGGCGGGTCAGTTCGCGGGCGTTCTCGATGGTCTGCTTCGGCGCAGTGGCCAACTGCTGCTTGAGGTCGATCAGCTTCTGCTCGTAGTCACGCCGGTTATTGAGCTGGTTCAGCGTGTTTTGCAGGACCGTTTGCAGGGTCTTTTTATCGGCGTCGGGCAGTTTGCTGTCGGCGATTTTGTCCAGACTGGCCTGCACGGCTTCGCTGGACGGCGGTTCGGCGGCTTGCAGCGGGCCGACAGTAAGAGTCAGGCCCAGCAGGGCCGCGACGAAAAAGGAGCGCAGGGTAGGCATAGAGACCGGTCAAGCAAGTTGGAGTGGACGCAGTTTAGAGGAAGAGCCCGGGGCCCGGGCGACTTCCTTCGGGGAATCTGACGCCCACTTTGCCGATCTTGTTCCCGTCCATGACCGCAACCGTCCAGTGGGTGTTGTTCCATTCCACCTGGTCGCCAACGATCGGTGCACCGCCGACTTTCTGGGCAATGAAGTGGCCCAGGGTCATGTCCGGATCGATGCCGTCGGCGGGCAGGCCGTACAGGGCGGCAACCGCTTTGAGCTGGGCGTCTCCTTCGAGTACGAAGTCGCCGAAGAAGCGCAGATCGAGGCCCCGTTGCGGCGCCTGGCTGAACAGTTTTCCGAGGGCCGGAAGGTTGTGTTCATGGCCGATAACACACAGCAAATCATCGACTTCCAGCACCGTACTACCCGACGGATGGAGCAGTTGCTGACCGCGAAACAGGGCGGCGATACGGGTGCCTTCGGGCATTTTCAGTTCGCGCAGGGGTGAACCGATGCACCATTTTTCCGCGCCGAGCTTGTAGACGAACAACTCCCACTCGCTGGTGACGTGCACTTCGAGGGCGGCGCGGGAAATCGGCGCCGGCTCCGGCGGTACCGTCACCTTGAGCAGCTTCGCCACCCACGGCAGGCTCGTGCCCTGCACCAGCAGCGACACCAGCACGATGAAGAAAGCGAGGTTGAAGTACAGCTGCGCATTCGGCAGCCCGGCCATCAGCGGGAACACCGCCAGAATGATCGGTACCGCGCCACGCAGACCGACCCAGGAAATGAACGCTTTCTCGCGGCCATGGAAGGCCTTGAACGGCAGCAGCCCGACCACTACCGACAGCGGCCGTGCGAACAGGATCATCCACAGCGCCAGGCCCAGCGCAGGCAAGGCGATCGGCAGCAGATCGTGCGGAGTGACCAGCAGCCCCAGCACCAGGAACATGCCGATCTGCGCCAGCCACGCCATGCCGTCGAGCATGTGCAGGATGCCGTGGCGGCTGCGCACCGGCCGGTTGCCGATCACCAGACCGCACAGGTACACGGCGAGGAAACCGCTGCCGTGCAGGGCGTTGGTCAGGGCAAACACCACCAGACCGCCGGCGATCACCAGAATCGGATACAGGCCGGCGGCCAGATTGATCCGGTTGACCAACTGCAGCATCAGCCAGCCACCGCCCAGACCGATCACGCCACCGATGCCGAACTCGCGGATCAAGTGGGTCAGCAGGCTCCAGTGCAGGCCGGTCTGGCCGCTGGCGAGCATGTCGATCAGGGTCACGGTGAGGAACACCGCCATCGGGTCGTTGCTGCCGGATTCGATTTCCAGGCTGGCGGTCACCCGTTCGTTCAGACCCTTGCCGCCGAGCAGCGAAAACACCGCCGCGGCGTCCGTGGAACCGACGATGGCGCCGATCAGCAGGCCCTGGATCAGGTTGAGGTCGAACAGCCACGCGGCAGCCATGCCGGTGAGACCGGTGGTGATGAGCACCCCGACCGTCGCAAGTGACAAGGCCGGCCACAGGGCCACGCGGAAACTGGACACCCGGGTACGCAAGCCGCCGTCGAGCAGGATCACTGCCAGTGCGAGGTTGCCGACCAGATAGGCCGTCGGGTAGTTATCGAAAATGATGCCGCCGCCATCGACCCCGGCAGTCATGCCGACCGCGAGGATGATCACCAGAATCGGGATGCCGAGACGGGAAGAAAGGGAGCTGACAAGAATGCTTGCGCCTACCAGCAACGCGCCGATCAAGAACAGGCTGTTGATGGTCGTCGCATTCAAAGGCAGTACTCCAGAAGCGGAAAGACGGGCACAAACTGACCATGCAGTCTGCGTGCCAGCGATTCTAACCTGTTGAAATGTGATGCTGTCAAAAAGGTTTTTGCGGCGGAGTCGTTAGAGGTTGTGCCTGGCTTGAGACCGCTGCCCTCACCCTAACCCTCTCCCGGAGGGAGAGGGGACTGACCGAGTGGTTCTCTCGAGTTATATCGACCTGAAATAGCGAGTCGAACTCAGGATCTGAAAAGTCCCCGATCTGCTCCCTTTCCCCCTCGCCCCCTTTAGGGGGAGAGGGCTGGGGTGAAGGGGTAGCTTTTGATCTTGATCTAAAAAATCAAAGGCTAAACCGCCCAACCATATTGTTCAGATCCAGCGCCAGGCGCGACAGTTCGTTGCTCGCCGCACTGGTCTGATTCGCGCCAGTCGCCGATTGCACCGACAGATCGCGGATGTTCACCAGGTTGCGATCCACTTCCCGCGCCACCTGCGCTTGCTCTTCGGCGGCGCTGGCGATCACCAGGTTGCGCTCGTTGATTTCGACGATGGCGGTGTTGATGGTGTCCAGCGACAGGCCGGCGCCACGGGCGATGTTCAGGGTCGACTCGGCGCGCTCGGTGCTGTTGCGCATCGAATCCACGGCGTGTTCGGTGCCGCTCTGAATGCTGCCGATCATGCGTTCGATTTCGCTGGTCGACTGCTGGGTGCGGTGCGCCAGGGCACGGACTTCATCGGCCACCACAGCAAAACCACGACCGGCTTCACCGGCACGGGCTGCTTCAATCGCAGCGTTGAGCGCCAGCAGGTTGGTCTGGTCAGCCAGGCCACGGATCACGTCCAGCACCTTGCCGATGTCACGGGATTCGTTGGCCAGATCACCGATCAGGGTCGCGGTGCTCTGCACGTCGGCGCTCATGCGTTCGATGGCGCTGACGGTTTCCTGCACCAGATCGCGGCCGTCGCCAGCAGAGGTGGTGGCGTTCTTCGAAGCTTCGGACGTGCTGACGGCGTTGCGTGCAACTTCTTCAACCGCGCTGGTCATCTCGTTGACTGCGGTGGCGGCCTGTTCGATTTCGTTGTTCTGCTGGGTCAGGCCACGGGCGCTTTCGTCGGTGACGCTGTTCAGCTCTTCGGCGGCGGACGCCAGTTGCGTAGCCGAGCCGGAAATCCGCTGCAGGGTGTCGCGCAGCTTCGATTGCATCTTGGCCATGGCCGCCAGCAGGCGTCCGGCTTCGTCGGTGCCGTCAACGTGGATCGGCTGGGTCAGGTTGCCTTCGGCGATGGTTTCCGCCGCATCCAGTGCCTTGGCAATCGGCTTGGTGATGCTGACGGTCAGCAACCAGGCGAACAGGAAAGTCAGGCCAGTGGCAATCACCAGCAATGTCACCACCAGGGTGAACGACATCGAATACTGGTTGGCTGCGCCTTGGTCGGTCTCGGCGATCTGTTGGGTATTGATTTCCAGCAGGCGGGCCAGCGCGGTGTTCACCGCCTCCGAATTGGCCAGCAAGTCGGTGTTGAGCATTTGCCGCAACTCGTCGACCTGGTTGTTGCGCGACAGCATTTTCATCCTGTCTTCGAGTTGACGGTACTGCGCCAGCAATTGCACATACTGGTCGTACGCGGCACGCTCTTGCGGGCCGTCGATCAGCGGCTCATAGACCCGTTGCGCATCGGCGATCTGCTTGTTGCGCATGTCGAACAGCTCGATGGTTTTCTGTTGCACGTCCGGCTCGCGGTTGAGCAGCAAGCGATACGAAAGAACGCGCAGGCGCAGCGTCAGCTGGGTGAACTCATCCAGCGACTTGATCGAAGGCACGCTGGCGCTGGCGATATCTTCACCCGCTGCGCGGATCTTGCTCATCTGATTCAGGGCGAATACACCGAGAATCAGCATCAAGCCGCCGATCAGGGCAAAACCGGTGAACGCCCGGGGGGCGATATTCATATTGCGAAGGGACATGGAGGGATACCGAGGAAGGGCCGCATCCATGCGGGCTGAGACTGCTGTTGGGTGACTTATCGGTCGAGCGAATGAACTCTTTAGTCCATGTGCGTATTTGTCGCATCCGCGCGCAATCGACGAAGTGCAGGAACCAGATCGGCAGATCACAGTCTCTAGGACTCGCAAGAACGGTCGAGCCGCCAGGAAAATCAAGGCCTTGTGCCGGTTTAATCCTGGCATCCACGACGACTTTTCTTTATCGTACGCGCCCTTTGAAAAACGCCTGGAATATCAAAATGTTGGAAGCATCCCTCAGCCAATTGGAACAGCTCGTCAGCGACCTGGTGCAACAGAACCAGAGCCTGTCGGAAACCAACCAGACCCTGTCCACGGAACTGGCCCAGGCCAAGGATGAAAACGAAAGCCTGCAACTGAGCCTGATGGAACAGGAAGAAAAGCACGGCGCCACCGCCGCGCGCATCCAGGCCCTGGTTGATCGCGTCAACGCCGGTCCTGTCAGCGCATGAACCACGGCACAGCAGGGGTAAAAGTCATCTCCATCATGGGGGAGGACTATTCGATCAAGGCACCGGCCGGGGAAGAACAGACCCTGCTGGACGCCGCATTGATGCTCAAGGCCGCACTGGCCGACACCAAGCGCAAATACCCGACCCTGATCGGTGACCGCCTGCTGGTGCTGGCGGCGATGAATCTGTGCTCGCAGCAGATTGAAATGAAGAAGCAGCATCAGGAAGAACTCGAGCGTTACCAAGAGCAAGTCAGCGCCACGGTCGAGACCATCGCCAAGACCATCAATCAGGGTTGATGGGGTTGCGCACAACCAAAGAATAAGATTGTCGATTGCGTTGTATACAATCGGCACGGCTGTTGCAGTGTTTCAGCCTCTTATTCTTTGGGGGTGCTCCATGCAGTTCTGGCGTCGCAGTATTCAATGGCAGCTGATCCTCGGCATGGGCACCGCTCTGCTGGTCAGCATTCTGATCGTGGTTGGCATTTATACCCTGGTGGTCAACCGCCTCGCCCAGAGCTATCTGGTCGAACAGGCGCTGCCGTCGAGCATCGAAGCGACGCGCAACGACATCGAACGAATCCTCGTTCAACCCCTCACCGCCGCCAAAGACATTGCCAGCAACACCATGGTCCGCGACTGGCTGGCCAACGGTGAAGACTCCGGCAAAACGGCGGGCTTCGCGCAGTATCTGGAAGGCATCCGCGCCGAACACAAGGCGTTTACCGCGCTGATCATCGGCACCGAATCCAATCACTACATCACCGAAAAAGGCCTGGATCGCACCCTCAGTCGTGATAAACCGGCCGATGCGTGGTTTTACTCTTTCCTCGACAGTAACCAGCCACGAACCCTGAACATCGACAACGACGGGGCCACCGGAGAGCTGGCGCTGTTCATCGATTTGAAGGTAGAGCAGGCCGGCAAAGTGGTCGGTGTCGCGGGACTCGGGCTGAGCATGAAAGAGCTGTCGGAGCTGATTCACAACTTCAGCTTCGGCGAGCGCGGGAAGGTCTATCTCGTGCGTTCCGATGGTCTGATCCAGGTCCATCCAGAGGCACAGTTCAGCGGCAAGCGCACGCTTACGGAGCAGATCGGCGCCAACGCGGCGCAAGCGGTCATGGGCCACAAAGTGGCGACCAACAGCAGCTTCCAGCGCGATGGCGAAGACTTCCTCGCCTTCAGCCTGCCTTTGCGCGACCTCGGCTGGACCCTGGTGGCCGAAGTGCCACAGTCGCAGATCTACGCCGAAGCCCGCCGGGCGATGTGGATGAGCAGCGGCATCGGTCTGGCGGTGGCGCTGGTTTGCCTGGCGCTGGTGATCTGGCTGGCTCAGGGATTGGTGCGACCGATTCGTCAGGTAACAGCTGCGCTGGTAGCAATCGGTAGCGGTGGTGGAGATTTGACCCATCGGTTAGATTCCAGCCGCGCCGATGAACTGGGCGACCTCGCCCGGGGCTTCAACCGTTTCCTCGACAGCCAGCGCGGAATGATCGGCGAAGTGCTGACCACCAGCGAGCGTCTGCGTGTTGCCGTCGGCCAAGTGGCCAGGGTTGTGGATAACACCGCCGAGCGTTCCGGTCGTCAGCAGGAAATGACTGACATGGTCGCCACCGCCGTCCACGAAATGGGCCTGACCGTGCAGGAAATCGCGCAGAACGCCGGCAACGCCGCACTTGCCTCGCAAACTGCGCGAGATGAAGCGATGCAGGCGCGCGAAGTGGTCGGTGGTTCGATTCGCCATATAGAAAGCATGTCCGACGAAATCGGCGTCGCGGCGGGGGCGGTGGGTGAGCTCGCGCATCAAGTGGCGTCGATCGATCAGGTGCTGGCGGTGATTCGCGGTGTGTCCGAGCAGACCAATCTGTTGGCGTTGAACGCTGCCATCGAAGCTGCTCGAGCCGGCGATATGGGGCGCGGTTTTGCGGTGGTGGCGGATGAGGTGCGCACCCTGGCGCGTCGGACTCAGGCGTCTACCGACGAGATTCAGCAGATGATCGGCAGCCTCAAGCAGGGGGCGGAGAATGCGGTTTCATCGATGCGCACCGGGCAGGCTGCGACTGGCACCGGGGTTGAATCGAGCCAGCGTACCGGGGCTTCTTTGACCGCGATCACCGGGCAGGTCGAGCGCATCAGCGACATGAACCATCAGGTGGCGACGGCGACTGAGGAACAGTCAGCTGTGACTGAGGAGATCAATCGCAATGTGCAGGGGATTTCCGATCTGGCCCGGGCGACGGCGGGGGAGGTTCGGGCCTGTCGAGAGGATTGTCAGATGCTGCAGCGGTTGGCGGATGATCTGGCGCGGCAGATGGGTGGGTTCAAGTTGAGTTGAGTTGAGTGCCAAGAGCCAAAGAGCCCCTCACCCTAGCCCTCCCGAAACGTCGGACCGCCCAAAGGGAGAGGGGACCGATTGGGGAATATTGAAGAGGTTTACCGACTTGAAAGATCGGCTTTGAATCCATAATCGACTCGGTCGTTCCGGTCGATGTATAGCGCAAGACAACTCGGTCGGCCCCCTCTCCCTTTGGGCGGTCCGACGTTTCGGGAGGGCTGGGGTGAGGGCCGGGGCTCACTGGGTCAACGATCAGAACCACGCATCCTGCATCCCCAGACACGTGTCATCCCGCGCCTCCAGCAACGCCAGCTCATGCTGACACCCCGGCACTTCCCACGTCAGGAAATACCGCGCCGCCTGCAACTTGCCTTTATAGAAGTCGACATCCGCCACATTCCCCTTGGCCAACCCTTCCTCCGCCCGAATCGCCTGTTCCAGCCAGCGCCAGCCAATCACCGCGTGCCCGAACACTTTCAGGTACAGCGCCGAGTTCGCCAGGCTGCTGTTGACCTTACCCTGAGCCAGATCAGTCAGCAGGCCAATAGTCACCGTTTGTAGGCGCGCCACCAGTTTCTCCAACGGCTCACGCAATGCGCTCAACGATTCGTACGCCACCGCACGCTCGGCGGTGTCGGCGATCAGGCGGATAAGCTGCTTGAGCCCGGCGCCACCGTTCTGCGCCAGTTTGCGCCCCAGCAAATCGAGCGACTGAATGCCGTGGGTGCCTTCGTGGATCGGGTTCAGGCGGTTGTCGCGGTAGTACTGCTCCACCGGGTATTCGCGGGTGTAACCGTGGCCGCCGAGAATCTGGATCGCCAGTTCGTTGGCCTTGAGGCAGAACTCCGATGGCCAGGATTTGACGATCGGCGTCAGCAAATCCAGTAGCTCGTGAGCCTGTTTGCGCTCGGCTTCGGTCTCAAGCGTGGTGGTGTCATCAAACAGTCGCGCCGCATACAGGCCGAGATCGAACGCACCTTCGACGTAGGATTTCTGCGTCAGCAGCATGCGTCTGACATCGGCGTGCTGAATGATCGCCACCGGCGCCGTCGTCGGATCCTTGCTGTCCGGCACCCGGCCTTGTGGCCGTTCGCGAGCGTATTCCAGCGAGTACAGGTAACCGGCGTAACCGAGCATCACCGCGCCCATGCCGACGCCGATTCGCGCCTCGTTCATCATCTGGAACATGTAGCTCAAGCCATGATGCGGCTTGCCCACCAGATAACCGACACACTCGCCGTTATCGCCGAAGTTCAGCGCCGTGGAGGTCGTGCCGCGCCAGCCCATCTTGTGGAACAGCCCGGCCAGCAGCACGTCATTACGTTTGCCGAGGCTGCCGTCATCGTTGACCAGAAACTTGGGCACGATGAACAGCGAAATACCCTTCACCCCGGCCGGCGCGTCCGGCAGTTTGGCCAGCACCATGTGCACGATGTTTTCCGAGAGTGGGTGATCGCCGCCGGAAATGAAGATCTTGTTGCCCTTGAGGCGATAAGTGCCGTCGGACGCAGGCTCTGCGCGGGTACGAATATCCGACAGCGACGAACCGGCATGTGGCTCGGTCAGGGCCATGGTGCCGAAGAAGCGACCGTCGATCATCGGTTGCAGGAAGCGTTGCTTCTGCTCTTCGGTGCCGAAGCTTTCGATCAGGTTGGCCGCGCCCATGGTCAGGAACGGATACGAGGTCGACGCCGCGTTGGCCGACTGGAAGTGGGCGAAGCAGGCCTGGGACAACAGTGTAGGAAGTTGCATGCCGCCGGCGTCGAAACTGCGCGCCGCGTTGAGGAATCCGGCTTCGAGGAACGCATCCACCGCCGGTTTCACCTCGGGAATCAGAATCGCCTGACCGTTCTCGTAGCGCGGTTCGTTTTCGTCGCCCTTGCGGTTGTGCGGTGCGAAGTACTTTTCGGCGATGTTGCGCGCCGTGCCGATGGCGGCGTCGAAGGTTTCGCGGTTGTGCTCGGCAAACCGCTCGCGCCGGGTCAGGCCCTCGGCATCGAGGACTTCGTACAGCTCGAAAGCCAGATTGCGGGAACTGAGCAGCGTCTCGGACATGGCGGCCTACCTTTTTTTGGAATGGACCGAGTCTAGGCGTGCGAATAAAGGCTGAACAGGAAGATTGATAACGGTGATGGAGAGGCCAAAAAAATGGGCGCCGGTGAGGGCGCCCATTTTTTATGTTGCTGACAGAGTCGGCGATTAACCGATGGTCATCAGGCTGGCGTTACCACCCGCTGCCGCAGTGTTGACGCTCAATGCGCGCTCGATCACCAGGCGCTCCAGCGCAATGTTGGTCTCGCCCTGAGACAAGCCCTGAACCCCGACGATGGCGCCGGCACGCTTGGCGATCTGCTGGCAGACCGCACGCAACTGGTCGGAATGGCCGTGATGCAGAACCGCATCGAACACCACATCGTCCTTGTTCCAGTCGGAAACCAGTTTGATCCGCGCCTGAATTTCCTTCGGCAGACGTGCGAACAATGCCTTGCTGGTGTCGGATTCCGGCCAGACCGCCGAACCGCCCACCGCCAGTACCGCAGCAAGTTGGGTCAGCAGATCACCTTCGATGTCCGCCAGGCACAGCACGTGCTCGCGTGGCAGGATCGCGTAGCTGTTCTTCTCGCCGGTCGGGCCGGCCAGTACGCGGGTGATACCGCTTTGCGACTGCGCTGCGTACTGCACGCACAGGGTGCTCAGGTCGGCGAACTTGTTGCTGTCGGCCCAGGCTTTCAGGGCGGTCAGCGGTTTGCTCATGGCGTCGCGCAGACGAACGTCCGGTGCCACGGCAGCATCACCGCGAGCGAAGGATTGTTCGATGGCATCGGTAGGACGCGTCGACAGCAGACGGTACAGGTACAGCGGGCCGCCAGCTTTCGGACCGGTACCCGACAGGCCTTCACCACCGAACGGCTGAACGCCGACCACGGCACCCACAATGTTGCGGTTGACGTAGACGTTACCGGCGTTGACGTTGTCGATCACCTTGGCGATGGTCTCGTCGATGCGGGTATGCACGCCGAGGGTCAGGCCGTAACCGGAGGCGTTGATCTGGGCGATCAACTGGTCGATCTCTTTACGCTTGTAGCGCACCACGTGCAGCACCGGGCCGAAGATCTCGCGTTGCAGCTCGTCGAAGCTTTCCAATTCGATCAGGGTCGGCATGACGAAGGTGCCGCGTTTGACTTCCTCGGTATCGGCGATGGCCACCTGGTACACGTTGCGACCTTTATCGCGCATGCCCTGGATGTGCTTCTCGATACCGGCCTTGGCTTCCGCGTCGATCACCGGGCCGATGTCCACGGACAGGCGCTCCGGGTTGCCGAGGCGGCTTTCAGCCATCGCACCTTTAAGCATTTCGATAACGCGATCTGCGGAATCTTCCTGCAGGCACAGGACGCGCAGGGCCGAGCAACGCTGGCCGGCGCTGTCGAAGGCCGACGACACCACGTCGATCACCACTTGTTCGGTCAGTGCCGAAGAGTCGACGATCATCGCGTTCTGGCCGCCAGTTTCGGCGATCAGCGGAATCGGACGGCCCTGATTGTCGAGGCGACCGGCGATGTTGCGTTGCAGCAGACGGGCGACTTCGGTGGAGCCGGTGAACATCACGCCTTTGACGCGCTCGTCACCCACCAGACCGGCGCCGACGGTTTCACCGCGACCCGGCAGCAGTTGCAGCACGCCTTCCGGAATCCCGGCTTCGAGCAGCAGGCGTACGGCTTGTGCTGCGACCAGCGGAGTTTGCTCGGCCGGCTTGGCCAGCACCGGGTTACCAGCGGCCAGTGCGGCGGCGACCTGACCGCTGAAGATCGCCAGCGGGAAGTTCCACGGGCTGATGCAGACCACCGGGCCCAACGGGCGGTGGGCGTCGTTGCTGAAATCGTTGCGTGCCTGCACCGCGTAATAACGCAGGAAGTCGACGGCTTCGCGGACTTCGGCGATGGCGTTGGCGAAGGTCTTGCCGGCTTCGCGGGCCAGCAGGCCCATCAGCGGCTGGATCTCGCCTTCCATCAGGTCAGCGGCGCGTTCCAGAATCGCGGCACGTTCGGCCGGCGGGGTGGCCTGCCAGATCGGTGCGGCGTTCAGGGCGCATTGAATGGCGTTGTCGACGTCTTCGACGGTGGCTTCCTGCACATGGCCGACCACGTCACGCAGATCGGACGGGTTCAGTACCGGTGCCGGCGCTTCGTTGCTGGAGGCGCAGCCGAGCATCGGCGCGGCTTTCCAGTTGTTGTGCGCGGTGGCCAGCAACGCGCAGGACAGCGAGGCCAGACGATGTTCGTTGGCCATGTCGATGCCGCTGGAGTTGGCGCGCTCGGAACCGTACAGGTCACGCGGCAGCGGAATGCGCGGGTGCGGCAGGCCGAAACCACCTTCCACGGTCGCCATCTGCTCGATCTGCGCAACCGGATCGGCCACCAGTTCCTGGATCGAAATCGACTGGTCGGCGATGCGGTTGACGAACGAGGTGTTGGCGCCGTTTTCCAGCAGACGACGTACGAGGTACGCCAGCAGGGTTTCGTGGGTGCCGACCGGAGCGTACACGCGGCACGGACGGTTCAGCTTGCCTTCGGAAACCTTGCCTACAACCTGCTCGTACAACGGTTCGCCCATGCCGTGCAGGCACTGGAATTCGTACTGGCCCGGGTAATAGTTCTGACCGGCAATGTGATAAATCGCCGACAGGGTGTGGGCGTTGTGCGTCGCGAACTGCGGGTAGATGACTTCAGGTACCGACAGCAGTTTGCGGGCGCAGGCGATGTAGGAAACGTCGGTGTACACCTTTCGGGTGTAGACCGGATAGCCTTCCAGGCCCTCGACCTGGGCACGCTTGATTTCGCTGTCCCAGTACGCGCCTTTCACCAGACGGATCATCAGGCGATGACGGCTGCGGCGAGCCAGATCGATCACGTAGTCGATCACGTACGGGCAACGCTTCTGGTAGGCCTGGATCACGAAACCGATGCCGTTCCAGCCAGTCAGTTGCGGCTCGAAGCACAGGCGCTCGAGCAGATCCAGCGACAGCTCCAGGCGATCGGCTTCTTCGGCGTCGATGTTCAGGCCGATGTCGTATTGCTTGGCCAGCAGGGTCAGCGACAGCAGGCGCGGGTACAACTCG
This sequence comes from Pseudomonas fluorescens, assembly GCF_030344995.1. Lineage (GTDB taxonomy): Bacteria > Pseudomonadota > Gammaproteobacteria > Pseudomonadales > Pseudomonadaceae > Aquipseudomonas > Aquipseudomonas fluorescens_BF. The sequence continues at coordinate 789,628 of NZ_CP128260.1, forward strand.
TCCATCACGCGCTCGTACTGGGCGCGGCTGTAACGCGGGTGCAGGGCCGACAGCTTGATCGAGATGCCCGGGCCTTCATAAATCCCACGGCCGTGGGACGCTTTGCCGATCGAGTGAATGGCTTGTTCGTACGAGGCCAGGTACTTCTGGGCGTCGTGTTCGGTCAGCGCCGCTTCACCGAGCATGTCGTAGGAATAACGGAAGCCCTTGGCTTCGAACTTGCTCGCGTTGGCCAGGGCTTCGGCGATGGTTTCGCCGGTCACGAACTGCTCGCCCATCAGGCGCATGGCCATGTCGACGCCCTTGCGGATCATCGGCTCGCCGCTCTTGCCGATGATGCGGCTCAGGGACGAAGTCAGGCCGGCTTCGTTGTGAGTGGAAACCAGTTTGCCGGTCAGCAGCAGGCCCCAGGTCGCCGCGTTGACGAACAGCGACGGGCTGTTGCCCAGGTGCGGCTGCCAGTTGCCGGTGCTGATCTTGTCGCGGATCAGTGCATCGCGAGTGCCCTTGTCCGGGATACGCAGCAGCGCTTCGGCCAGGCACATCAGCGCCACGCCTTCCTGGGACGACAGGGAAAATTCCTGCAGCAGGCCCTGAACAATGCCTGCACGACCGCCGGCACTCTTCTGGTTACGCAGTTTTTCCGCGATGGTTGCGGCGAGTTTGTTGGTGGCTTCGGCCATCGGCGCCGGCAGGCGAGCCTGCTCGATCAGCATCGGCACCACTTCCGGCTCAGGGCGACGGTAAGCGGCGGTGATCGAAGCGCGCAGCACCGATTGCGGCAGGATGCTTTCGGCGAATTCAAGGAAGCATTGGTGAGCGTGATCGGTGTGGACTTCGCCCGCGTCGTCGGCGTCCTTGGCGGTCAAACCGTTCAGCTCGGTCAAGGTTGCACCACCCTCGAGTTTTTCCAGGTAATTGAAAATTGCCTGCTTGATCAGCCAGTGCGGTGTGCGATCAATCGAGGTTGCGGCGGCTTTCAGGCGCTCGCGGGTCGGGTCGTCGAGTTTGACCCCAAGGGTGGTGGTAGCCATATTTTTATCCTCATAGGTGCCGCAGTTGCGCGACAACAGCTGGCGGCAAGATTAGCCGCGAGCCGAAAGAGGTGCAACCGGGTGCAACCCTTTTTTGTCGGAATATTCGGCAACTCGTCAGGAAATATTTTCTGGTACGAAAGTGCTGCTCCTGCTTGGTGCTTTTGCTTCTAGCAAAGGCTCGTGACTGCGCTAAAAGGGAGCAAAAAGCCGCCTTTTCAGGATAATTCCGATTAGGTGCAACTAATTCTCAAGAAACTGGTTGCACCTGTTTTGCTTTGTTGCATAGGATTCGCGCCCAAGGTGCAACCGGGGAAACCCTGCGCACCGGCCAATGGCTTTCCTGGGGAAACATTGGTCATAAATGCGTGGCCGTGCGAATCGTCTGTCAGACGTCAGTCTGCAAACGGTGCAACCGCCGCCGCTACATAAAAACAAAGCCAGGGCACGTACGTAATGAGCGCAAGCAATCCAACCCTGATCACGTTCGTGATCTACATCGCAGCAATGGTGCTGATCGGCTTCATGGCCTATCGCTCCACCAACAACCTTTCCGACTACATTCTGGGCGGCCGCAGCCTGGGCAGCGTGGTGACCGCATTGTCCGCCGGCGCTTCCGACATGAGCGGCTGGTTGCTGATGGGCCTTCCGGGCGCCATCTACATGTCCGGTCTGTCCGAAAGCTGGATCGCCATCGGCCTGATCGTCGGTGCCTATCTGAACTGGCTGTTCGTCGCCGGTCGTCTGCGTGTTCAAACCGAACACAACGGCGATGCGCTGACTCTGCCGGACTATTTCTCCAGCCGTTTCGAAGACAAGAGCGGTCTGCTGCGGATCATTTCGGCAGTCGTGATTCTGGTGTTCTTCACCATCTACTGCGCTTCCGGCATCGTTGCCGGCGCCCGCCTGTTCGAAAGCACCTTCGGCATGTCCTACGAGACGGCGCTGTGGGCCGGTGCTGCGGCGACGATTGCCTACACCTTCGTCGGCGGTTTCCTCGCGGTCAGTTGGACCGACACCGTGCAAGCCACCCTGATGATCTTCGCGCTGATCCTGACGCCGATCATCGTTCTGCTGGCGACCGGTGGCGTGGATACCACGTTCCTGGCCATCGAAGCGCAGGACCCGAGCAACTTCGACATGCTCAAGGGCACCACTTTCATCGGCATCATCTCGCTGATGGGCTGGGGTCTGGGCTACTTCGGCCAGCCACACATTCTGGCGCGTTTCATGGCCGCTGATTCGGTGAAATCGATCGCCAAGGCCCGTCGCATCTCCATGACCTGGATGATCCTGTGCCTGGGCGGCACCGTTGCCGTGGGCTTCTTCGGTATCGCTTACTTCTCGGCGCACCCGGAAGTGGCGGGTCCAGTGACCGAAAACCACGAGCGCGTATTCATCGAGCTGGCGAAAATCCTGTTCAACCCATGGATTGCAGGCGTGCTGTTGTCGGCGATTCTCGCGGCGGTGATGAGCACCCTGAGCTGCCAGTTGCTGGTGTGCTCGAGCGCCCTGACCGAAGACTTCTACAAAGCTTTCCTGCGCAAGAGCGCTTCCCAGGTTGAACTGGTGTGGGTCGGTCGTGCGATGGTGCTGCTGGTCGCCCTGGTCGCCATCGCTCTGGCCGCCAATCCGGAAAACCGCGTGCTGGGGCTCGTGTCCTATGCCTGGGCCGGTTTCGGTGCAGCCTTCGGTCCGGTGGTGCTGATCTCGGTGATCTGGAAAAAGATGACCCGTGACGGCGCACTGGCCGGCATCCTGGTCGGCGCGATCACCGTGATCGTGTGGAAGCATTTTGAAGTACTGGGCCTGTACGAAATCATCCCGGGCTTCATCTTCGCCAGCCTGGCCATCTACCTGGTCAGCCTGATGGGCCAGCCAAGCACTGGCATGGTTCAGCGCTTTGAAGCGGCGGAGAAGGACTTCCATCTGAACAAGTGATGGAAATGAGCTGAGGCTCACAAAAGAACGGCCCGTTTCCTACCCGGAAGCGGGCCGTTTTTTATTGCCTTCAATTTCTGATGAACGCTGGAACCCCCTGTGGGAGCTGGCTTGCCAGCGATGGCGATGCGTCAGTCGCCCTGAATGCTGGATGTGCCGACCTCATCGCTGGCAAGCCAGCTCCCACAGGGTTCTGCGATATTTCTGACGGATGTGTCTGTAGTTGAAAGCGTCGATTGTTGAAGGCCAAATCGAAGTTTTAAGTAGGGCAAATCTGATTTTTCAGTCACCCAACCTGCACCCCTTGCCCCTCATGCAGAATCGCCCGCCCTCAATCTGCAGAGAGACATCGGATGTTCGCGCCTGCCAATCAACCGCGTTTCACGTTGACCGTCGAAGGCGCCCAGTTTGACCTCAAAGTCCTTGAGTTCACGGGCAAGGAAGCCATCAGCCAACCCTTTCGCTTTGACCTGGAACTGGTCAGTGAACGGCCGGATCTGGATCTGGAAAGCCTGCTGCACTGTCAGGCGTTTCTGAGTTTTGATGAAGACGGTTCCGGTATCCACGGTCAGATCTATCGGGTCGGGCAGGGGGATTCCGGCAAGCGTCTGACCCGCTATCACGTCAGTCTTGTTCCGCGTCTGGCCTACCTTGGCCATCGGATCAATCAGCGGATCTTCCAGCACCAAAGCGTGCCGCAGATCGTGACGCAGATCCTCAAGGATCACGCGATCCTGCGCGATGCCTTCGAGTTTCGTCTTGGCAGCGATTACCCGTCGCGCGAGTATTGCGTGCAGTACGCCGAGAGCGATCTGGCGTTCATTCAGCGCTTGTGTGCCGAGGTCGGTATTCATTTCCACTTTCAGCACAGCCCGGACGGGCATTTATTGGTATTCGGCGACGATCAAACGGTGTTCCCGCGTCTGGCCGAGCCGACGCTGTACCTGCCGGGCAGCGGCATGGCTGCGGCGGCACCGGCGATCAAGCGTTTCACCGTCCGGGTGGAAACCCGCACCAGCGTGGTCACACGACGTGATTACGACTTCACCAAACCGCGTCTGCCGCTGCAGAGTTGGGTTGAAAGCGAACAGCGCCCGGTGCTGGAGGATTACCATTTTCCCGGCCAGTTCAATGCGCGCGAAACCGGCAAGCAACTGGCCCGGCGCACCCTTGAGCGACATGTCGCCGACTACCGTCAGGCTGAGGGTCGCAGCGATCAATCCTCCTTGGTCAGTGGACATTTCCTGCAACTGACCGAGCATCCGCGCCAGGATTTGAATGACCTCTGGCTGCTGACCGCAATCGAGCACCATGGCCGACAGCCGCAAGTACTGGAGGAATCTGTCACCAGCGATGGCGACGAATTCCGGGGTTACCGTAATACCTTTCTCGCCACCCCGTGGGAAGTGTTCTTCCGCCCGCCGATGGGCCCGGAAAAACCACGAATGCTCGGTTATCAACCGGCCGTGGTCACCGGCCCGCAAGACAGTGAAATTCATTGCGACGAGTACGGTCGGGTCAAGGTGCAACTGGCCTGGGATCGCGACGGTGAACTCAACGAGCATTCGAGCTGCTGGTTGCGGGTCGCCAGCGGCTGGGCTCATGACCGTTATGGCAGCGTGCTGATTCCGCGGGTCGGCATGGAAGTGCTGGTGGGGTTCATTGATTCCGATGCCGACAAACCGCTGGTCATGGGTTGCCTGCCGAACGCCGCCACGCCGGTGCCGCTCGATCTGCCGGCCGACAAGACTCGCAGTATTTTCCGCAGCCAGAGTAGTCCCGGCGGCGGTGGCTACAACGAATTGCGCATCGAGGATCGCAAGGGCGCCGAGGAAATCTACCTGCGGGCCCAGCGAAACTGGACGCAGCATGTGCTGAATGATCAGCAGGTGCAGGTCGACAACCAGCGCAGTGTCGTCGTCACCGGTCTCGCCAAACATGAATTGAAGGCCGATGAACAGCGCATCACCCACGGCCAGCGTCAGACCGAAGTGAAGCAGGACGATCACCTGACGGTGACCGGCGACCGGCACATCCGCGTGAGCAATCAGGCGATCAACGCCAGTGCTCAATTCCACGTCAGCGCCGGCCAGCAAGTGGTGATCGATGGTGGTGCGAGCGCGACGATTCAGGCGGGCGGACAGTGGATCAACATCGGTCCCGGCGGAATCTTCAGCAGCGTGCCGATTGTGGTGGGTGGCGCGCCGATGGCGGCGATGAGCGCGGCGCCGACGGTGCCGGGGTTGCCAGAAAAACTGGTGGCAGCACCGGCAGCGATACTGACTGCCGCGCAAATTCTGAGTCTTAAAGGAGATGCGCCGTTCTGCGAAGAGTGCGAGCGCTGCAAGGAGGGTGTCTGTGCAGCCTGATCAATGGTTGAAGGATGTGCCGCTGAAACCGTCGGAACAGTTGTTCGCGATTTTCAGCAGCACCAGTGCGGTTGATCCGCTGAAAGCTTGGCTGTCGAATGCGCAGATGCCGATACCGGTCTGGGCGGAAACGATCTATGCCGAGTGGGACGCGCTGATGCCCTACGTGGGAATCATCGACGCGGGCAGTGAGTTTCTGGATTGGGTCGCGACCACGGAGTCTCGCGACTGGGGCTGGCTGGCGGTCTCTTCGGCGGGGCTTGAGGCGGTGGTCGAGCACTTTCGCAGTTTGACTCAGGTGCTGATGCCGGACGGGAAAGCGGTGTTCTTCCGGTTTTGGGATGGGCGGTATTTGTTGCCGATCCTCGAGTCGCCCGAAGTGGATGCCGGGCAATTGCTGCCGGTCCTCACGCGAGGGTTGATCAACGGTCAGGCCGTCGAGATCGGGGGCAGGGCGCGGGTCTCGGGGCGGGAGTTTCCTTGGTGGTCGGTGCCGGAAAAGCTGCTGTCGCAGTTCGGCGATGAAACCCGGATCAACAACGCCTTGCAGTGGTTGAGCGAAGAGCAACCGGCGTTGTTCGAGGCGTTTCCCACCGATGTTTTGCGCTGCAAGGTCGTCAGGTTTTTTGCAGTTTCGGCGTCGGACGAATCGTCGGCTTCGGCGTTGCTGGACTACTTGCGGGACGAGTCAGAGTGAAATTTCCGGGCAAAGGCTTCGGACGTTTCCTGCGAGTTGCGGCGGTTTGCGTGAACTGGTGGGCGCGGTGGTGCGGGGATAGTCTTTTGGCTGTCACTGCGAGAGTGGTGACAGGGCGTAGGAACCCTTGGAAAACTCACCGTGCATTCGCTCTGCTCTTTGATTGCGGCACTTGAACGTGCCCATGACATTGTTCGCGGCAGCTGTGCGCGGGAACGCTTCGGCGTAGCTGAGTTTGGTGGGTTCCTCAGTTTCCTACTCTCGCGTACAGCTGCCACCCAAACCTGTAGGAAGGTCGTTGGCAGCCTCACTTAACCTGCCGAGGTGCAAAAAATGTCGACGTTAAAACCCGATCCTCCCTACGAACCCTTCATCCCTCACCCCGACAACCGCCTCATGGCGCTGACCAGCAACTGCAACGACATGCCCACCCTTTTCATCGACACCCATGCCCCGCTCGACATCCTGATGGACGCCGCCAACTACCGTATCCGCGCCGTAATCCAGGTCCTGGAAAACATGTGCATGCGTGGCTCGGTCGAGTGCGACTCCGTCATTCTGAGCGACTTCGCCCAACTCTGCGTGATTCCATTGCGTGACGGCTGTGATGTGCTGGATGTGATTGGCAAGCGCCTGCGCGCGCAGCCCTGACAGACGATGCAGACTCCCTCGCCAAAACAGCGAACTCAAAGGATTACTCGAACGAAACCTCTCCCGTTGGGTGATCATTCCGAGATGTAAGCATCCTGGGTCTTGATGAAACTGTCGAAAGCCTGGGAGTTGTAAACCTGAAGGCATGCGTAAAACACGACTTTCCGATTCGAGTGCTGGCTGGCCGAGGGTGTCTGATCGTAGGCAGCGAGTACGTAGTTTTCGGTTTCCTTGTAAGGATCGTGCACGACTTCCAGTGTGTCCTCGTTCTGAACAACGGTGTGCAGGCCTTTGCCCATGAACGAGTAGGCTCCGGCGGACAGTTTGATGTCCTTTTCCAGTGCAGATTGTTCTTTGAATGGCGCCAGGATGCAGTGGCTCAAACCGTAGTTCTTCAGATTCTGGCGTGCCTGTTCGGTGTGTTCTTCGCCAGCGAAGGCGTGTAATGAACCCGGCAGGCACAGGAGGGCAATGATCCGGCGGTACATGATTTTCAGACTTCCTGTCAGGTGGTTGCGGCCAGTGTAACGCCGGGAACGCCCACTCAGCCCCCAACCCCTGACTTGCCGCCCGGTAAAAGGTAAACTTCACGGCCCTCGCAGGAGCAGCCATGAATTATCGTCACGCCTTCCATGCCGGCAATCACGCCGATGTGTTCAAACACCTGACCTTGACCCGTCTCATCGCCCTGATGTCGCGCAAGGAGCAGCCGTTTGCCTATCTCGACAGCCACGCCGGCATCGGCCTGTATGACCTGCAGGGCGATCAGGCCAACCGTACCGGCGAGTACCTGGAAGGCATCGCGCGGTTGTGGGATCAACCGGATCTGCCGGCGCTGACCGCCGACTACATGAACGTGCTGCACGAGATGAACCCGGACGGCCAGCTGCGCTATTACCCGGGCTCGCCGGAGCTGGCGCGGCGTCTGACCCGTTCCCAGGACCGGGTGTTGCTCAACGAGAAGCACCCGGAGGATGGCGTGCTGCTCAAGGACAACATGAAGGGCGATCGTCGTGTGGCCGTGCATCTGGGTGAGGGCTGGCATGTGGCGCGGGCGTTGCTGCCGGTGGCCGAGAAACGTGCGGTGATGCTGATCGACCCGCCGTTCGAGAAACTCGACGAGATGCAGCGTTGCGCAGCATCCTTGAAAGAGGCGATCTCGCGCATGCGCCAGACCGTGGCCGCCATCTGGTATCCGGTGAAGGATCAGCGCGCGCTGCGTCGTTTCTATCAGGATCTGGCCGGCACCGGTGCGCCGAAATTGCTGCGGGTCGAGCTGCTGGTGCATCCGCTGGACACGCCGAACAGCCTGAACGGCTCCGGGCTGGCGATTGCCAATCCGCCGTGGGGGCTGGAGGAAGAATTGCGTGAGCTGCTGCCGTGGCTGTCCAAGAAGTTGGGTCAGACCCAGGGTGGATGGCAGATGGATTGGTTGATCGCCGAAAGCTGATCAACCGTCAATCGCTCCCGCACATAGCGCGGGAGCGATCAGGCCGGGCTTAGTTACCCGCCAGACTCGGCGGCATGCAAACGCCGGTGCCGCCAATCCCGCAGTAACCTTCCGGGTTTTTCGCCAGATACTGCTGGTGATAGGTCTCGGCGAAGTAAACGGTCGGGGCCTGTTCAATCTCGGTGCTGATTTCACCCAGACCCGCCTTCGACAGCTCGGCCTGATAGACAGCCTTGCTCTTCAACGCCGCATCCAGTTGCTCCGGATGGGTCGCGTAGATCACCGAACGGTATTGAGTGCCGATGTCATTGCCCTGGCGCATGCCCTGCGTCGGGTTGTGCAATTCCCAGAACATCGCCAGCAGTTCTTCGTAGCTGACCTTGGCTTTGTCATACACCACCAAAACGACTTCAGCGTGGCCGGTCAGGCCCGAGCAGACTTCTTCGTAGGTCGGGTTCGGCGTGTAACCGCCGGCGTAGCCGACCACGGTGCTGACCACGCCTTCGCGCTGCCAGAAGCGGCGTTCCGCACCCCAGAAGCAGCCCAGACCGAAAATCGCGAAGTCGACGTCTTCGAAAAACGGGCCGAGCAGCGGCGTGTCTTCGAACACAAAGTGCTTTTCAGGCAGGGTCATTGCGGTTTCGCGGCCAGGCAGAGCTTGTTCTTTAGTCGGTAGCACGTTTTTGTTCACCAGAATTTCCGAGCGCAGAACCATGATCGTTCCTCTCAGTCAGGATGGGATGTCTATAAACAGACTCACAGTGTGCCCAATGATGCCCGGTTAATCACCAGGCAAAATGTGAGGATAGTGCCTTGTGGGTTACAGGCAGAGCGGGCCGCGCGGGTAGCGCTTGAGCGCCTGGATCAGTTCGCCGCCCGGAATCGGCCGGTCGAACAGGTAGCCCTGGCCGACGTCGCAGCGGTGGCGACGCAGGAACGCCAGCTGCTCGGCGGTCTCGATGCCTTCGGCCACGACCTTGAGCTTCAGGTTGTGGGCCATGGCGATCACGGCGGAGGTGATTTCCATGTCGTCCTGGTTGTCCGGGATTTCATGGATGAAGCTGCGATCGATCTTGATGATGTCGATCGGGAATTTTTTCAGGTAGCTGAGCGACGAGTAACCGGTGCCGAAGTCGTCCATGGCCAGGGTCAGGCCCAGGCGCTTGAGCTGGTCGAGCTGCAAGTGGGTGTCTTCGGTGGCTTCAAGCAACAGGCCTTCGGTCAGTTCCAGCTCCAGCAGATTGGCCGGCAACGCTTCCTCCTTGAGGATATTGGCGATCGAGGCCACCAGATCCGGGTCGGAGAACTGCTTGGGCGACAGGTTGATCGCCACTTGTAGATTGCCCATGCCGGCGGCGGTCAGCGCCTTGCTCATGCGGCAGGCCTGGCGGGCGATCCATTTGCCGATCGGAATGATCAGGCCGGTTTCCTCGGCGACGCTGATGAACTGGTCCGGGCGGATCATGCCGCGTTCTGGATGGTTCCAGCGCAGCAGCGCTTCCATACCGAGCAGGCGACCGCTGCGCAGGCACAGCTTCGGCTGGTAGAACACGTCCAGTTCGTTCTGGGTCAGGGCCCGGCGCAGATTGTTCTCGACGAACAGTTTGTAACTGGCTTCGGCGTTCAGCGCTTCGGTGAACACCTGGACCTGATGTTTGCCGTTGGCCTTGGCCTTGTGCAGAGCGAGGCCGGCGTTGCGCATCAGGGTCTGCGGGTCGCGACCGTGCAGCGGCGCGCAGGCCAGGCCCACGGAGCCCGTGACGCTGATCAACTGGTTGTCGACGAACATCGGTTTGTCGAGGGTCATCAGCAGCTGGCTGGCAATCTGTTGGCCAGCCTCGAGGTCAGTGTCGTCGAGCAATACCGCGAATTCGTTACTGGCGAACCGCGCCAGGCTGCCGCTGGAACTCAGGCTGTTGCGCAGGCGCCGGGCCAGGCTGATCAACAGTTTGTCGCCGGTCTGGTGACCGAGGCTGTCGTTGATCCGCTTGAAGTTGTCGATGTCCACCAGCAGCAGGCTGATCGGGGTATCGCTATCTCGGGCGAAGCGTTCATCCAGGTTGCGGATAAATGCAGGCCGGTTACCGAGGTTGGTCAGGTTGTCGGTGTAGGCCAGGCGCTCGATGCGTTGCTGCGCCAGTTTGGTCTGGGTGATGTCTTCGTAGATGCCGATGTAATGCGTCAGCTCACGGTTGTCGCCGTAGACCTTGGAGATCGATAACTGGCCCCAGTAGGGTTCGAGGTTTTTGCGGCGGCTCTTGAATTCGCCCTGCCAGCTGTTGCTCTTGGCCAGCGCCGAAGGCGCGTCGAACAGCAGCTCGCTGAGGTTTTCCAGGGCCGGCAGCTCCGCCAGGCGCTGGCCGTGGACTTCCTCGGTGGTGTACTGGGTGATCGCGGTGAAGCTCGGGTTGACGTACTCGACCACGCCGTCGCAATTGACCAGCAAAAAGGCGTTGGCGCTTTGCTCGACCGCGCGCTGGAACAGGTGCAGGGCGCTGGTGGCGGTGCGCCGGTTGTGGTTGTTGATGACCTGGGCGAACTGGTCGGCCAGCTCGCCGGCAAAGGCGATTTCGTCGGACTGCCAGGCGCGGGTGACACCAGTCTGCTCCAGACACAGCACGCCGACCACCTGGCCGTCGACACGGATACTGGCGTCGAGCATGGCGTTGACGTCACGGGGGCGCAGAGCTTCGGCCATCTCCCGGGTACGCGGGTCGCGCATCGCGTTGTGCGCGTCGATGGCGCGGCTGCCGTGCAGCGCTTCCATGTAATCCGGGAAGCCGCTGACGTCGATTGCCTCCGGCAGAATGTATTCCTGAGTGGCGCGGTGGTAGGCCGAGATCGGCACCAGTTTCTGGCCTTCCAGATTCCACAGGCTGGCGCAGTCGATTTCGTAGATATCGCAGGCACAGCGGGTGATCAGCTCGGCGGCTTCTTGCAGGGAGTTCTGGCTGCTGTAGCGCTGGCGGGCCAGCAACAGGATCAGATCCTGCTGGGCGCGCACCCGCTCCAGATGTTGCAGCTGTTCCTGCTGGGCACGCTGGTTGAGCTCAAGGGCGATTTGCAGGCGCGAATTCTGGGTTTCCAGATCGACGGACGGCAGCGCTGGCGCTTCATCGAACACGTTGTCGACCGCCAGCAGGTAACCGCGCAGCAAGTGGCGGTTGTGCTGTTTGTAGGCTTCGCCGAGTTCAAGAATGCTCAATGCGCCGGCGGCGGTGTGCAGGGTGTAGCGCACCAGATAATGCGGGCTTTGGCTGAGTTGCTGCTGGATCGCGTCGTGCAGTTGATAGCGCGCTTCGGGTTCCATCAGGCTGGCGTAGGGCGAGCCGACCAGGGCGCAGAGTTCGACGGCCGGCTGGCCGAACTGGCGTTCGCAGTTGGGATCGAGAAACAGCATCGCCCAGCTGGCTTCATTCAGGCGCTCGAAACGCAGCATGCCGAGCCGCGAGGGCACAGGCAACTGCGTCACTACCTCGGCCACCATACGGCTGGCGGCATCGGGTTGGCTCTTCATGAAGGGAACTCGCTTGGAAATTTGCTGAACGCGCCGGGCTCTCGCCCTCTTTACTGTTGCCTGCGGCAAGGTTGCATCATTGCGGCACCGACTGACAAGAGACATGAAGGCCAAGTGCTATAAGAATATGTCGGCTGCAGTGAACATTTCTCCAGCGCTTGCCGGAAAGTAATGCTTTCAAGCTTGGAGATGCCCGTTCCAGAGCCCTCCGGCATCCAGAACGGTCGTGCCGCTGGATTCATCGCAATGGAATATCGATGGATTGCAGGTGCCTGCCATCGCGATCGTGGTAGTTGACCTGGATCCGCCCGACCTCGACCACCATGTGCGCGAAGTTGTCCTGGCTGATGACCTGGCTGGTCAGTTCGTGCCGGTATTCGCCTGACTCGGTCTGCGCCAATGGCTGGTCGAGCGTGAAGGTCGCGGCGGTGGCGTAGGGCAGCAGTTTGCTGTTGCTCAGCGGCGAGGATACGACGGTGTGAACTTCAAACTCCGGATCATCGCTGTGGCTCAGACGACTGGTCAGCGAGCCATGCACATCGCCGGAAATGAACACAACGTTTTTGAGCCGATGCTGGCGGATAGTCTCCAGCAGGCGCAGGCGCTGTTCGGGGAAGCCCGCCCAGGCATCGTCGCCGTTGATTTTGCGGTCGGGGTAGAACATGACGCTGGTGACCACGAACTTGACCCGCGCCGGGCTCTCGACCAACCACTTGCACAAGGCCTGTTCCTGTTCTTCATCGAGAATGCGGCGGTTGTCGTTCGACAAGTTGCGGCGAGTTCGGCTGTCCGTTACAAACCATTCGATATCGCCATCGCTGAATTGATACCAGTAGTGCGTCAGTGAAGTTCGATCAATAGTGCCGTTAGTTGTTGGTGAATAAACCGGGCTGTGACTGGCTTGATAGAGTTCGTAAGCCGTCATTGCGTTGCGAAACAGAGTTACATCGGACTCGTCCGCGTTCATTGGCCAGTTATCTTCTATTTCATGATCATCCAGGATCATGTATGTCGAAGTGCCGGACATCAGTCGTCGAATATTGGGCAGGGAAAACGCCGCACGATACTTTGCAATGATCTCGTCGTAGTCGCGATCCGGGGCGAGCAGATTCAGATCGTCCGCGTAGATCTGGTCGCCGCACATCATGATTGCGCCAATCGCAGGTTGTGCGCCTTCGATCAGTTGGCTGATGGACGCGAAGATCCGGTCGCCCAGATGCGGGAGGACCGGGATGCCGGAAGTCAGACGCAGGTAGCGACAGGAGCCAAGGATGTAGGCGCGAGGCTGTAAAGGCTGATGGCTGCGGGTGCGCAGGCGATATGTCTCTCGTGGCCATTGCAGCGGCAGCTCCGCCACGCTGTGGATGGTGTGGACGGGGCTCATCGGGCTGAACCAGCCGGTCTGGTATTCGTACTCGGTGTCGGCTTGCAAATGATCGAGTACCAGCACTTCAGTCATGTCGCGAGTTGAATCAAGCTTTACAAACTGGCCCGTTTGCCATTGATTGGAATCCAGTAGTCGGTAACGAATGCCGGCAAATACGGCAGTGTTATGTTGCAGTCCGCCGCGAATAAAGATCCGCGCCTGATGAGTTGTTGTGTGGCCAACGATCGGGCCGACAGTAGGTTTCAGCATGTTCGAATCCATTCGAATAAATGTTGGTGATGAACAAAGTTGCCCCGCTTTGTTGGTGCAACTTTAATACATCAAGGTTAGTTGCCTGTTGCTGAAAAATATCGACAGGAAGTGGACTCAAGTCGTGGCCTATATCAGCACAAGTTGTGGGAAAAGTTCGGGCGACAGTTATTTCAGGCAAAAAAAAGCCCCGCCAAACTGACGGGGTTGAGGTACGAGCGTGTGGCGCTCGAAAACGTGGGACACGGTCGGCCCTCCGTTCCCGGAGGGCCGAGCGCTTTACAGCAGGATGGTGCGGATGTCCGCCAGCAGGTCGCTCAGACGCTTGGTGAAGCGTGCAGCAGCGGCGCCGTTGATCACACGGTGATCGTAGGACAGCGACAGCGGCAGCATCAGTTTCGGCTGGAAGGCTTTGCCGTCCCAGACTGGCTGGATGGTTGCCTTGGAAACACCGAGGATCGCCACTTCCGGCGCGTTGACGATCGGCGTGAAGCCGGTGCCGCCAATGTGGCCGAGGCTGGAAATGGTGAAGCAGGCGCCTTGCATCTCGTCCGACGAGAGCTTCTTGGTCCGGGCTTTTTCAGCCAGGGAAGCGGCCTCGGCGGCCAGTTGCAGCAGGCTCTTCTGGTCGACGTTCTTGATGACCGGCACCAGCAGGCCATCCGGGGTGTCGACGGCGAAGCCGATGTTCACGTATTTCTTGCGGATGATCGCCTTGCCGCTTGGTGCCAGCGAGCTGTTGAAGTCCGGCAGTTCCTTGAGCAGGTGTGCGCAGGACTTGAGCAGCAGCGGCAGGATGGTCAGCTTGACGCCGGCCTTCTCTGCGACAGCTTTCTGTGCGGTGCGGAACGCTTCCAGCTCGGTGATATCCGCCGAGTCGAATTGCGTTACGTGCGGCACGTTCAGCCAGCTGCGGTGCAGGTTGGCGGCGCCGACCTGCATCAGGCGGGTCATCGGCACTTCTTCGATTTCGCCGAAACGGCTGAAGTCGACGACCGGAATCGGCGGGATGCCCGCGCCACCGGTTGCGCCAGCAGCAGCGGCCGGTGCTTCCTTGGCCTTCTGCATCATGGCTTTGACGTAAGTCTGCACGTCTTCTTTCAGGATGCGACCGTGCGGACCGCTGGCACCGACAGCGCTCAGCTCGACGCCGAACTCGCGAGCCAGTTGACGCACGGCAGGACCGGCGTGAACTTTGGCGCCAGGCTTGGCTGGAGCAGCAACCGGAGCGGCAGCAGCAGGTGCAGCGGCAGCCGGAGCAGCAGCTGGCGCCGGAGCGCTCGGAGCAGCAGCGGCAGCTGGAGCCGGGGCAGCAGCCGGAGCGGCGCCTTTGACTTTCAGCTTGAGGATCAGATCGCCGGTGCCGACTTCATCGTCCAGCTTGATGGAAATGCTTTCCACCACGCCAGCGGCAGGCGACGGGATTTCCATGCTCGCCTTGTCGGATTCCAGGGTGATCAGCGACTGATCGGCTTCAACGCTGTCGCCAGCCTTGACCAGTACTTCGATGATCTTGGCCTTGCCGGCCGAACCGATGTCCGGAACGTGGATGTCCTGAACGCTGTCGGCAACCGGTGCGGCTGGCGCGGCGGCAGGCGCCGGAGCAGCGGCAGCGGCTGGAGTAGCAGCCTGGGCCGGAGCGGCCGCAGCAGGGGCCGCAGCACCCGCCACTTCCAGATCCAGGATCAGGTCGCCAGTACCGACTTCGTCGTTCAACTTGACGCTGATGGCCTTGACCACGCCAGCGGCAGGCGACGGGATTTCCATGCTCGCCTTGTCGGATTCCAGGGTGATCAGCGACTGATCAGCCTCGACCTTGTCGCCGACCTTGACCTGGATCTCGATGATCTGGGCCTTGCCCGACGAACCGATGTCCGGCACGTGCACTTGCTGAACCGAAGCGGCAGCAGGGGCAGCAGCTGGAGCAGCCGGTGCAGGAGCGGCAGCCGGTGCAGCTTCGGCCTTGGCGGCAGGCGCAGCAGCCGGAGCAGGGGCCGCAGCTGCGGCGCCCTCGACTTCCAGCTCCAGCAGTTCGTCGCCTTCTTTCAGGCGATCGCCCAGCTTCACTTTCAGGCTCTTGATGACGCCGGCCTTCGGGGCCGGCACTTCCATGCTGGCTTTGTCCGATTCCAGAGTCAGGATGCTCTGGTCGGCTTCGATACGGTCGCCGACCTTCACAAACAGTTCGATTACTTCACCTTCACCGCTGCCGATGTCAGGTACGCGAATGAGTTCGCTCACAGAGTTTCTCCTCAGCAGTCCAGTGGGTTGCGTTTTTCCGGGTCGATGCCGAACTTGGTAATGGCCTCGGCCACGACTTTAGGTTCGATATCACCACGGTCAGCCAGTGCTTCCAGGGCTGCCAACACCACGAAATGACGGTCGACTTCGAAGAAATGACGCAGTTTCTTGCGGCTGTCGCTGCGGCCGAAACCGTCGGTGCCCAGGACTTTGAATTCCTTGGACGGTACCCACTGACGGATCTGCTCGGCGAACAGTTTCATGTAGTCGGTCGAGGCGATGACCGGACCTTTACGGCCGCTCAGGCACTCTTCGACGTAGCTGCGCTTAGGCTTCTGGCCCGGTTTCAGACGGTTGCTGCGCTCTACGGCCAGGCCGTCGCGACGCAGTTCGTTGAAGCTGGTAACGCTCCACACGTCGGCACCGATGTTGAACTCTTCACGCAGGATCTTCGCCGCTTCACGGACTTCACGCAGGATGGTGCCGGAGCCCATCAGCTGTACGTGGTGCGCCGCATCGCGGGTGTCTTCTTCCAGCAGGTACATGCCTTTCTTGATGCCTTCTTCGGCACCGGCCGGCATGGCTGGCTGCTGGTAGGACTCGTTCATCACGGTGATGTAATAGAAGATGTCCTGTTGCTCTTCGGTCATCTTCTTCATGCCGTCCTGAATGATCACCGCCAGCTCGTAGCCGTAGGTCGGATCGTAGGTGCGGCAGTTCGGGATGGTGGCGGCCAGCAGGTGGCTGTGACCGTCTTCGTGCTGCAGGCCTTCACCGTTCAGGGTGGTGCGGCCGGCGGTGCCGCCGATCAGGAAGCCACGGGTACGGCTGTCGCCGGCAGCCCAGGCCAGGTCGCCGATACGCTGGAAGCCGAACATCGAGTAGAAGATGTAGAACGGCAGCATTGGCTGGTTGTGGCTGGAGTACGAAGTACCGGCAGCGATGAAGGAGCTCATGGCGCCCGCTTCGTTGATGCCTTCTTCAAGGATCTGACCTTTCTGGTCTTCCTTGTAGAACATCACCTGGTCTTTATCGACTGGCTCGTAGAGCTGGCCGACGGACGAGTAGATGCCCAACTGACGGAACATGCCTTCCATGCCGAAGGTACGGGCTTCGTCCGGGATGATCGGAACGATGCGCGGGCCGATTTCCTTGTCCTTGACCAGTTGCGCGAGGATCCGCACGAAGGCCATGGTGGTGGAAATTTCACGGTCGCCGGAACCGTCGAGGATCGCCTTGAGGGTGTCCAGATCCGGAGTCGGTACGCTGAAGCTCTGTGCGCGACGCTGAGGAACGAAACCGCCCAGTGCAGAGCGACGCTCGGCCAGGTAACGGGCTTCGGCGCTGTTTGGCTCCGGTTTGAAGAACGGCAGGTTTTCCAGCTCTTCGTCTTTCACCGGAATGTCGAAGCGGTCGCGGAACAGCTTCAGGCTGTCGACGTCGACTTTCTTGGTGTTGTGCGCGGTGTTCTTCGCTTCGCCCGCACCGGTACCGTAACCCTTGATGGTCTTGGCCAGGATAACGGTCGGTTGTTCTTTGTGGTTGACCGCTTCGTGGTACGCCGCGTAGACCTTGTATGGGTCGTGGCCGCCACGGTTGAGTTTCCAGATCTCGTCGTCGGACAGGTCTGCAACCATCGCCTTGAGTTCAGGCGTGTTGAAGAAGTGTTCACGCACGAACGCGCCGTCTTTGGCTTTGTAGTTCTGGTACTCGCCGTCGATGACTTCGTCCATGCGACGTTGCAGGATGCCGTCGACGTCCTTGGCCAGCAGTGGGTCCCAGAAACGGCCCCAGATGACTTTGGTCACGTTCCACTGAGCACCGCGGAACACGCCTTCGAGTTCCTGGATGATCTTGCCGTTGCCGCGAACCGGGCCGTCGAGGCGCTGCAGGTTGCAGTTGATGACGAAGATCAGGTTGTCCAGCTTCTCGCGGCCGGCCAGGGAGATGGCGCCCAGGGATTCCGGCTCGTCGCACTCGCCGTCGCCCAGGAAGCACCAGACTTTCTGTTTGCCCGGCTGGATGAAACCGCGGTGTTCCAGGTACTTCATGAAGCGAGCCTGGTAGATCGCCTGGATCGGGCCCAGACCCATGGATACGGTCGGGAACTGCCAGAAGTCAGGCATCAGCCAAGGGTGCGGGTAGGACGACAGGCCCTGACCGTCGACTTCCTGGCGGAAGTTGTTCATCTGGTCTTCGGTGATGCGGCCTTCCATGAATGCACGGGCGTAAACGCCTGGCGAGGTGTGGCCCTGGAAGTAGATCAGGTCGCCGCCGTGTTCGTCGGTCGGGGCCTGGAAGAAGTAGTTGAAGCCGATGTCGTACAGGGTCGCACTGGAAGCGAAGCTGGAGATGTGACCACCCAGGTCAGAATCTTTCAGGTTCGTACGCATTACCATGGCCATCGCGTTCCAGCGTACCAGCGAGCGAATGCGGCGTTCCATGAACAGGTCGCCAGGCATGCGTGCTTCGTGGGTAACGGGGATGGTGTTGCGGTAAGGCGTGGTGATGGCGTAAGGGAGCTGCGAACCGCTGCGGGTCGCCAGTTCACCCATACGGGTCATCAGATAGTGAGCACGGTCTTCGCCTTCTTTGTCGAGAACCGATTCCAGGGCGTCCAGCCATTCCTGGGTTTCGACGGGATCGAGGTCTTGCATGGCTTGCTCCAGGGCGGAAAGGCTTCCAGAATCGGTTGCCTGAGTTTGCGACTGGCCTTGTGGGCAGACGATTTAAAATTCTTGGATTGCCGACAGGTTGTTCCGGCGGCGTGTAGTTTTACTACAAATCATCCGGCATTTCAGCCTTTCGAATGTATAGACGAGTAGTAAAACTACAGATGAAAGGCTTGTGGCCTCCGACTGCGTTGTGAGAATAATCGTTAAGGTTGGTCTTTAGCCATCCGAAAAAGGTGAAAGTTTGATGTTGGCTGCCAAAGAAAAAGAAATTTCAGCTATTTCTCACTTTTGTTCGACAGTCCTTCGCGTAGCGGTTTTTCATTCATCACTACAAGCGGCCATTTACACGCCGATCAAGGATAGACCATGACCCTGCCCGCGCTTGCCGAACTGCCCGCCATTCTCCTGCCGTTGGTCAGCCGATCGGAGCAGTCATTCCGTGCGGCTGTCGGTCAACTGGAAGACGATCACGGCTTCTCCTCCTGGACGCCGGAACGCTGGGCGCAGTTCGCCCGCGTCAGCGCCGCCAGCGATTTCGTCATTGAACAGAGCGTTCGTGACCCTTTGATGTTGTTGTCGCTGGTGCAGTCCGGCGAGCTGGACCGGCCGTTCGCTCCCGGCGAGTTGTGCGGGCAGATCGCGACTGCGGTCAGCACCGCACAGACCGAAGATGAACTGGGCCGCGTCCTGCGCCGTCAGCGCACCCGGCATCAGGTGCGGATCATCTGGCGCGACCTCAACCGCCAGGCCGATCTGGTGCAGACCTGCCGCGACCTCTCGGACATGGCCGACTCCAGCATCGATCAGGCCTATCAATGGTTGTACCGCCGCCATTGCGACCAGTTCGGTACGCCGACCGGCCGGCGCAGCGGCGAACCGCAGCAAATGGTCATCCTCGGCATGGGCAAGCTCGGCGCGGTCGAGCTGAACCTGTCCTCGGACATCGACCTGATCTTCGCCTACCCCGAAGGCGGCGAAACCGTCGGCGTGAAGCGCCCGCTGGATAATCAGGAATTCTTCATCCGCCTCGGCCAGCGCCTGATCAAGGCCCTCGACCCGATCACCGTCGACGGTTTCGTGTTCCGCGTCGACATGCGCCTGCGTCCGTACGGCTCGTCCGGCGCGCTGGTACTGAGCTTCAATGCACTGGAGCAGTATTACCAGGATCAGGGCCGCGATTGGGAACGCTACGCGATGATCAAGTCGCGGGTGGTGGCCGGCGATCAAGTGGCGGGCGAGCAATTGCAGGAAATGCTGCGGCCGTTCGTTTACCGGCGCTATCTGGACTTCTCGGCGATCGAAGCGCTGCGCACCATGAAGCAACTGATCCAGCAGGAAGTGCGGCGCAAGGGCATGGCCGACAACATCAAGCTCGGCTCTGGCGGTATCCGTGAAGTCGAGTTCATTGCCCAGGCCTTTCAACTGATTCACGGTGGTCGCGACCTGAGTCTGCAACAGCGCCCTCTATTAAAGGTGTTGAGCACGCTTGAAGGGCAAGGCTATCTGCCGCCAGCGGTGATCAGCGAACTGCGCGAAGGTTACGAATTCCTGCGTTACACCGAACACGCGATCCAGGCGATTGCTGACCGCCAGACCCAGATGCTGCCGGACAGCGCTCAGGATCAGGCGCGTATTGCGTTCATGCTCGGTTTTGCCGATTGGGAGGCGTTCCACGAGAAGCTGATGTTCTGGCGTGGCCGCGTCGCTTGGCACTTTGCGCAAGTGATCGCCGATCCTGATGAAGACGAAGGCACCGAGAGCGAAGTGGTGGTCGGCGGAGAATGGCTGCCGCTGTGGGAAGAGGCTCAGGACGAAGAGGCGGCCTGTCGGCAGCTGGAGGAGGGCGGTTTCGCTGACGCGACCAAGGCCTTGAAGGCATTGGCGAGCCTGCGTGCCAGCCCGCAGTTGCGGGCGATGCAGCGTCTGGGGCGCGAGCGTCTCGATGCCTTTATTCCGCGCCTGCTCGCTCAGGCGGTTGAGCACGAAAATCCCGATCTGGTGCTGGAACGGGTGCTGCCGCTGGTCGAGGCCGTGGCCCGGCGCTCGGCTTATTTAGTCTTGCTGACCGAAAACCCCGGCGCGCTGCGCCGCTTGCTGACGCTGTGCGCCGCCAGCCCGTGGATCGCCGAGCAGATCACCCGCTTCCCGCTGTTGCTTGATGAACTGCTCAACGAAGGTCGCCTGTTCAAGCCGCCGCTGGCGCCGGAACTGGCCGCCGAGTTGCGCGAGCGCCTGACCCGGATCCCTGAAGACGACCTCGAACAACAGATGGAAGCCCTGCGTCATTTCAAACTGGCGCACCGCTTGCGCGTCGCCGCCTCGGAAATCGCCGGCAGCCTGCCGTTGATGAAAGTCAGCGATTACCTGACCTGGCTCGCCGAGGCGATTCTTGAGCAAGTGCTGGCCCTGGCCTGGCGCCAGACTGTGGCCAAGTACGGCACGCCGCTGCGCACCGACGGCACGTTGTGCGATCCCGGCTTCATCATTGTCGGTTATGGGAAAGTCGGCGGGATCGAGTTGGGGCATGGTTCGGACCTGGACCTGGTGTTCATCCACGATGGCGACCAGCAGGCGGAAACCGATGGCCCGAAACCCATCGATGGCACGCAGTTCTTCACCCGGCTCGGCCAGCGGATCATTCACCTGCTGACGGCGCAGACCAACTCCGGTCAGCTGTACGAAGTGGACATGCGCCTGCGTCCGTCCGGTGCATCGGGGCTGTTGGTCAGTTCGCTCGGCGCGTTTGCGCGCTATCAGGAAAACGAAGCCTGGACCTGGGAGCATCAGGCCCTTGTGCGGGCGCGGGTGCTGGTGGGCAGCAAGGATGTCGGCCAGGCGTTCGAGAACGTCCGGGCCCAGGTGCTGGGCAAGGCGCGGGATCTGGCGAAACTGCAACAGGAAGTGAGCGAGATGCGCGCCAAGATGCGTGACAACCTCGGCAGCAAGAGCACCGCCGCCGGCACCGGGGCGAATGCCTTCGAGGCCACGGCGCCGTTCGACCTCAAGCAGGACGCCGGAGGTATCGTCGATATTGAATTTATGGTGCAATACGCGGCCCTGGCGTGGTCGCAGACCCACCCGCCGTTGCTGCGCTGGACGGACAATATCCGCATTCTGGAAGAGCTGGAGCACGAAGGGCTGATGCCTGCCGAAGACGCCAGCCTGTTGCGTGAGGCCTACAAGGCCTATCGTTCCGCCGCCCACCGGCAGGCCTTGCAGAAGGACGCCGGGGTGATACCGGGCGATCAGTTCGCGGACGAACGGCGGCAGGTGATGCGGATCTGGCGTGAGCTGGGGCTAAGCTGATTCTCGAGACGGGGAGGCGTAAAGCCTCCCCGGTTCGTTTATGGAAACCACATGAATATTCTGATCGTTGGGCCCAGTTGGGTCGGTGACATGGTGATGGCGCAGACACTGTTTCAGTGTCTCAAGCAGCGCCACCCGCAGTG
Source organism: Pseudomonas fluorescens (assembly GCF_030344995.1). Lineage (GTDB taxonomy): Bacteria > Pseudomonadota > Gammaproteobacteria > Pseudomonadales > Pseudomonadaceae > Aquipseudomonas > Aquipseudomonas fluorescens_BF. Next base: position 811,288 of record NZ_CP128260.1, read on the forward strand.
CGAAATCGACGTGCTGGCCCCGGAGTGGAGCCGGCCGATCCTCGAACGCATGCCCGAAGTGCGCAAGGCCTTGAGCTTCCCGCTCGGCCACGGCGCGCTGGAGCTGGCGACCCGTCGGCGGATCGGCAAATCCCTGGCCGGCCAGTACGACCAGGCGATCCTGCTGCCGAACTCGCTGAAGTCGGCGCTGGTGCCGTTCTTCGCCGGCATCCCGAAACGCACCGGCTGGCGCGGCGAATTCCGCTACGGCTTGCTCAATGACGTGCGCACGCTGGATAAAGAACGTTATCCGCTGATGATCGAGCGTTTCATGGCGCTGGCCTATGAGCCGAACGCCGAGTTGCCGAAACCTTATCCGCGCCCGAGCCTGCAGATCGATCCGGTGACCCGCGAGGCTGCATTGGCCAAGTTCGGCCTGACCCTCGACCGCCCGGTGCTGGTGCTGTGCCCCGGCGCCGAATTCGGTGAAGCCAAACGCTGGCCGTCCGAGCATTACGCCAAGGTCGCCGAGGCGCGGATTCGCGAAGGTTGGCAGGTCTGGCTGTTTGGCTCGAAGAACGATCACGCGGTGGGCGAAGACATCCGCGCGCGGTTGATTCCGGGCCTGCGCGAAGAATCCGTGAACCTCAGCGGCGGTACTTCGCTGGCCGAGGCCATCGACCTGATGTCCTGCGCCGATTCGGTGGTCTCCAACGATTCCGGCCTGATGCACGTGGCCGCTGCGCTGAATCGCCCGTTGGTGGCGGTCTACGGTTCGACCTCGCCGGGTTTCACCCCGCCGCTGGCCGAGCACGTGGAAATCGTTCGTCTGGGACTCGATTGCAGCCCTTGCTTCGACCGCACCTGCCGTTTCGGCCATTACAACTGCCTGCGGCAGCTGATGCCGGACGCGGTCAACGATGCCTTGCAGCGTTTGCAGGGTTCTGTGGTCGAGGTTCATTAACTTGCGGGTATTGCTGATCAAGACTTCATCGCTGGGCGACGTGATTCACGCGTTGCCGGCGCTGACCGACGCCGCCCGGGCCATTCCCGGGATCAAGTTCGACTGGGTGGTCGAGGAAGGCTTCGCCGAGATTCCGACCTGGCACCCGGCCGTAGGCAAAGTCATTCCGGTGGCGATCCGCCGCTGGCGCAAAAACATCTGGAAAACCATCACCAGCGGCGAATGGAAGCGCTTCAAGCAATCCGTTCGGGCGAACAAATATGACTTGGTGATCGATGCTCAGGGCCTGCTGAAAAGCGCCTGGCTGACCCGCTATGTCAAAGCGCCGGTGGCCGGTCTCGACAAGGGCTCGGCCCGCGAACCGATCGCCGCGCGCTTTTATGACCGCAAACTGGCAGTGGCCCGTGGTCAGCACGCCGTCGAGCGCGTGCGTCAGTTGTTCGCCATCGCTCTGGGTTACGACTTGCCCAAAGGCCTGGGCGATTACGGCCTCAACGTCGAGCGTCTGGTCGAACTGCCACGCAAGAATGCTTACGTGGTGTTCCTCCACGGCACCACCTGGGACACCAAGCACTGGCCGGAAGCCTATTGGCGCGAGCTGACCGAACGGGTCGGCTACCTCGGCGTGGGGATCAAGCTGCCGTGGGGCAACCCCCTGGAGAAGGCCCGGGCCGAGCGCATCGCCGCCGGTTTCAAGCACGCCGAAGTGTTGCCGAAGCTGAACCTGGCCGGGGTCGGCAAGGTGCTGGCCGGGGCCCAGGCCTGCGTTGCGGTGGACACCGGTCTCGGCCATCTGGCCGCAGCGCTGGACGTGCCGACGATTTCGCTGTTTGGCCCGACCAATCCGGGCCTGACCGGCGCCTACGGCAAGCTGCAGATTCACCTCGGCAGCGATTTTCCGTGCGCGCCGTGCCTGCAAAAGAAATGTACGTATCAACCGACCGCGCAGGATGCCCGTCAGTTTGACCTGAAACGCGAGTGGCCCCTGTGCTTCACGCGTCTGAATCCCGAGCGTGTTGCCAGCCGACTGAGCACGTTGTTGATGGCTGAGGAGCTGCGCTGATGCAATTGGCTTTTGTCCTGTACAAATATTTCCCGTTCGGCGGTTTGCAGCGCGATTTCATGCGCATCGCCCTTGAATGCCAGAAGCGCGGACACCAGATCCGCGTCTACACCCTGATCTGGGAAGGCGACGTGCCGCCTGGTTTCGAAGTGCTGGTAGCGCCGGTCAAGGCGTTCTTCAACCATCGTCGCAATGAAAAGCTCAGCGCGTGGATGGAAGCAGACCTGGCCAAGCGCCCGGTGGATCGCCTGATCGGCTTCAACAAAATGCCGGGGCTGGACGTCTACTACGCCGCCGACGGCTGCTTCGAGGACAAGGCGCAGAACCTGCGCAATTCCCTGTATCGCCGCTGGGGCCGCTACCGCCACTTCGCCGAGTACGAGCGCGCGGTGTTCGCCAAAGATGCAAAGACCGAAGTGCTGATGATTTCCGAAGTGCAGCAGCCGCTGTTCATCAAGCATTACGATACGCCGCTGGAACGCTTCCACCTGCTGCCGCCGGGCATCGCCCAGGACCGTCGCCGCCCTGCGGATGCCGACCAGATTCGCGCCGGTTTCCGCGCCGAATTCAACCTCAGGGACGAAGAACTGTTGCTGGTGCAGATCGGCTCCGGGTTCAAGACCAAGGGCGTCGATCGCAGCCTGAAAGCCCTGGCCGCATTGCCCGCCGAGCTGAAGAAACGCACCCGGCTGTTTGTAATCGGCCAGGATGACCCCAAATTGTTCCAGATGCAGAGTGCAACTTTGGGTCTGGGCGACAATGTGACGTTTCTCAAGGGGCGCAGCGATATCCCGCGTTTCCTGCTCGGCGCCGATCTGTTGATCCACCCGGCGTACAACGAAAACACCGGTACGGTGCTGCTTGAAGCGCTGGTCGCCGGGTTGCCGGTGCTGGTCAGCGCGGTCTGCGGTTATGCCCATTACATCGCCGAGGCCGACGCCGGGCGAGTGCTGGACGAACCGTTCGATCAGGCGCAACTGACGCAATACCTGACTGACATGTTGAACGACGACGCTGCACGGGCGGCCTGGAGCCGCAACGGTCTGGCCTTCGCCGAGACGGCCGACCTCTACAGCATGCCGCAGCACGCGGCCGATGTGATTCTGGCGGAGCACGCTTAAATGAAGTTGATGCTGGCTGAACCGTTCAAGAGCCTGTGGGCTGGCCGCGATGCATTCGTGGAAGTCGAAGGCTTGCAGGGCGAGGTGTACCGCGAGCTGGAAGCCCGCCGGACGTTGCGCACGGAAGTCGACGGCAATGGCTTTTTCGTCAAGATTCACCGGGGTATCGGCTGGGGCGAGATCTTCAAGAACCTGCTGACCGCTAAACTGCCGGTGCTCGGCGCGGGCCAGGAATGGAAAGCCATTCAACGCTTGCAGGAAGTCGGCGTGCCGACCATGACCGCCGTCGCGTACGGCGAGAAGGGCAGCAACCCGGCGGATCAGCATTCGTTCATCGTCACTGAAGAGCTGGCGCCGACCATCAGTCTCGAAGACTTCAGCATCGACTGGGTCAAGCAACCGCCGCAGCCAAAGCTGAAGCGGGCGCTGATCGCCGAGGTCGCGCGCATGACCGGCATGATGCACCGCGCCGGGGTCAATCACCGCGACTGCTACATCTGCCACTTCCTGCTGCACACCGACAAACCGGTCACTCCTGAAGACTTCAAACTCTCGGTAATCGACCTGCACCGCGCCCAGACCCGTCCGGCGATCACCCAGCGCTGGCGCAACAAGGATCTTGCGGCGCTGTACTTTTCCGCACTGGATATCGGCCTGACCCGCCGCGACAAGCTGCGCTTCCTCAAAGGTTACTTCCAGCAACCGCTGCGCCAGATCCTGGCCGAAGAAGCGCCGTTGCTGAGCTGGCTCGAAGGCAAGGCCAACAAGCTCTATGCGCGCAAGCAACGTTATGGGGATGCGCTCTGATGGCGGGTTGGAATCTGGAGCCTGAGTACAGTGAACTTGAGCAGCATTTCGGTAGCCTCGAAGCGGTATTCGCCCTTCAAGGCGAACGGCTGACCCGCGACCCATTGTCCGAAGTCATTCGCGTGCAGTTCAATGGCGTCAACTATTACGTCAAACGCTACGTCGGCGCCGGCAAAGGCCTGCGGCGTTATCTGGGCAAGCCCCGGGTGAAGATGGAATGGCAGAACCTCAAGCGCTTCGCCAAATGGGGCATTCCTACCGCCGAAGTGGTGGCGTGGGGCCTGGAGCGCAACGGCATGGCTTACGATCGCGGGGCGATGATCACCCGTGAACTGCCGCGCACCGAAGACCTGTCGGCGCTGGCCGAGCGCAACGATCCCAAGCTCAAGGATCGCGCCTGGGTCGACGGCGTCAGCCGACAACTGGCCGGTTATACGCGTGTCATGCACGACCACCGCTTCACCCATAACGATTTGAAGTGGCGCAACCTGCTGATCGACGATCAGGCGCAGTTGTATCTGATCGACTGCCCGAACGGCGACTTCTGGCGCGGCTTCTGGCTCAAGTACCGGATCACCAAGGATCTGGCCTGCCTCGACAAGGTGGCCAAGTATCACCTGTCGAACACCCAGCGCCTGCGCTTCTACCTGCAATATCGTGGGCGTGATCGGCTGAATGCCGCCGACAAGCAACGGATTCGCCACGTGGTGAGATTTTTCGAGGGACGCGAATGACTGATTTTCTGGCCGTTGAAGATCGTGCGCTGCTGGAACGCCACGGTCTCGACACGTTCGATGCGCTGTGGTCCAAGCAGCTCGACGCCGTGGATGAGCCCAACACCGACGGCGGCGGCTGGAGCAGCGTGTTTCGTCTGGAGCTGGAAGGGCATGCCTATTACCTCAAGCGCCAGTGCAATTACCTGACCCGCACGTTGCACGCACCGTTCGGCGAGCCGACCTTTGCCCGGGAATTTCGCAACATCAGTCGTTACAACAAGCTCGGCATTCCGGCGTTGCAGGCGGCGTTCTTCGGTGAGCGCAAGGTCAATGGCGAAGTCCGTGCGATCCTGCTGACCCGCGCGCTGGATGGTTGGGACGATCTCGATTCGCTGTTGCAGCGCTGGTCGGACCTCGATGCTGCGCAGCAATCGGCGATTCTCAAGTCTTGCGGCATGCTGGCGCGCCATCTCCACGGCATGCGCCAGGTACACGGCTGCTTCTATCCAAAACACATATTCTTGCGCTCCGAAGGCGATGGCTATCAGGCGCAGTTGATCGATTTGGAGAAGACCCGGCCGTTGCTGTTCGGTATGCGTGACCGGGTCAAGGACTTGGAGCCGCTGCTGCGCCGTGCGCCGGAGTGGAGCGAAGCGCAATTGCGTGAGCTGCTGGCGGCGTATCTCGATCAATCGACAGACAGCTCGCTGGTCGACAGCTGGGTCGCGCGGCTGACCGCGCGGCGCAGTCGCAAGGAGACCCGCTGATGCAGTTGTCCGACCTGAAAAATGCCGGGCGCACGCCGAGTCTGCCGCTGACGGTGTCGCTGGCCGATGCGGCGGGCGCTGCCGATTTGCAATTGCTCAGCCTGTTGCGAGTGTTGCCGGGTCAGCGTTACGTCGGTGCCGGTGTGTGGCGCGGGCGTCCGGTGCTGGCCAAATTGCTGGTCGGTAATAAGGCAGCGCGACACTTTCAGCGTGAACTGGAGGGCGTGAAACTGCTCGCCGCCCAGGGCATGACCACACCGTTGCTGCTGGCCGATGGCCTGAAGGACGGTGAGGGTGGCTGGCTGTTGTTCGAATTCCTCGAAGGCGCCGAAAGCCTGAGCGATGCCTGGAACAAGGTCGAATCCTTGCCAGTGCTGGCCGACGAACAATCGGCAGTGCTGGCCGAAGCGCTCGGCGCCATCGGTCAGTTGCACGGCAAAGGCCTGTGGCAGGAAGACCTGCACCTGGACAACCTGCTGCGTCATGGCAGCCAGCTGTATCTGATCGACGGTGCGGGTATCCGCGCGGAAACCGCCGGTCAGCCATTGTCCCGTCAGAAAGTGCTGGAAAACCTCGGGGTGTTCTTCGCCCAGTTGCCCAAGTCGCTCGAGCCGTTCACCGAAGAATTGCTGGTGTATTACCTGCTGAGCAACAGCGAACACGCGCTGCCGCTGGAAGCCCTGCAAAAGCAGATCGACAAGGTGGGCGCCTGGCGCTTGAAGGATTACCTGATCAAGGTCGGTCGTGAGTGCACGCTGTTCAGCGTCAAGCGCGGCGCATTCGCTCTGCGCTCGATTCGCCGCGAGGAAGAGCCCGCGATGTTGCCGGTGCTGGAACAGGCCGATGCCTTGCTCGATCAGGGGCATCTGTACAAGACCGGCGGCGCGGCCAGTGTCGGCAAGGTCGAGGTTGCCGGGCGTCCTCTGGTGATCAAGCGCTACAACATCAAGAATTTTGCCCATTGGCTGAAGCGCTTCTGGCGTCCGAGCCGTGCCTGGCATTCCTGGCGCGAAGGCAATCGCCTGGCGTTCCTCGGCATCGCCACGCCCAAGCCGCTGGCGGTGCTGGAAACCCGGTTTTTCTGGCTGCGCAGCAAGGCTTATCTGATCACCGAGTACCTGGCCGGGCCGGACATCATCGAGCGCTTTGCGCCATACGTTGAAAGCGGCGAGGCGCCGGAAAGCGAGTTGCAGGCGCTGGATCAGTTGTTTGCACGGCTGATCGCCGAACGCATCAGCCATGGCGACTTCAAGGGGCACAACCTGTTCTGGCAGGAAGACCGCTGGGCGCTGATCGATCTGGACTCCATGTGCCAGCACGGCTCGGTGGGCAGCTTCGCTCCGGCCTATGCCCGGGATCGTGCGCGGTTCATGCGCAACTGGCCTGAAAGCAGTGCGCTGTATCAGGTGATTGATCAGCGTTTGCCCAAGGATGTATCGGGCTCTGCGTGATTTTTTTCGCCAGCACGTAAGACATTTCTGCAGTTGAAATCGGGTGAGGGTTGTAGCGACAAATCCTTGTGACTTGTCCTACGGCCTTGCCAGAACCCATGAGCTGCCCCTCGCAAAGCCCCGATGCTAGTTTGCCCCGACGTTCCCGGAGGGCAAATCTTGACCATCAAAAACGCTATCACTATCGGCGCATTTTCCCTGGCACTGTCTGGCTGCGGCACCGCCGTCACGGTGTTGCAGGACGATGAAGACGCCACGCGCGGCCTGCGCAAACAAAAGACCTACTGTCAGTCGATCCCGCGCGTCTACAGCGGGCTCGCCCACGATTTTTGCCTGCTGCACGCGCCGCCCGATCCTACCGGCATTCTGGTGCCGGTCGTCCTGCTCGACCTGACCCTGTCCGGCGTGTTCGACACGGCTTGCCTGCCGTATACGATCTATCGGCAGGCGGTGGACGGGAATATCAGTGTTTATTGGCGGCCAAGTCGTGGTTGAGGCTTTTAAAACTTTTGCGGCTTCCAGAAAGCGAAAAGCCCCGGTGATCTCACCGAGGCATCAACGCCGACCGGGATCTCCCAGTCCATTTGCAGGGGAGTCTAAGTTGAAGCTTCTGTTGCGTCAACGCACCGGCCGGCCAGTTCCGCTAGAGGTTTGTCGGCGCTTTTACGCTATAATCCCGCCCTTTAGCTGTCTCTCGCCCGGTGCGAGGGCACATCATTTTTCAAGGCGCATCGCGCCTGAATGCAGACTAAAGAGGCTAGACCCCTGTGGCATTGACGATTCTTGGCCTGTCCGGCGCCCTTAGCCATGATCCTTCAGCAGCCTTGTATATCGACGGCAAGCTGGTCGCGGCGGCTGAGGAAGAGCGCTTCGTACGCGATAAACATGCAAAGAACCGCATGCCCTACGAATCGGCGAAGTTCTGCCTGGAGCAGGCAGGCATCAAGCCGTCCGACGTTGACGTGGTCGCGATTCCGTTCGCCCCGATCAGCATTTTCGGCAAGGCTCGCTGGCAGTACGCCAAGCGTTACTGGTACGCCCCGGACCGCGCACTCGATGCGATCCTGATGGGCAACCGTCGCTACAAGCGCTATCGCAACAAGATCGTCTGGTGCCTGGAGCAACTGGGCTTCGATCCGAAGAAAATCAAGATCGAGCCGGTTGAACACCACCTGGCTCACGCTTCCAGCGCCTACCACTGCTCGGGTTTCAAAGAGAAAACCGCGATCCTCGGCATCGACGGCAAGGGCGAGTACGCCACGACCTTCTTCGGTTACGGCGAAAACGGCAAGATTCACAAGATCAAGGAATTCTTCGATCCGGACTCCCTCGGCGGCCTGTACGGCGCGATCACCGAGTTCCTCGGTTTCGACATGCTCGATGGCGAATTCAAGGTCATGGGCATGGCGCCGTATGGCGACGCCAGCAAATATGATTTCTCGCGTCTGGCCTCGTTCGAGAACGGCGAGCTGGTGATCAACACCGACTACGCCAACGTGATCGGCCTGCGCCGCTACAAAGAGAAGGGCAAGGGTTACTACTTCTCGCCGAAGCTGATCGAGTGGCTGGGTCCCAAGCGCGAAGGCGACATCGCCGACGAGCCGTACATCCACTACGCCGCCAGCATTCAGGCGCTGTTCGAAAAAATCGCGCTGCAGATGATCGACTACTATCTGGGCGACGTGCTCAAGGAAACCGGCAAACTGGCCTACGCCGGCGGCTGTGCGTTGAACGTCAAGCTCAACCAGAAAATCATCGCCCGTGACGACGTCAAGGAACTGTTCGTACAGCCTGCCTCCGGCGATGCCGGCACCGCAGTCGGTGCAGCAGCTTACGTATCCAACGCCCGTGGCGTGCCGGTCGAGAAGATGGAACACGTCTACCTCGGTCCGTCGTACAGCAACGAAGACGTGATCGCCGCGTGCGCCCGTCACGAGAACAAGCCGACCTGGCGCAAGCTCGACAACATGCCGGAGCAGATCGCCAAGATCATGGTCGATGGCAACCCGGTGGCCTGGTTCCAGGGCCGCATGGAGTTCGGTCCGCGTGCACTGGGTGGTCGTTCGATCATCGGTTGCCCGAGCGTGGCTGGCGTGGCTGACCGGATCAACCACCAGATCAAGTTCCGCGAGCGCTGGAGGCCTTTCTGCCCGTCGATGCTCGACACCGTTGCGCCACAGATGATCAAGATCGATCACCCGGCGCCGTTCATGACCTTCACCTTCGAAGTGGCTGAAGAGTGGAAGACCCGCGTGCCGGAAGTCGTCCACGAAGACGGTACGTCCCGGGCCCAGGTGCTCAAGCGCGAATACAACCCGCGCTACTACGACATGATGAAGGCGCTGGAAGTGCTGACCGGCAACGGTGTGTCCCTGAACACCTCGCTCAACCGCCGTGGTGAACCGATGATCTGCTCGCCGACCGACGCCCTGAACATGTTCTTTGGCTCGGATCTGCAGTACCTGATCATGGAAGACATCCTGGTGGTCAAAGAAGGCGCAAACGCTTATGACACGCTCGGCTGAACGCCATGTGCTGCAGTTTTGTCACGGCTATGACGGGCCGTTCCTCGACTGCGCGCGGCAATACGCCAGCCTGTTCGCGGGCACCGGTTATCGGGTCACCACGGTCTTTCTGACCGGGGCCGCCGATAGCGAGGTGGCCGCAGCCTGCGCCTCCGATGAAGTGTTGTTCATGGAATACAGCTCCAAGGCCATTCGTGGCCTGAAGCTGGGCGCCATCGGCGATCTGCGCAAGATCGCCGCTTCACGCAATTTCAGTTTCTGCATCGCCCATCGCTTCAAGCCGATCTACATCGCCTTGCTCGGCACTTCGTTGCCGGTGATTGGCGTGCACCACGCGTTTGGCGATTACAAACGCGGTTCGCGCAAACTCTTTGCGCACATTTTCCGCAAGCGCCTGAGCCTGCTCGGCGTGTCCGATGCGGTGCGCGACGACATGCGCCGTTGTCTGCCGAAATGGCCGGCGGCGCGCATCCAGACCCTCTACAACCGCATCGATGTCTCGGCGTTGCAGATGAGTCAGGTGTCCGCCCGTGAAGCCCGCGAGACCCTCGGTCTGTCGGCGGATGCGTTCATTGTCGGTAACGTCGGTCGCCTGCACCCGGACAAGGATCAGGCCACGCTGCTGCACGGTTTTGCCGCGGCATTGCCCGGTCTGCCGGCCAACAGCCAACTGGTGATTCTCGGCAAGGGTCGGCTTGAGGATGAACTCAAGGCGCAGGCCCGTGAGCTGGGTATCGGTGATCGCGTGCTGTTCCTCGGCCAGGTGCCGGACGCGCGCAATTACTTTCGTGCATTCGATGTGTTTGCCCTGAGTTCCGACCACGAACCGTTCGGCATGGTGCTGCTGGAGGCCATGGCCGCCGGTGTGCCGTTGCTGGCCACGGCGTGCGGCGGGGCGAAGGAAGTGGTCGAAGGCGTGGGCATTCTGTTCCCGCTGGGCGATGCCGAGCATCTGGCCCAGGGCCTGAAACATCTGGCGGGCATGGACGAGCAGCAACGCCGTCAATGCGCCGAGATGATGTTCGACCGCCTGCGCGAACGCTTCTCCGACCGCGCCGTACGCGACACCTTCTGGCATTTGCCGCAAGTTACCGATCTGGCACCGAGGGGCTGATGCTCAACCGATTTCAAGGCTGGCGCGAACGTGGCTGGTCGCCCGTTGACGCCTCAACTTATGCACAGGCCTGGCAGCGTTTCGGCGGCAGCGTCGCGACTCACCCGATGGTCGTCGAACGTCTGGCGGATCTGGCCGGCATCCCGGTGCGCTATCTGGCCTGGGAGCAGCAGGGCGAAATCAAAGCCGCGATCCCGACCTGGGGCCGCGACCTGGCCTTGTCCAAGGACGTGCTCAAGCGCAACGGCAAGAAAGGCCTGTTCGACCTCGGCAACGCCGAGCTGATTCTGCCGGCCGCCGCCGATGCCCAGGCCCCGCTGCGCCATCGCGGACGCTACCTGTCGGCGCTCAACGAGAACCGCTTCAGCGGCCTCAAGTTGCAGACCGAACAACTGGCCATGGCCCGTACCCCCGAAGAACTGTCGAAGAAGTTTCGCTACAACCAGCGCCGTGAACTGCGCCTGCTGGAAGAAGCGGGCGGCGTGGTGCGGCCGGTCAGCGATTTCTCCAGTGCCGAACTGGCAGCCATTTATTGCGATCTGTTCCAGCGTCGCTGGGGATTCCCGGCCACTGGTGCGGCACGCATGGCCGAAGTCATCGAGCTATTGCGCGAGCTGTTGATCGGCTCGGTGATCTTTCTCAACGATGCGCCGATCGCCATTCAACTGGTGTATCGCGTCGAAGCGTCGGAGTGGATCAGCGTCGAGTACATCAACGGTGGCGTCGACCCTGAAACCCGCGAATTCAGCCCCGGCAGCGTGCTGAGTTTTCTCAATACGCAAAGTGCCTGGGAACATGCTCGGGCACTGAACAAGCCGCTGCGCTTTTCCTTCGGTCGTGCCGACCGTGAATACAAGGATCGCTGGTGCAATCCTGTGCCGGTCTTCACCGTATGAGTCAGCCCATGAGCCGCAAACAGCAACTGCTCAAGCGTCACCGGCGCAACAAACGAATCGGCCTGTTGATCGCACTGATCGTGTTGATCGCCCTCGGTGTGCTGGTGGCCTGGTGGTTGCCGCTGGTGCTGGCGGTCATCGGCTGGATTGTCCACGAAGCGTGGTTCGCCGATCACCTGTTCTATTCGCCGAAAGACGATTACCAATACAGTTTTCCGCCGTTCACACCGCAGCCAAAAGTGCATTTGAGCGGCGAGCAATTGCGCCTCGACGAGGGCGTGATGCTGGTGGACGACGCCACGCTGATCCTCGCCGTGAAGGTCAAAAGCAGCTTTCTGGGACGCTTCTTCGATCCTCGGGTCGAGTTGGCCGGGGGGAGCAATCCCGACGTTCAGACGTTCGAACGTGGCGTCAACGGCGTGCGTTATCTGAACCTGAGCGGTCAGGCACAAGCGCTGTCGCAAGGTCTGCTGCGTCTGCGCGGGCGCTTTTGCCGGGTGTCCGGTGAGCCGGTGCTTTGGGCGCTGGAACAACCGGACTACCGCCAGCAGCGGGTAATGGTCATCGCCCCGCACGCCGACGATGCCGAACTGGCCGCCTACGGTCTGTACAGCCAGGCCAAAGAAGCCTGGATCGTGACCCTGACCGCCGGCGAAATTGAAGCCGAGCACTATCAACAGATGGGCCTGAGCAAGGTCGAAGCGGCACGGCTCAAGGGTCGTCTGCGTGCCTGGGACAGCCTCGCCGTGCCGCGCTGGGCCGGCGTACCTCAGGAACATTGCGTGCAGCTCGGTTACTTCTGTCTGCAACTGGCGGCGATGCAGGCTGCGCCGAATCAACCGGTGGGCTCGCGCGAAGCGGATCTGAGCGACACGCGGATGTTCCGTCAGTTGAATCCGTTTGCCTTGCCCGGCGATGCCGACGGCGCGCCGACCTGGAACAACCTGCTGGCCGACCTGCGTGACGTACTGTCCCGCGCGCGCCCGGATGTGATTGTCTTGCCGCACCCGACGCTGGACCCGCATCCCGACCATATCTGCGCCCAAGAGGCGGTGCTGGAAGCCTTGCGCGGTCTCGACTGGCAGCCGACGCTGCTCGGTTACGCCAACCACTTGCACGACAACGACCGCTGGCCGATGGGCGACAGCGGGCAGGGCATCGCTCTGCCGCCGACGTTCGATGCGACCCTCGCGATGCAGCCGCTGTGTCTGCCGCTGTCGATCGAATTGCAACGGGACAAGGCCATGGCGCTGGGCATGATGCATGACCTGCAGCCACCAGCCCCGTTCAAGCGTCGCTTGCGTCGTATGTTGCAGCGACTGCTGGCGGGTCGGCGTTCGTCGGTCTACGGCGAGAATGAATTTTTCCGCAAAGCGGTCAGGCGCCAGGAATTGTTCTGGGTACTGAAGCAGAGCGAAACAGGCGCGACGGGATCGCACCGGGGAGAGGTATGAGTCAACGCGCAAAGGTGCTGCAGCTGCAGCCCGACTACAACGTCAAATCCCATGATTTCGCCGACCTCGCCGAACAGATCGTCAAGGCGCTGCCGACCGATCGTTACGAAGTGACCGCAGCCTTCCTGCGCGGCAAACCAGGGCCGGGCGAAGCCGTCAGCCGGGCCGACCGTTCGGTGTATTTCGAGTTTTCCGACAAGTCCCTCAAAGGTATGCGCCTGCGGGCGATGTGGCAGTTGTACAAGTTCTGCCGGCGGGAAAAGTTCGACGTGGTGATCTGCAACCGCTTCAAGCCGGTGAACATGATGCTGACGCTCAACCGCTGGTTGAAAGTGCCGCTGTGCATCGGCATTTCCCACGGCTTCGGTGAATACGACCGCTTCTACCGCCGTCGCCAGACTCAACGTCTGATCGACCGCCATTGGCGCTTCGTCGGCGTGTCGCCAGCGGTCAAACAGTATTTGCTGGACTGCGATTGCGGTTTCACCGACCAGAACACGTACGCGATCACCAACGCCATCGACATCGAACAGGCCGCGGGTCTGCAGCACAGCCGCGAGCGTGCCCGTGAATTGCTGGGCATCGACCCGAATGTGCGGCTGATCGGTGCATTGGGGCGACTTGTGTCGGTCAAGGGACACACTTATCTGTTGCAGGCTTTCGCCCAACTCAAAGACAAATACCCGAACACCCAGCTGGCCATCATCGGTGCCGGACGCCTGCAGGCACCGCTGGCCGCCGAGATCGAACAGTTGGGCCTGAGCGGTCGGGCGCACCTGCTGGGCTTCAAGGAGAACGCCCTGCAATACGTGCGTGCGTTCGATATCTGGACCATGCCGTCGCTGGCCGAAGGTCTGGGCCTGGCGTTGCTGGAAGGCATGAGCGGGCACCTGCCGGTGATCGCCTCGAACGTACCGGCCATGCTGCCGCTGATCGAAGGTGCCGGTGGTTTGTCGATCACGCCCAAGGACGTGCCGAGCCTGGTTGCGGCGCTGGACACCTACCTCGCGCTGCCGGATGACGAGCTCAAGGCCAAGGGCGAGCAGGCCTATCGCTATTTGCAGGAGCAGCACGATATCGAGGTCTTCCGCCAGGAATACCTGAACCTGATCGATTCCGGCCTGGAGCAGGCCCGCAAGGAACAGCCATGAGCGAAGAAACAGCCATGAGCGAGTCAGCAGCCATGAGCGATGCGCAACCCCTCGTCACCGTCATCATCGCGTCCTACAACCACGGGCCGTACATCGAGGAAAGCATCCTCAGTGTCATCAACCAGAGCTACCGGAACATCGAGCTGCTGGTAGTCGACGACGGTTCGAAGGATGACAGCGCCGAGCGCATCAAAGCCTTGCAGGAAAAACACGGCTTCGATTTTCGGGTGCAGCAGAACCAGGGCCTGACCAATACGCTCAACGGCGCGATCGCGCGGGCAAGGGGCAGCCTGATCGTACCGTTCGGCTCCGACGACATCATGTATCCGGAGCGGATCGCGACACAGGTCGCCTACATGGATGGCAAGCCGGAAGTGGGCATCTGCGCCGGCAACATCGAGTTGATGGACGCCGACGGCAACCTCTATCCGGAAAAGCGTCAGCGCCGGGACGTGCCGTTCCGCCGCCTGGACTTCGATGACATGTTCCTGGAGCGCAAGCCGTATCCGCCGGCACCGACCCTGATGATCCGCCGTGAGGCTCTGGACAAGGTGGGCGGGTTCGACCCGACGATTCGTCTTGAGGATCTGTACATCGAGCTGAAGGTGACGCGCGCCGGGTACTTCATCGATGGCCTGAACGTGGTGATGGCGCGCTATCGCAAACACGCTACCAACTCGTACAAGAATCACCGCTTCATGATCGAGAACATCCTGCGCACCTACGCACTGTTCAGCGATCATCCGCTGTACGACGAAGTGCGTTACAAGTCGCTCAATTCAATGTTCCTGAAAACCGCCAACCGTGACCGCAAGCTGGCGCGGGAGCTGCTGGCGCAGATCCCGTTCAAGGCCTGGAACAAGAAGACCTGGCGCGGGCTGGGCCGGTTGCTGTTTTCGCCGCTGGAAAAAGACTGAGGTCGTTGTCGCTTGCGCTCAGCGAGCGACTTTTTCCGCCAGCTGCTTGCTGCCTTTCTGACGCTGGCGAATCCACCGCACCACTTTCTTGCCCGCGTTCATGCCGGGTTGCTCGATGTAAAGGAACGTTGCACTGCTGATCAGAATCAACAGACAGGTGCACGCGGCTATCAATGGCAGATAAACCCACGTCTCACGGGCATCGAGGTGCAGCAGGAGCGGCAAGCGCTGGACCATTAGCCAAAGCACGAAGCCGTGGAGCAGATAGGTGCTGTAACTGATTTCCCCCAGCCACCGAATGCTGCGTGGCTTCAAGGCGCCGAACAGGTTGTTGCCTGACGCCACGATCACGAAGAACAGCGACAGCAAAAGCAGCGGCGCAGTCTTGAAGGCCCGGTTGAACACGGTGAAGGCCAGTGCAAGAGCTGCCACAGCGATCACGCTGGCCAGCGTTGTGCGGCTCCAGGCGACCAGTTGAGGGCGTCGGACCCAGTAAGCGGCGACGATCCCGCCGAGAAAGCTGGCGAGGAAGTGCTTTTTGAGCGAATGCTCCCAGCCGACCAGTTGGTACAGCGTGTAGATGCCGATCAGGCACAGCACCACTTGCAGCCAGTTGCCGCGATAAACGAACACCAGGGCCGCCAGTGGCAGCGCCAGATAGAAAAACACTTCATAGGCCAGCGTCCAGGTGACGTTGGAGATCAGCATGCCGGTTTGCGGATACTGGTTGACGTCCGGACGATCGAACGTCAACCACAGCAGGCCCTGTTTAAGCAGCTGTGAGACAGGCTCTTTCAGTTGCCAGCCTTGCAGATAGAACACGGTGACGAACACCGCGAGCATCAATGGCAGGTAAAGCGGATACAAGCGAAACACCCGCGAAACACCGAAGGCCAGCCAGTCGTGCTGACGGCCCTGGGCCAGCAGGCGGCTCCAGAACAGGAAACCGGTAATCATGAAGAACAGGGCGACACTGCCCTGACCGAGCATCGAGTAGAAGTTGCTTGGGGGAAACTCGATCACCCCTGTACGCAGAAAGATCCAGGTAATCACCGAGTGGTGTACGAAGACGCCGAATGCCAGATAGCCGCGCAGGCCGTCGATACTGGCATAGCGGCTTTCACCCGAATGCTGCAGATGGCGCGCGATTTTCGGCACGGCGCGCAGCAGTAATGCGGCGCAGATGATGGCCAGCAGATAGGCGGCTGGCGCAATGAACGGACTGGTTTCGATCATCAATGAACCCGGGCCGGCGTATTGCCGGCCAGCACTTGCCTGTGCAGATTGTCTACGGCGGATTTCGACGCCGTTACGGCGTACCCCTGGAGCAGCGCTTCGAGGTGATCCTCGAACAGCCAGCGTTTGTCGACGGTGTAACGTTGCATGTGACGCAGATTGCGCTGACGCAGCGACAGACTGAGGGGGGAAGGGTAGACCCGCAGGTCGGCCAGATCAATCAGGCCGAACTCACCATCTTCCAGCACCAGCACGTTGCCCAGATGCAGCGAGCGGAAATACACACCTTGTTCATGCAGAGTGGCCATGAACTTGCCGAAACGCTCCACCAGCGCATGACGCACTGCCGGAGCCGTGATCCCCTGCAAGACCTGGCGCAGGGTGTGCCCCGGCAGCGGCGTGTAATGCACGGCGCTGCTGCCGTCGTCGAGACGGTAGAGGTGCAGGATCTGTGGCGTGGGAATGCCCATCCGGCGCAGTTGTTCGCTGTTGACGGCAAACCGCTCGGAATACGGGTTGAAGCTGCCCGAGGTATACCAGCGACGACGGCGGAACAGTTTGAGAAAGCTGCCATCGGACAGGCGCAGGACTTTGGGTCCCAGCCCGTCCTCCTCGATGACCTGAGCGCTGCTGGCGAGCTGTTGCAGAGCCGATGCCGAGAGATTCTCCACCGGCATTGTCAGGAGGCGTCGGGCTCGTTGATTGATGCTCAGCGCCGCAATCAGTGCCAGCGGAATCCACAGCAGGAACCAGTGTTCCTTGGGGCGCGAAATGATCCCGCCGCCTTCGGTCAAACCGGCACCGATACCGAAGACCAGCCAGGTCGAGGCGATGATAAGCAGTGGCTGCACACGCATGCGCCAGCTGCTCAGCAGTCCCCAGGCCTGAAAGAACAGCCAGGGCAGCATGCCCAGGATGCCGACGTAATAGAGGACGCCCAGTGCAAAGCTGTGCGGTTCCTGGAAGCTGTATCCGACGCCGGGGTCGATTGCCAGGGCCGCGTTGTAGCCGTGGCCGATCCAGGGGTGCTCGGCGATTTTTTCCAGGGCTTGCTGCCAGATCTCGAAACGGTAGGAGTCACCGCGTTCGATGATCATCTTCGAGAACAGCACCGCCACCGTGGCGCCGCCGATTGCCAGGGTTGCCAGCAGCACCAGAGAGCGGCGATTCCAGCAAATCAGGCTCAGCCACAATGCTGCCATGGTCAGCGCGACCAGCGGGGTTCGGGAACCGGTTCCGATCACGGCCGTGAACATGATCAGCATCGCGGGTACGCTGAGCCAGTACAGTCGGCGGTTCCTGCAGGTCATGCTCAGGCTGAGCCAGTAGGTGCAGAAAAATCCGAACAGGTGCGAGCTGAGCAGCGGGTTGTCGAACGCGCCGCCACCGATCAGGCGCGCGCCGGGTTCGAAGTGGATAAGGAACGGGATCAGGAAACAGGTTGTAGCCACCAGGGCCACCAGCGCTGCACCGAACAGCAAGGGTGACAGGATGTCGCTACGGTAGCGCACCAATAGAAAGCAGCCGGCGAAGAGCATCAGCGTGTGCAGTGGCGGCTTGAAACTGCCACCGACCGGTTCGTCCTGCGGGCCCCAGCAGAGGCTGAGCAATGCCCAGCCGGCGAACAGCAAAAAGGCGATCAGCACCGGTTCGCGCAGCATTTCCTTGAGCTCTCGCGGGCGCAGGCACAGGGCGATCAGCGTCGGGATGCTGAACAACCCGTAAAACAGCTTGTGATGGAGACTGCGCCCCGGCAGAAAGAACAGCGCGCACAAGAGCAGGAAGTAGCCGACGGGAAGTATCCACAGGCTGATGAAATCGAAGATCCGATTGGACGTACTGCTGAAGCCGCGAAGTTGCATGCTGTGAGATTCAATCCTGAAGTTGATCGGCCATTTCGATGATGGCCATTTGATGCTGAAAAAGACGTCTAACAATAACAGCCTTTGCCTGATTGCCAGAACCCTGAAGAAGCTGTGCTAAAGTCAGCGTCCTTTTTATCGACTTTCGCGTGATATGACCGACTCCAGTCCCGCCGCAAGCCCTTCGAGCTTGAAAATCTACTTCCGCCTGCTCGGCTATGTCCGGCCGTACATCAGTCTGTTCCTGATCAGCATCGTCGGTTTTCTGATTTTTGCCTCGACCCAGCCGATGCTCGGCTACATCCTCAAGTACTTTGTCGACGGCCTGTCCAATCCCGAGGCGGTACTGTTTCCCACCGTTCCTTACCTGCGCGACCTGCAACTGTTGCAGGCCGTACCGCTGCTGATCATCCTGATCGCCGCGTGGCAGGGTCTGGGATCGTATCTGGGCAACTATTTCCTGGCCAAGGTTTCCCTGGGCCTGGTGCATGACCTGCGGGTGCAGCTGTTCAACAACCTGCTGGTCCTGCCCAACCGTTACTTCGACAAGCATAACTCCGGTCACCTGATTTCGCGTATCACCTTCAACGTGACGATGGTCACGGGGGCGGCAACAGATGCGATCAAGGTCGTAATCCGTGAAGGCATGACGGTGATCTTCCTGTTTGCCTCCCTGTTGTTCATGAACTGGAAGCTGACGCTGGTGATGGTTGCGATCCTGCCGCTGATCGCCGTGATGGTGCGCACCGCGAGCAAGAAATTCCGCAAGCAGAGCAAGAAGATCCAGCTGGCAATGGGCGACGTGACCCACGTCGCCTCGGAAACCATTCAGGGCTATCGCGTGGTGCGCAGCTTCGGCGGCGAAGCCTACGAGGAGAAACGCTTCCTCGACGCCAGCCAGAGCAACACCGACAAGCAACTGCGCATGACCCGCACCGGCGCGATCTACACACCGATGCTGCAACTGGTGATCTACAGCGCCATGGCGGTGCTGATGTTCCTGGTGCTGTTCCTGCGCGGCGACGCCTCGGCGGGCGACATGGTGGCCTACATCACCCTGGCCGGCCTGCTGCCCAAGCCGATCCGCCAGTTGTCCGAAGTCAGTTCGACCATCCAGAAGGGCGTGGCTGGTGCCGAAAGCATTTTCGAGCAACTGGACGTCGAGCCGGAAGTCGATACCGGCACCGTCGAGCGCGATTCTGTCAGCGGTCGCCTCGATGTGCGCAACCTGAGTTTCACCTACCCGGGCACCGAACGTCAGGTGCTCGACGACATCAGCTTCTCGGTCGAGCCGGGGCAGATGGTGGCGCTGGTGGGGCGTTCGGGCAGCGGCAAGTCGACCCTGGCCAACCTGATCCCGCGCTTCTATCACCACGACAAGGGCGAAATCCTGATCGACGGTGTGGAAGTGGAGCAATACAAACTGCTCAACCTGCGCCGCCACATTGCCCAGGTGACCCAGCACGTCACGCTGTTCAGCGACACCGTGGCCAACAACATCGCCTATGGCGATCTGGCCGGGGCGCCGCGCGAAGACATCGAGAAAGCCGCGCGTGATGCCTATGCGATGGACTTCATTTCGCAACTGCCCCAAGGCCTGGACACCCAGGTCGGCGAGAACGGCGTGCTGCTTTCCGGCGGCCAGCGCCAGCGTCTGGCGATTGCCCGGGCCTTGCTCAAGAACGCGCCGCTGCTGATTCTCGACGAGGCCACCTCGGCACTCGACACTGAATCGGAGCGGCACATTCAGGCCGCTCTGGATCAAGTGATGAAGGGCCGCACCACGCTGGTGATCGCTCACCGTCTGTCGACCATCGAGAAGGCCGACCTGATTCTGGTCATGGATCAGGGCCGGATCGTCGAACGCGGCACCCACGACGACCTGCTGGCACAGAACGGCTACTACGCGCGCCTCAATGCCCTGGGCCTCGACGCCCCAGCCGAAGACATCGCCTGATTCCGCCTCGAAAACGCCGGGCGCGCAATGCGCCCGGCGATTTGTATCCAGACCTTTACCCATCTTGACCAAACCGGCATAAAACCCGGCATCGCGCTTGTTAAGGTTCCTGAACGAACTCTGACTTCAATCGAAGAGGCCATCCTCTTCGCGCGGGTGCTTGCATGCTGCAACGTTATCTC
The DNA here is from genome assembly GCF_030344995.1 of Pseudomonas fluorescens. Taxonomy (GTDB): domain Bacteria; phylum Pseudomonadota; class Gammaproteobacteria; order Pseudomonadales; family Pseudomonadaceae; genus Aquipseudomonas; species Aquipseudomonas fluorescens_BF. The sequence goes on from NZ_CP128260.1 coordinate 831,450, forward strand.
TGGAAATTGCTGCCCAAGCCGCAGCGGGCCTTTCTGCTCGGGCGCCTGTCGGTGGTCGACCGGCAAGTGGTGAACAAGTCGATGTCGGCCAGTCTGCAGTTTCCCAAGGCTTTCGAGCAGCGCTCCTGCCTGTTCATTCATGTACCCAAATGTGCCGGCAGCAGCGTGTGCGCGGCAATGTTCGACGGCTGGCGTCCCGGCCATTTGCCGCTGTATTGGTATGAAGAGCAATTTCCCGCTCAGTTCGCAGCTGCGTACAAATTCGCTTTCGTGCGCGATCCGCTTGAGCGTGCCTATTCGGCGTACGCTTTCCTGCGCGGCAACGAGCTGAGCGCGCGGGATCATGCCGCCCAGCAGTTGGTCAGGCATTACCGTGATTTTGACGATTTCGTTGCACGCTGGTTGCATCCCGACAACATCGCGCGACAACTGCATTTCGCTGCACAAACCGACTTTCTCACTGATTCGCTGGGCCGTCTGGCGCTGGACTTCATTGGATATCAGGAGCATCTGGAGCGGGATTTCCAACTGGTGTGCGAGCACTTGGGACTGACGAGACCGTTGCCGCACGTCAACAACTCTCGGCAACGACGCCCGCAGCCGGCGCGTGAGTTTTGCACGCGGCGCACGCAACGTCTGGTGCGGCGAGTCTATGAACGTGACTATGAGATGCTCGCCTATGAATGAGGCGCTGTCGGTTTTTCCGACGGAGTCGGTCGTGCAACGGGCCAGTGACTGTTGTCGTCGGTCGCTTTTTCTGATCAAAAAATGAGCAAAAAAGCCAGCTGTTTCATCCTGTTGCAGCCGCCGCACAAGCCTTCGCCAACCCTGTGTTAATATCGCGCCCCTGTTCATTTTGTATGTGGGTTGCTCCATGAAGTTGTCCATGCCGCGATTCGATCAAGCCCCTGTCTTGGTGGTCGGCGATGTCATGCTCGACCGTTACTGGCATGGTGGTACCTCACGGATTTCCCCTGAGGCGCCGGTTCCTGTCGTTAAAGTCGAGCAAATCGAAGACCGCCCGGGCGGTGCCGCCAACGTTGCCTTGAACATTGCCGCGCTGGGTGCGCCGGCGTCGCTGGTGGGTGTGACCGGTGACGACGAAGCCGCCGACAGCCTGAGCAACAGCCTCAAGGGTGCGGGCGTGCGAGCCTTGTTTCAGCGCATCGCGCACCAGCCGACCATCGTCAAGCTGCGGGTCATGAGCCGGCACCAGCAATTGCTGCGTATCGACTTCGAAGAACCGTTCGCCACCGACGCCCTGGCCCTCGGCGCGCAGGTCGATGATCTGCTCGAAGGCATCAAGGTGCTGGTGCTGTCCGACTACGGCAAAGGCGCCCTGAAAAACCATCAGGCGCTGATCCAGGCCGCGCGTGCCAAAGGCATTCCGGTGCTGGCCGACCCGAAGGGCAAGGATTTTTCGATCTACCGTGGCGCGAGCCTGATCACCCCGAACCTCAGCGAGTTCGAAGCCATCGTCGGCGGTTGCGCCGATGAGCACGAGCTGGTGACCAAGGGCGCGACGCTGATGCACGACCTGGATCTCGGCGCGCTGCTGGTGACCCGTGGCGAGCACGGCATGACCCTGCTGCGTCCGGATCATCCGGCGCTGCATTTGCCTGCGCGGGCCCGTGAAGTGTTCGACGTGACCGGTGCCGGCGACACGGTGATTTCCACCTTGGCGGCTGCGATTGCCGCTGGCGAAGAACTTCCGCACGCGGTGGCGCTGGCCAACCTGGCGGCGGGCATCGTCGTCGGCAAGTTGGGCACCGCGGCGATCAGCGCCCCGGAACTGCGTCGCGCCATTCAGCGTGAAGAAGGTTCCGAGCGCGGCGTGCTGGGTCTGGAGCAACTGCTGCTGGCAGTCGCCGATGCCCGTGCGCACAACGAGAAGATCGTGTTCACCAACGGCTGCTTCGACATCCTCCACGCTGGCCACGTGACCTACCTCGAGCAGGCGCGAGCGCAAGGTGATCGCCTGATCGTGGCGATCAACGACGATGCTTCGGTCAGCCGTCTGAAAGGTCCGGGTCGGCCGATCAACAGCGTTGACCGACGCATGGCGGTTCTCGCCGGTCTCGGTGCGGTGGACTGGGTCATCAGCTTCGCTGAAGGCACCCCGGAAAACCTGCTGCGCGAGGTCAAGCCGGACGTACTGGTGAAGGGCGGCGACTATGGCATCGACCAGGTTGTCGGCGCCGATATCGTCAAAGCCTACGGCGGCACCGTCAAAGTGCTGGGGCTGGTGGAAAACAGCTCGACCACGGCGATTGTGGAAAAAATCCGCAAGTCCGAGTGATGCAAACATAAAGACCGCGCCTGCGACGACTCTCTGGAGTCACTCGCAGGCGCGGTCTTTTGCCGTTCAGGAGTTCACTTTCTTGCGCGGCACGATCTTCTTCAGCAGTTGCTTGGCCTTGCCGCGCAACCGCGCCAGCCCGGTGTCCTTGGGCGGCGGCGTCAAACCCTGCTGGCGTAGCCAGTCCTTCCAGCGAATCCGCTCATCGCGCACCAGCCAGCCGTCCTGCCGGGCAAAACTCTCCGCCAGATACAGACCGCGAGTGCCTGCCGGGTACAACTGTCCTTTCTTGAGCGTGTACAACTCGGGCAGCGGTTCGCCGTCCTGCAACGGCATCAAGTACAGATCGGGGCGTTTGCGGTCGAGTCGGGCCACCAGTTGATCGCCTTCCAGTCGCTCATCGACATGGAACAGGCTGAGGTTCTTGGCTTCCTTGGGCACGTCCAGTCGCAAGTCGTAGATCAATTGCAGGGACGCGGTCGGCAAATGCACGTAAGCCCGTGGCCGTTCGAGCAATTGCAGATTGGCGCAGCGCACCGGTCGCGCCGAACCGGACAACGGCGTCAGGCGAAAGGGCAGGGCCTCGCGATAATGCAGCGCCGATGCATACGGCGCGGGCAGCCAGGTATCGTTGAAGCGCCCGCCGAGCCAGCCTTCCGGGGTTTCCAGCAGGCATTCCTCGGCGATCTCCTGGATCGCCGTGTGCAACGGAATGTTCAACTCATGGGCAGGCACGTAACCGGAAATCAGTTTGAGCACCACATCGCCGCGATCCTGCCGCCGCTGGCGCACCAGCACCCAGTAATCGCGATTCTGCCAGTGCAGGGTCAGACGTACCGAGACGCCGAGGTTGGCCAGCTCCAGCGCAAACCGCTCGGCGTCGGTCACGCTGACGGGTTTGCGCCGCTGCAGGGTCTGGGCAAAATTCAGCGGCATGCCCACGCTCTGGTAGGTCAGGCCTTCCGGCGTGGCTTCGACGAACAGCGGCAGCGTCTTGAAGTTGCTCGGGTTCTTTCTGATGAGCGTACGCGGCATGTCGGCTCCTGCTTAAGGCCGCGAGGCGGCGTCAGTGACCACGAAGGACCTGGGCAACGGTCGCAACGTTATGGGCGAGGTGCAGCGGATTGATTGTCCCGACAATGGCACTGGCCACACCGGGCTGGGCGAACAGCAACTCGAAGCTGGCGCGCACCGGATCCACGCCGGGACTCAGGCACACGTGACCGCTGGCCAGCGCCTTTTTCACCAGAATGGCTTTGCCGTGGGCAGCAGCATAGTCAATGACCGCCTTCTCGTTTTGTTCGTTCAGATTGTAGGTGACCATCGCGCAGTCGCCTTGCTCCAGTGCCTTGAGGCCACCGTCGACGGTTTTGCCGGAGAAGCCGAAGCCGCGAATCTTGCCCTCGGCCTTCAGCGCCGCGAGGGTTGCATAGACTTCGCTGTCGTTGAGAATTGCCAGATCGTTACCGTCGGAGTGCACCAGCACCAGATCGATAAAATCGGTTTCAAGACGTTGCAGGCTGCGCTCCACCGACATCCGGGTGTGGGCGGCACTGAAGTCGTGGGTCGACTGGCCGTCGACAAATTCTTCGCCGACCTTGCTGACAATCACCCAGTCCTGACGCTCGCCACGCAGCAGCGGGCCGAGGCGTTCTTCGCTGCGGCCATAGGCCGGCGCGGTGTCGATCAGGTTGATGCCCAGCTCCCGCGCCTGCTTGAGCAGCATGCGCGCGGCATCGTCGTCGGGGATCTGGAAGCCGTTGGGGTATTTCACGCCCTGATCGCGTCCGAGTTTGACGGTGCCCAGGCCCAGCGGTGAAACCAGCAGGCCGGTGCTGCCCAGCGAGCGATGCAGATCGTGCAGGGTCGGCAGGCTCATGGCAGCAGTTGCTCCCAGGCGGGAACGCCCATCGGTGGTTTTGGCAATTCTGGCAGCGGGGCCGCGTGGCTCGGCTGGATGCCGTCGCGTTCGAGGGACGCGATCACGCGGTCAGCGAAGTCTGGCGCCAGGGCCAGTTTGGTTGGCCAGCCGACCAGCAGACGACCTTCTTCAGCGAGGAACGCATTGTCCGGACGGGTCAGGCCGGTTTGCAGCGGTTCGGCGCGATCGACGCGCAGGGTCGCCCATTGCACGGTGCTCAGGTCGATCCATGGCAATAGCTGACCAAGTTCTTTTTGAGCGGTGGCGATCTGTTCGGCCGGCTCGCGGGCCACGCCTTCGGATTCAGCAATGTCGCCGCCCAAATACCAGACCCACTGGCCGTCGGCGGCCGGGTGAGTGGTCACGGTGATGCGTGGCTTGGTGCCGCCACCGAGGCAGTGCGCGTAGAGCGGCTTAAGACCCGGCCCCTTGGCGATGATCATGTGCAGTGGCCGGCGTTGCATGGCCGGATGGGTCAGGCCCAAAGCGCTCAGCAGGTCGGCAGTACCGGCACCGGCACTGAGCACGATGCGCTGGGCACGAATTTCGCGGCCGTCGACCTTCAGGCCAACCAGCACGCCGCTTTCCAGCAACGGCTCGATGTTTTGTCCGGCGAGCAGACCGTCACCCGACAGGTCGGCCAGACGCTGGATCAGGCTCGGCACGTCAATCACCAGTTCAGCGAGGCGGTAGACCTTGCCCTTGAAGCGTTTGTCTTGCAGGGCCGGTGGCAGTTGATCGCCCTTGACCTGATCGACCCGGCCACGCACCGCTTTACTGGCGAAGAAGCTGGTGAGGTTGCCGGCCAGGGTGCCCGGCGACCACAGGTAATGGGCTTCGGACAGCAGGCGCACGCCGGTCAGATCCAGTTCACCGTTGCCGGCCAGGGCTTCACGCCAGCGGCGCGGCATGTCGGCGATGGCTTCCGAGGCGCCGGTCAGCGCACCGTGCAACGCGTACTTGGCGCCGCCGTGGATGATGCCCTGGGACTTCACGCTCTGTCCGCCACCGAGGCTGGCGCTTTCCACCAGCACGGTCGAGAAACCCTGGCGACGCAGGCGCGCGTTCAGCCAGAGACCGGCGACACCCGCGCCGACAATCAGCACGTCGGTGGAAATTGGAGATGGCATGCAACGACCTCAGTGTTCAAGACGAGGGCGCAGTATACAGACTCGGGGAAAAGGGGATTTGTCGATGATCAACAGAGGGAAGGCATGAGCCCTTGCCGGCGCGAGTGCCTGCAAGGGCTCATGTCAGGATCAATGGCCGGCGGTTTTGGAGAACAGCTGAATCACCACCACGCCGAGCACGATCAGCGCCATCCCGAGCATCGCCGGGATATCCAGCTTCTGCCCATAGATGAACAGCGCCGCGACGCTGACCATGACGATGCCCATGCCCGCCCACACCGCGTAGGCCACGCCCACCGGCACGCTGCGTACCACCAGGGTCAGCATCCAGAACGCGATGGCGTAGCCGACGATGACCAGCACCAGTGGCAATGGCGTGCTGAAACCTTTGACGGCTTTCATCGAAACGGTCGCGATCACTTCGGCACAGATGGCGATGGCCAGGTAGACGTAAGCGTTCATGTTCAAATCCTCGTGTGTAGCGTTGCTTTCTGAGGCGGCATTCTAGTGACTCCCCAGATGGGGTAAAGTCATTACCTATCTGTTTACAAGATGGGTTCGCCGATGAGCATGCAGTGGAATCTGGATCAGTTGCGAGTGTTTGTCGCAGTCGCCGAACAGCGCTCGTTTTCCGCCGTGGCGCGTCAGCAACGCAAGGCGCAGTCGGCGATCAGCAGCGCGATTGCGATGCTCGAGGACGACCTCGGCGTCAGTCTGTTCGAGCGTAGCAGCGGTCGTCAGCCGAGTCTGACCGAAGCGGGCGAAGCCTTGCTGGAAGAGGCGCGGGAAGTGCTGCGTCAATGTGAACGCCTGAACGGTCGGGCCATGGCCATGGTGCGCGGTCAGGAGGCGCAGTTGCGGGTGGCGCAGGATGAGGCGATGCCCTATCAGGCGCTGGTGGAAAGCTTCGGTGCGCTGGCCGAGCAGTTTCCGAGCCTGGAGGTGCAACTGACCAGCGCCGCCCAGGGCGAGGTTTCACGCAAACTGGTGGAGCGCCGGGCCGATCTCGGGCTGCTGTTCTATCACGATGAAATTCCCGAAGCGCTGGAGCGCCGGGTGCTGGGCAGTGTGGAAATGGTCACGGTCTGCGGGGTCAATCATCCGCTGGCGGCGCAGTCCCGGGTTAACTGCCAGCAGCTTGCTCAACATCGGCAATTGCTGATGTCGACCCAGACCAGCGTCTACCCCGGCAGCGAACCGGCCAGCCCACAGGTCTGGCGCGCCGACAGTTTCTACGTGATGGCCGAATGGCTGGTACGCGACCTCGGCTGGGCCTGGCTGCCGCGCCACGTGGTGCAGTACTCGGCGTATCAGGGTCTGATGGTGGAACTCGACAGTGAATGGACGCCGCCGGCACTGGTGGTGGAACTGGTCTGGCGCCGCGACGAACCGTTGGGGCCGGCGGCTCGTTGGCTGGCGGAGCGATTTGCCATACACCTGCGGGCGATCGGCGGCAAAAGCCGATAAACTCCGCCGCCATGAATAGAACTCTCTACACCGCGCTGTTTTACCTGGGGCTGCCATTGGTGGCGATTCGGCTATGGCTGCGTTCGCGCAAGGCGCCGGCGTATGCCAAGCGGATTGGCGAACGTTTCTCCTACGGCATGCCGACCCTGCAACCGGGCGGCATCTGGGTTCACGCCGTGTCGGTGGGCGAAAGCATCGCCGCCGCGCCGATGATCCGTGCGCTGCTGCAACGTTATCCACAGCTGCCAATCACCGTGACCTGCATGACGCCGACCGGTTCGGAGCGCATTCACGCGATGTTCGCCAACGAGCCACGCATTCAGCACTGCTATTTGCCGTATGACTTGCCCTGCGCGGCGGCGCGTTTTCTGGATCGCGTGCAGCCGAAACTGGCCGTGATCATGGAAACCGAACTGTGGCCCAACCACATTCACCAATGCGCCAAACGCGGGATTCCGGTGGCGTTGGCCAACGGGCGCCTGTCCGAACGTTCGGCCAAAGGCTATGGCCGATTCAGCAAATTGACCGCGCCGATGCTCGCCGAAATGAGCCTGTTCGCCGTGCAGACCGAAGCCGAAGCCCAGCGCTTCCGTGATTTGGGCGCCCGGCCGGAGACGGTCGAAGTCACCGGTTCGATCAAGTTCGACCTGACCATCGACCCGCAACTGCTGCAACGCGCCGCTGAATTGCGCGGCCAATGGCAGGCGCTCGAGCGCCCGGTGTGGATCGCCGCCAGCACCCATGAAGGTGAAGACGAAGTGGTGCTGAATGCTCACCGTCGCCTGCTGGCCAACCATCCCGATGCGCTGCTGATTCTGGTGCCGCGCCATCCGGAGCGTTTCAATTCGGTGTTCGAGTTGTGCCAGCGTGAAGGCTTTGCCACGGTGCGCCGCTCGACCGGCGCGAGTGTCGATGCGCAGACTTCGGTTCTGCTCGGCGACACCATGGGCGAGCTGCTGTTTCTCTATGCCCTGGCCGACAGCGCGTTCGTCGGCGGCAGCCTTGTGCCCAACGGCGGCCACAACCTGCTGGAACCAGCAGCGCTGGCGAAACCGGTAATCAGCGGTCCGCACCTGTTCAACTTCCTCGACATCGCCGCGCAACTGCGCAGCGCCGGAGCCTTGGCGGAAGTGGATGACGCCGAAGGTCTGGCGACAGAAGTGCAGCGTCTGTTCGAACTGCCGCGCGACGCACAGCGGATGGCGGAGGCCGGGCTGAGCGTGATGCGCCGCAATCAGGGCGCGTTGCAGCGCTTGCTCGATGGACTGGGAAGGTTGATCGACCGCCCATAAAAAAACGCAGCCTCAGGGCTGCGTTTTTTGTTTAAGGCCGGGCCTTGAGCTGGGCCTCGGCAGCCTTGGCCAGATCCGGCGGCAGGAAATCCTTGTCCGGGTTGTAGTCGGCTTTCAGATAACGCGTCAGATCTTGCAAATCACCCGGGTTCAACGTCCCCGCCGCCTGCTTCAGGCGCAGGTTGTCGAGGATGTAGTCGTAGCGGGTGTTGTTGTAGTTGCGCACCGAGGTATACAGCTGACGCTGGGCGTCGAGCACGTCGACGATGTTGCGCGTCCCCACCTGGTAACCGATTTCCGTGGCTTCCACCGCGCTCTGGTTGGAGATGATCGACTGGCGGCGCGCCTGCACCTGCTCGACGTCGGTGTTCACCGCGCGGTGCAGGTTGCGGGTGTTTTCGACCACTTGCCGACGCAGGCCTTCACGCTGCTGCTCGGTCTGATCCAGGCGCGAGTAGGACTCGCGCACCTGGGAGCTGGTCAACCCGCCGCTGTAGATCGGGATGTTCAGTTGCAGGCCCACGGTGCTCTGCTCGACGTTGCCACTGTACGGCGTACCGAAGGCATTCGGGTTGGCGAACCCGAGGGCGTCGTTGTCGCCTTTTTCGTATTTGGCCACGGCGTCGAGGGTCGGCAAGTGGCCGGCCTTGCGTTGCTTCAGGGTCTGTTCGGCCGAGCTCACCGCATAGTTGCTGGCCAACAGATTGAGGTTCTGTTTCGCCGCGGTATCGACCCATGCCTTGGCGTCGTTCGGCGCCGGCGGCAGGATCGGTAACGTGTGGACGATGCCCTGGATCGAGTTGTACTGGCGGTTGGTCAGGGTGATCAGCGCTTCGAACGCATCATCGACCTGACGCTGGGCGACGATCCGGTTGGCCCGCGCGGTGTCGTAACTGGCTTGCGATTGCAGCACGTCGGTCTTGTCCGACAGACCCACATCGAAGCGCTCGTTGGACTGGTCGAGCTGGCGCTTGAACGCGGCTTCCTCGGCCTTGGTCGAGGCCAGGTTGTCCTGGCTGCGCAGCACGTTGAAGTAGCTTTCGGCGGTCTGCAGGATCAGGTTTTGCTCAGTGGCCGACAGTTGCAGCGCGGCCTGTTCGTTGACGTCCTTGGCGGCCTGGTACTGGAACCAGCGATCGGCGCGGAACAGCGGCTGCGCCAGGGTCGCCTGATAGGAATGCGCGCTGCGGTTGGCGATGGCCGAGGGCTGGTCGATCGAGGTGCGTACGTTGGCGGTTTCGGCGCCGCCGGACAGGTTCGGCAGCAGCCCGGCGCGGGCCTGGGGCACGACTTCTTTCTGCGCACCGTACTGGGCACGGGCGGCCGCCAGGTCGGCGTTGTTGTCGACCGCTTCCTGATAGACGCTGACCAGATCCGTCCTGGTCGATAAAGGCGCTTCTGCTGCCCAGACCGTAGCGGTGGACGCACAAGACACGGCAACAGCCAGTGAGAGTTTGCGCAGCATGAGGCGATCCCTAGCATGAATATTATGGAAATAATCCGGGCGCCAAAGGTAAGGCGCGGCCCATGCAGCGTCAAGGCGCAGCATGGCGTAGCGAGTGTAGTTGCGCAGGCGGCAGGCAACAATCTGCCAATTGCGCCATTCATCATGGTGTTTGCAGCGGTGTTGGCGTTCTTTGCCGGTTGTGTCTAGACTGGCCGGGTTCTTGTCGGGGTGCCTTGCTATGAGGCTGAGATCGAATAATTTCGGATCCCGTTGAACCTGATCAGGTTAGCGCCTGCGTAGGGAACAAGATTTCTCGTCACCCGGCGAGTCCTCTTGTGTTTCGTCCGGGAAATTGTTCGACAATCGAACGCTCGACGACGATGCACAGCACCAGTCCTGGTGCGTCCGTGCCTTTCAGGTTCTGCTCCGACAATCCACTGCCTGGATGCTGTCTGGAGAGCCCGTGATGACTACAAAATCTAAAAACGCGATCAACCTGAGTGACTCGGCCAAGGTCGATGAACAGTCGGTTCAACCGTTCACCCGTTCGCAAAAAGTCTACGTTCAGGGCTCCCGCCCGGACATCCGCGTGCCGATGCGCGAAATCACCCTCGATGTGACCCCGACCGACTTCGGCGGCGAAATCAACGCGCCGGTCACCGTCTACGACACCTCCGGCCCGTATACCGATCCGAACGTCGTGATCGATGTGCGCAAAGGTCTGGGCGATGTACGTTCGGCGTGGATCGACGACCGTGGCGACACCGAGCGCCTGCCAGGCCTGAGCTCGAATTTCGGCCAGGAGCGCCTGGCCGATCCGGAACTGACCAAGCTGCGTTTCGCCCACGTCAACAACCCGCGCCGCGCCAAGGCCGGGGCCAACGTCAGCCAGATGCACTACGCGCGCAAAGGCATCATCACCGCCGAGATGGAATACGTCGCCATCCGCGAAAACATGAAGCTGCAAGAGGCCCGCGCTGCCGGCCTGTTGAAGCAGCAGCACGCCGGCCACAGTTTTGGCGCGAGCATCCCGAAAGAAATCACCCCTGAGTTCGTGCGCGAAGAAATCGCCCGTGGCCGCGCGATCATTCCGGCCAACATCAACCACGTCGAACTGGAACCGATGATCATCGGCCGCAACTTCCTGGTGAAGATCAACGGCAACATCGGCAACAGTGCGCTGGGTTCGTCCATCGAAGAAGAAGTGGCGAAACTGACCTGGGGCATTCGCTGGGGCTCGGACACCGTGATGGACTTGTCCACCGGCAAGCACATCCACGAAACCCGCGAGTGGATCATCCGTAACTCGCCGGTTCCGATCGGCACCGTGCCGATCTATCAGGCGCTGGAAAAAGTGAACGGCGTGGCCGAAGACCTGACCTGGGAGCTGTTCCGCGACACGCTGATCGAGCAGGCGGAGCAGGGCGTCGATTACTTCACCATCCACGCCGGTGTGCTGTTGCGCTACGTGCCGCTGACCGCCAAGCGCGTGACCGGCATCGTCTCCCGTGGCGGTTCGATCATGGCCAAGTGGTGCCTGGCGCACCACAAAGAGAACTTCCTCTACACCCACTTCGACGAAATCTGCGAAATCATGAAGGCCTACGACGTCAGCTTCTCGCTGGGCGACGGCCTGCGTCCGGGCTCGATTGCCGACGCCAACGATGAGGCGCAATTCGGTGAGCTGGAAACTCTCGGCGAACTGACCAAGATCGCCTGGAAGCACGACGTGCAATGCATGATCGAAGGCCCGGGCCATGTGCCGATGCAGCTGATCAAAGAGAACATGGACAAGCAGCTGGAGTGCTGCGACGAGGCGCCGTTCTACACCCTCGGCCCGCTGACCACCGACATTGCGCCGGGCTACGACCACATCACCTCCGGCATCGGTGCGGCGATGATCGGCTGGTTCGGTTGCGCGATGCTTTGCTACGTGACGCCGAAGGAACACCTGGGCCTGCCGAACAAGGATGACGTGAAGACCGGGATCATCACCTACAAGATTGCCGCTCACGCAGCGGACCTGGCCAAGGGGCATCCGGGCGCGCAGATCCGCGACAACGCCTTGAGCAAGGCGCGTTTCGAATTCCGTTGGGAAGACCAGTTCAACCTCGGTCTGGACCCGGACACCGCCCGTTCGTATCACGATGAAACCCTGCCGAAGGATTCGGCGAAGGTCGCGCATTTCTGTTCGATGTGCGGGCCGAAATTCTGCTCGATGAAGATCACTCAGGAAGTCCGCGAATACGCGGCCAACCAGCGGATCGACGCGGTCGACGTGGATGTTGCCCAGGGCCTGGCGGAACAGGCCGAGCGGTTCAAGAAGGAAGGCAGTCAGCTGTACAAGAAGGTTTGATCTGACCTGAGTCCGGCGGCGCTCGCGCCGCCGTCATCGTCGGAACGCCGCCCGGGGCAAGCCCGCTCCCACAGTGTTTTGCGTTGCTCACAGGATTTGTGTTCAGCGAGGATTCTGTCGGAGCGGGCTTGCCCCGGGCGGCGTTCCGACGATGGCGATCAAAAAAACAACAAATGTCCCTCTGAGATAACACCTTTGAGTATTCAACCCGGTACCTATTCCCCCGACCTCGCCGTGCCCGCCAACCAGCGTGTATTCGGCGGTCGTGATCTGTTTTCCCTGTGGTTTTCCCTCGGCATCGGCCTGATGGTTTTGCAGACCGGTGCGCTGCTGGCGCCAGGGTTGGGCCTGTCGGGATCGCTGTTGGCGATTTTCCTCGGCACCCTGGTCGGCGTCCTGTTGCTGGCCGCCGTTGGCGTGATCGGCAGCGACACCGGTCTGTCGTCGATGGCCGCGCTGAAACTCAGCCTCGGCAGTAAAGGCGCGAGCCTGCCGGCGCTGCTCAACCTGCTGCAACTGATCGGTTGGGGCTCGTTCGAAATCATCGTCATGCGCGATGCTGCCAGCCTGCTCGGCACCCGTGCGTTCAGCGAAGGTTCGCTGTGGGCCAGTCCGATGCTGTGGACGTTGTGCTTCGGTGCACTGGCGACGTTGCTCGCGGTCAGCGGGCCGTTGACGTTCGTGCGCAAGATCCTGCGCAAGTGGGGCATCTGGCTGATTCTGGCCGCGTGCATCTGGCTGACCTGGAACCTGTTCGCCAAGGCAGATCTCGCCGCCTTGTGGGCGCAGGCCGGGGATGGCTCGATGCCGCTCGCCGTGGGCTTCGACATCGCCATCGCGATGCCGCTGTCGTGGCTGCCACTGATCGCCGACTACTCGCGCTTCGGCCAGCGGGCGAAGAACGTATTCGGCGGCACGGCGATCGGTTTCTTCATCGGCAACTTCTGGTTGATGAGCCTCGGCGTGGCTTACACCCTGGCGTTCGCGCCGAGTGGTGAAGTCAACGCGTTGCTGCTGGCATTGGCCGGTGCAGGCCTCGGGATTCCGCTGTTGCTGATTCTGCTGGACGAGTCGGAAAACGCCTTTGCCGACATTCATTCTGCGGCGGTGTCCAGCGGGATTCTGTTGCGTCTGAAAGTCGAACATCTGGCCTTGGCCATCGGTGTGATCTGCACCCTGATCGCCTTGCTCGCGCCATTGGCGCAGTACCAGAACTTCCTGCTGCTGATCGGTTCGGTGTTCGCGCCGCTGTTCGGCGTGGTGCTGGTGGATCACTTCATCCTGCGCAAGCGCAGTGCCCAGGTGGCGTCGGCCGCATTGCGCTGGCCGGCACTATTGGCCTGGCTGGGTGGCATCAGCACCTATCACTTGCTGGCCAATCTGTATCCGGATGTCGGCGCGACCCTGCCGGCGCTGGTGCTGGCAGGGCTGCTGCAGCTCGTGCTCGGCCGGGCTTTCAGTTACGGCCGGGAAACAGCTCGGGCTTGAGAATGCCGTTCAGGCGCGGGTAAGGGATCTTCAGTTCGACGTGGCCCAGCGCGTAAGGCGCGATGGTGGTCACGTCGTACTTGAGGATCACGCCGCCGTAGGTCAGCGCCACGTTCGGGGTTTTGACGAACGGCCAGCTCTTCACGAACTCCGGTTCCTGATCGAGCTTGGTGCTGATCAGCCAGCTGTTGTGGGCCACTTGTGCGGCTTTCCAGAACGCCTCTTCCTGACCTGGCAGCAACATATCCGCCAGGGTCAGCACCTTGTGCTGCTGACGCGAATAGTTGATGAAACCGCGTCCCGGCGTACCGTGGGCGCCGCCGGTGTCCAGGTAGCTCGACGTTTCGATGATCACCAGACCGTCATGCTGCTCGCGTACTTTCGCCTGCAAATAGCTGCTGTTGCGCGGGCCGGCGTTGGCCAGGAACTGCTCGCGATACGCAGCCAGCGTCGGCGCCACAGGGGCGTTCGGTGCGGTGCGGGTCATTTGCAGCAGGCGTTTTTCGATGATGCCGTCCAGCGCCGGTTCTGCCGGGAAGCGCAACGTATCGATGTTCACCAGCGGGCAGTCCGGGTTGGAACAACCGGGCTTCAGCGTTTCCGAGGCGTCGCGGGTGGTTTCCAGCGGCGTGCGGTAGTTGGGCTGGAACAGGCTGGCGCAGGCGCCCAGGGTCAGGGCGATGGCCGCCACGGAGGCGATTTTGAAAAGCGACATGGGCGTCCTTTCTGAAACAGGGGAAGGCAAAAAGTTACCGCTTCGACTCTCTACGAAGCAGTCAGTTCGCCACTAAGCTAATTAGAGTGGGTTTCGCCTCCACCGTCCATCCCGCTGACGGTAAAGGGGCTGCATCAAACATCGCGGGCGCGTTAGGATGGCGCGAAGTCGAGGTGGCAGGTAAGGCGCCTCGTATTGGATTTGCAGTAAAGAGGATACTCATGACCGATTTCGCCAAAGCCATTCCCACCGCCGTCGATATCGTGCGACGCGAGCAGTGCTACAAGGGCTTCTACAAGCTCGACCGTGTGCACTTGCGCCACGAACTGTTCGCCGGAGGCATGAGCCGCGAAATCAATCGTGAGGTGTTCGTGCGCCACGATGCCGTGTGCATGCTGCCCTACGATCCGCAGCGCGATGAAGTGGTGCTGATCGAGCAGTTTCGCGTCGGCGCTCTGGGCAAGGCGGACAACCCGTGGCTGGTGGAACTGGTCGCCGGTCTGATCGACAAGGACGAACAGCCGGAAGAAGTTGCTCACCGCGAGGCACAGGAGGAAGCTGGGCTGGACATCAAGGCCCTGTGGCCGATGACCAAATACTTTCCGTCGCCGGGCGGCAGCAACGAATTCGTACATCTGTATCTGGGGCGTTGCAGCACCGAAGGCGTGGGCGGCCTGCATGGGCTGGAGGAAGAAGCTGAAGATATTCGCGTCACGGTCTGGGCCTTTGAAGATGCCCTGCAGGCCGTACGTGACGGTCGGATTGCCAATGCGGCGAGCATCATCGCCTTGCAGTGGCTGGCGCTCAATCGCGCCGAAGTGAGGGGGCTATGGTCGTAAACAAGTTGCGCGATCGCTACCGCGTCGATCTCGTGGGGCTGCAAGCCGCCTGCGAGGCGAACTACGCGCGCCTGATGCGACTGTTGCCGGACATGCGCAACGACCCCGAGGCCCGGCGCATTGCCGTGACCCAGGGCGACCAGATGCTCGGCGTGCTGACGCTGGAAGTGTTGCAGGCCTGTCCGTACACCACGACCTTGCAGGTGCGCCAGGAACACAGCCTGCCGTGGCTGCCGGTGCCGCAACTGGAAGTGCAGGTCTATCACGATGCGCGCATGGCCGAGGTGATCAGCGCCGAACATGCGCGACGTTTTCGCGGCGTCTATCCTTACCCGAATGCGGCCATGCATCAGCCGGACGAGAAGGCCCAGCTCAATCTGTTCCTGGGCGAATGGCTGAGTCACTGCCTGGCGTGCGGACACGAATACGCGGCGGTCCGATAACCACCGCAAGTTGTGAACTGCGTCCGGTTCGCCGGTTTCTCTTTGCGCTGTCCCCCCGCATAATTGCCGCACCTTTCCAGTCCCGCGATCCCGGGGGAGAACGCCTTGCCGAGCGTATCGACTTTGACCACCGCCGACACGGCGTTGCTGGTGCAACTCTCTGACAGTCATCTGTTCGCCGAGGCGGACGGAACGCTGCTGGGCATGAACACCCGCGAGAGCCTGCAAAAAGTCATCGAGCTGGTACTCGAACAGCAACCGCGGATCGACCTGATCGTGGCCAGCGGCGACCTGTCCCAGGACGGCACGCTGGAGTCCTACCAGCAATTCCGGCAGATGACGGCACAGATCGATGCGCCGGCCCGCTGGATTCCCGGCAACCACGACGAACCGCAAATCATGGCTCAGGCGACGGTGAAGAGTGCGTTGCTGGAGTCAGTTGTCGATGTCGGCAACTGGCGCGTGACCCTGCTCGATTCGGCAGTGCCCGGATCGGTGCCGGGGTATTTGCAGGATGACCAGTTGCAATTGCTCGCCCGTTCCCTGAGCGAAGCGCCGGATCGCCATCATCTGGTGTGCTTCCACCACCATCCGGTGTCGATCGGTTGCGCATGGATGGAGCCGATCGGCTTGCGCAATCCGGAAGCGTTTTTCGAAGTGCTTGACCGTTTCCCACAGGCCCGCGCCGTGCTGTGGGGGCATGTCCATCAGGAGATCGACCGCGAACGCAACGGCGTACGGCTGATCGCATCGCCGTCGACCTGCATCCAGTTCGAGCCAGGCAGCGAAGACTTCAAGGTTGGCGAACAGGCGCCGGGGTATCGCTGGTTGCGGTTGTTGCCGGACGGGCGAATCGAGACGGGCGTGGAGCGTGTCACCGATTTCCGGTTCACTGTTGATTACGGCTCCGACGGATACTGATCAAAGGGCGCAGCGCTGATTTCCTCAGGTGCTGGCCCAACACCCCTCGACTCCCTGTAAACTCCGCTATCTTCAGCCGACGCCCAGGGAGCTCAAATGTCCGGTTCGATTCTCTATATCCATGGTTTCAACAGCGCGCCGGCCTCGAAGAAGGCCTGTCAGCTGGTCGAGGTGATGGAACGGCTGGGTTTGAGCGATCAACTGCGTGTGCCGGCGCTGCATCACCACCCGCGCGAAGCCATCGGTCAGCTGGAACAGGCAATCGCCGAACTCGGCCGGCCATTGCTGGTGGGAAGTTCGCTCGGCGGCTACTATGCGACTCACCTGGCCGAGCGCCATGGCCTGAAAGCCCTGCTGGTCAACCCGGCCGTCAGTCCGCACCGGATGTTCGACGGATACCTGGGCACCCAGAAAAACCTGTACACCGACGAAACCTGGGAGCTGACCCACGACCACGTGACGGCCCTGGCCGAGCTGGAAGTGCCGGCACCGCAGGATCCGCAGCGCTATCAGGTATGGTTGCAGACCGGGGACGAAACGCTGGATTATCGCCTTGCCCAGCAGTATTACCGGGCCTGTGCCTTGCGCATTCAGGCCGGTGGCGACCACAGTTTCCAGGGATTTGTTAAACAATTGCCGGCATTGCTCAGCTTTGCCGGGATTGGCGCCGATATCTATCAGGCAATCGATTTCACTGCACTGTGAAGTCTTGCCCCATTTTCATTGAATCACTGACGACGAGACCCTATGGCCACTCCCAGCGCTAGCTCCTATAACGCCGACGCCATCGAAGTCCTCTCGGGCCTCGACCCGGTGCGCAAACGCCCCGGCATGTACACCGACACCAGTCGGCCGAACCACCTTGCCCAGGAAGTCATCGACAACAGCGTCGACGAAGCCCTGGCCGGCCACGCCAAATCGATCCAGGTCATCCTCCACGCCGACCATTCGCTGGAAGTCTGCGACGACGGCCGTGGCATGCCGGTCGACATCCACCCGGAAGAGGGTGTGTCGGGTGTTGAACTGATCCTCACCAAGCTCCATGCGGGCGGCAAGTTTTCCAACAAGAACTACCAGTTCTCCGGCGGTTTGCACGGGGTGGGTATTTCGGTGGTCAACGCCCTGTCGACCCAGGTACGGGTGCGGGTCAAGCGTGACGGCAACGAATACGAAATGACCTTCGCCGACGGCTTCAAGGCCACCGATCTGCAAGTGATCGGCACCGTCGGCAAGCGCAATACCGGAACCAGCGTTTACTTCGCGCCGGATCCGAAATACTTCGACTCACCAAAATTCTCCATCAGCCGCCTCAAGCACGTGCTCAAGGCCAAGGCCGTTCTGTGCCCGGGGCTGCTGATCAGCTTCGAAGACAAAGGCACCGGCGAAAAGGTCGAGTGGCACTACGAAGACGGCCTGCGCTCCTATCTGGTGGATGCGGTCAGCGAATTCGAGCGCCTGCCGGACGCGCCGTTCTGCGGCAACCTGGCCGGCACCAAGGAGGCGGTCGAGTGGGCGCTGTTGTGGCTGCCGGAAGGCGGCACATCGGTCACTGAAAGCTACGTCAACCTGATCCCGACGGAGCAGGGCGGCACCCACGTCAACGGTCTGCGTCAGGGCCTGCTCGACGCGATGCGCGAGTTCTGCGAGTTCCGCAGCCTGCTGCCGCGCGGCGTGAAGCTGGCGCCGGAAGACGTCTGGGAGCGCATCGCTTTCGTCCTGTCGATGAAGATGCAGGAACCGCAATTCTCCGGCCAGACCAAAGAGCGTCTGTCGTCCCGTGAAGCGGCGGCGTTTGTCTCCGGTGTGGTTAAAGACGCTTTCAGCCTGTGGCTCAACGCCAACCCGGAAACCGGTCTGGCGCTGGCCGAACTGGCAATCAGCAACGCCGGCCGTCGCCTGAAAGCGAGCAAAAAGGTCGAGCGCAAACGCATCACCCAGGGGCCGGCATTGCCGGGCAAACTGGCCGATTGCGCCGGGCAGGACCCGATGCGTTCCGAGCTGTTCCTGGTGGAAGGTGATTCCGCCGGCGGTTCGGCCAAACAGGCGCGGGACAAGGAATTCCAGGCGATCCTGCCGTTGCGCGGCAAGATCCTCAACACCTGGGAAGTCGACGGCAGCGAAGTGCTGGCCAGCCAGGAAGTGCACAACATTGCGGTAGCGATCGGTGTCGATCCGGGCGCCGAGGACATGAGCCAGCTGCGCTACGGCAAGATCTGCATCCTTGCCGACGCCGACTCCGACGGTCTGCACATCGCAACATTGTTGTGCGCCCTGTTCGTCCAGCATTTCCGCCCGCTGGTGGATGCCGGTCACGTCTACGTGGCGATGCCGCCGCTGTACCGCATCGACCTGGGCAAAGAGATTTTCTACGCCCTGGATGACGCCGAGCGCGACGGGATTCTTGACCGTCTGGTGGCCGAGAAGAAGCGCGGCAAGCCGCAGGTCACCCGATTCAAAGGTCTGGGTGAAATGAACCCGCCGCAACTGCGTGAAACCACCATGGACCCGAACACCCGGCGCCTGGTGCAGTTGACCCTAGGGGACGACTTCGCCGAGACCTCGGAAATGATGGACATGCTGTTGGCGAAAAAACGCGCAGGCGACCGCAAGACCTGGCTCGAATCCAAGGGCAACCTTGCCGAGGTCCTGGCCTGATGCGGTTTGGCTGGGCCTTGGCGGGTGCGTTGCTGCTGGGTTCGATGACGGTGTCGGCAGAGCCTGTGCAAGAACTGCGCGTGCTCGCCGAACATCCCGTCGAAGGCATGCGCGGCGGCAATCTGTCGGGGCTGGCCCTTTGCGGCAATGACCTGTGGACCGTTTCGGACCGCGACGATGACCAGATCTACCGTCTCGATATCCGCGACCGGGTCTGGCAGGCCACGGCTGTGCGTATCGATCCACCGAAAGTGCCGGACAGCGGCTTGCCGTGGGGCATCAGCTCGCGCACCTGGGCGGCGTCTTTCGTTCGTGGCGGTGATCTGGATTTCGAAGGCATCACCTGCGACAGCGCCGGCAACCGCTACATTGTCAGCGAAGCCCACGCAGCGGTGCTGCAAGTGCCGCCGCAGGGGCCGTCGTCGTGGCTGAAAATCTCGCCGATGATGGTTCGCGAAGCGCGGGCCAGTGGCATGTTGCTGCAGTTCAACGCGATATTCGAAGGTCTGGCGATCAACCCGGCGGGCGATCAGATGTGGCTGGCTGCCGAGCGGCAAAGCCGTGGCTTGCTGATGATCAAGCGCCAGCAGACGGTATGGGATTGTGACGGTCGCTGCGTATTGCTCAGTGAAGGCGGCATGGAAATGCAACCGCCGCAGTTCCCGAAAGCCCGTCCGGTCAATCGGGATTTTTCCGATATATCTCTGTTCAACGGCAAACTGTTTACCCTTGAGCGCAACGCGTACCAGATCTGTCGTCGCGATGCGCTGACGGCCAAGGTCGAGCTTTGCTGGTCGTATGCGGCCGAGCTGTTGCAGGCCAATCGGCGTTACTCGCAGAACTTCGGGCTGGAAGAGGCGCTGGTGGTCGATGCTCAAGGTGCCTGGATCGGCGTCGACAACAATTTCGGCCCGCGCGCCGATGGCGAGGTTCGCCCGATCATCTGGCGTTTCGCCGCGCCTGAGGGTGGCTGGAGCGCCAAGCCATGAGCCAGCAACCGCCGGGCAAACGCGCCGGTCGGGTGCTGATGATTCTGGCCTGGTGCGCGGCGCTGTTTCTGGCCACGCGGTTTTTCGGCCAGTGGGAAGAGCGTCAGCGTAATCCCAATGTGGAAGTGGATTCGCAGCAAGGTAATGGCTTTATCGAAGTGAAACTGATCGGCAACGCCCAGGGACATTTTGTCGCCAGCGGCCTGATCAACGGTCGGCCGGTGGAGTTCATGCTCGACACCGGCGCGACCGACGTGGCAATCCCGGCCGAGGTGGCGAAAAACCTCCGGCTGGAAGAAGGTTTCGGTGTGACCTTGAGCACGGCCAATGGCCTGAGCCAGGGCTATCGCACCCGGATCGACCGCCTGCAACTGGGCGACATCGTGCTGCGGGACGTCCGCGCACTGGTGGCGCCCGGCCTGCATGGCGATCAGGTGCTGCTCGGCATGAGCGCCCTGAACAAACTTGAATTTACTCAGCGCGGCGGCACCATGCTGCTGCGCCAGACAACGAACCGATGAGGCCCGCATGAGCGACAACCTTGCAGACAGCTTAGATGGCGTAGAACGCCGGTCGCTGGCTGACTTCACCGAAAATGCCTACCTCAACTACTCCATGTACGTGATCATGGACCGTGCCCTGCCGCATATCGGCGACGGTCTGAAACCTGTACAGCGGCGTATCGTCTACGCCATGAGCGAGCTGGGGCTGGACGCCGATTCCAAGCACAAGAAGTCGGCGCGTACTGTCGGCGACGTGCTCGGCAAGTTCCACCCGCACGGCGACTCGGCGTGCTACGAAGCCATGGTGCTGATGGCCCAGCCGTTCAGCTATCGCTACACGCTGGTGGACGGCCAGGGCAACTGGGGTGCGCCGGACGATCCGAAATCCTTCGCCGCCATGCGTTACACCGAAGCGCGGCTGTCACGTTATTCCGAAGTGCTGCTCAGCGAGCTGGGCCAGGGCACCGCAGACTGGGGCCCGAACTTCGACGGCACCCTGCAGGAGCCGCTGGTGTTGCCGGCACGTTTGCCGAACATCCTGCTCAACGGCACCACCGGTATCGCCGTGGGCATGGCCACCGACGTGCCGCCGCACAACCTGCGTGAAGTCGCCACGGCGTGCGTGCGTCTGCTCGACGAGCCAAAAGCCACGGTCGAACAGCTCTGTGAACACATCCAGGGCCCGGACTACCCGACCGAAGCGGAAATCATCACCCCGCGCGCCGACCTGCTGAAAATGTACGAAACCGGCAAGGGTTCGGTGCGCATGCGCGCCGTGTACCACGTCGAGGACGGCGACATCATCGTCACCGCGCTGCCGCACCAGGTCTCCGGGGCCAAAGTGCTGGAGCAGATCGCCGCGTTGATGCAGGCCAAGCCGTCGAAAGCGCCGCAGATCGCCGATCTTCGCGACGAATCCGACCACGAAAACCCGTGCCGCATCGTGATCATCCCGGTCAACAGCCGCGTCGATCATGAAGCGCTGATGCAGCACCTGTTCGCCAGCACCGAGCTGGAGTCGACCTACCGGGTCAACGTCAACATCATCGGTCTGGACGGCAAACCGCAGCTGAAGAACCTCCGCGCACTGCTGGTGGAGTGGCTGGAATTCCGCGTGCTGACCGTGCGTCGCCGCCTGCAATTCCGTCTCGACAAGGTCGAGCGTCGCCTGCACCTGTTGGACGGTTTGCTGATTGCCTACCTCAATCTGGATGAAGTGATTCATATCATCCGTACCGAGGAACATCCGAAAGCCAAGCTGATCGAGCGTTTTGCCCTCAGCGAAATCCAGGCCGACTACATCCTCGACACCCGTCTGCGTCAGTTGGCGCGACTGGAAGAGATGAAGCTGCGCGACGAGCAGGACGAACTGCTCAAGGAACAAGCCAAGCTGCAAGCGCTGCTGAGCAGCGAAGCCAAGCTGAAGAAGCTGGTTCGCAGCGAGCTGTTGAAAGACGCCGAAACCTACGGCGACGACCGTCGGTCGCCAATTGTCGAGCGCGCCGAAGCCAAGGCGCTGACCGAGCACGATCTGCTGCCGAACGAGAAAGTTACTGTCGTGCTGTCGGAAAAAGGCTGGATCCGTTCGGCCAAGGGCCATGAAATCGATGCGACCGGCCTTTCGTACAAGGCCGGGGACGGCTTCAAGACCTCGGCGGCGGGGCGTTCGAACCAGTCGGCCGTGGTCATCGACTCCACGGGCCGCAGTTACTCGCTGGCCACCCATACCCTGCCATCGGCACGGGGCCAGGGCGAGCCGTTGACCGGCCGTCTGACGCCGCCGCCGGGCGCAACGTTCGAATGCGTGCTGATGCCTGAGGAGGATTCGCTGTACGTGATCGCCTCTGACGCCGGTTACGGTTTTGTGGTGAAAGGCGAAGACCTGCAGGCCAAGAACAAGGCCGGCAAGGCGCTGTTGAGCCTGCCGAACAACGCCAAGGTGATCGCGCCGCGTCCGGTCGTCGATCGCGAGCACAACTGGCTGGCCTCGGTAACGACCGAGGGTCGCCTGCTGATCTTCAAGATCAGCGATCTGCCACAATTAGGTAAGGGCAAAGGCAACAAGATCATCGGTATTTCCGGTGAACGTGTGGCCAGTCGCGAAGAATATGTCACGGACATCGCCGTTCTTCCGGAAGGCGCCACCTTGGTGCTGCAGGCCGGAAAACGCACCTTGTCGTTGAAGGCCGACGACCTCGAACACTACAAAGGTGAACGTGGTCGCCGTGGTAACAAACTGCCACGTGGCTTCCAGCGGGTGGATGCGCTGCTCGTCGAAAACCTCAATTAAGCGGCCCGGAAGCGTTCGCACTCTTTTCTCCTTCGGGGAAAATGACTGAGAACGCCTCTCTAGAGCGCCCGATCTACGATTTAACCCGTAGATCGGCGCTTTGGCGCTGGAGTCGGAACGCATATTCACGGATGATATGGCCTTTCCAAGCGCCGGCGTGGCCGAGCGTTCTTCATATTTGTTGAGTATTTTCACTGTGGTCAGCCTTGTGGCGGCCACCTGGACGGGATGATGACTTCTCTGCGCCCCCTTATTTTCCTGCTCGCCGGCGTTCTTGGCCTGGCGGGTTGCAGCGTTCACCAGCCGGTGTCGCTGTATCAGCTGGACAGCGGAAGTCCGGCTCAGCCTGCGCAAAGCTCAGGCATGGCAGTTTTGCTGGGCCCTGTGATCGTTGCCGATTACCTGCAACGGGAAACCCTGTTGCAGCGTCAGCCGGACGGCAGCCTGCAGGCTGCGGTCGATGGTCGCTGGGCCGGCAGCCTTTCGTCGGATATCGATCAGTTGCTGCTGCGTCAGGTTGCCGGTCATCTGGACAGTCAACGTGTAGTGCTGGCGCCGGCCACCACCGGGTTCACCCCGGATGTGCAGGTGCTGTTGACCATCACGCGTCTGGATTCCGGTGCCAAGCAACCGGCGATTCTCGACGCGCAGTGGCGTCTGATCGACCGCCGTGGCCAGGTGCGCGATAACCGCATCGTCCATCTACAGGAACAGCACGCCGGCACCACTGCCGCGCAGGTGCAGGCGCAGGGCGTGTTGTTGCAGCGTTTGGCCGAGCAGTTGTCGGTAGCGCTCAAGCCGTTGGCCAATCAGCCACCGGTTGCCGAGGCGCCACGCAAACCGGCACCGAAGCCGGCAGCACCGGCGGCGGAAGCCGAGAAGCAGCCGAAGATACCGATGGCTTCGCCGATTCGAACGGATATGGAAGTGTTCCGCTTCTAGGACTGGATCGAGTCAGAACAGAGCCCGCCTTGTGCGGGCTTTGTTGTGTCTGGGGTTCAGTGAAAGATCAAGAGCCCCCCCTCACCCTAATCCTCTCCCGGAGGGAGAGGGGACTGACCGAGGTGTCTGGCGTCATACATCGACCTGAAAGATCTTGGCGATTATGGATTCAAAGCTGGGCGTTCAAGTCGCTGCAGCTCTTCAATATTCCCGGATCGGTTCCCTCTCCCTTTGGGAGAGGGCTAGGGTGAGGGGGCTCCAAAGCCTGGCGCAATCACGAAACCACCACGCACAAAAAAGCCCACAGACAATCACTCGCCTGTGGGCTTCTTCACATCAAGGGCAGGGCCTCAGGCCCGGCGCTCATGCATCCGCGCCAGTTGCCGTTCAAGCATCGATGGATAAGGCTCCATCAACCGCTCCACACAGCAAGCCCCCTCAGGGCTGGCAATCGGCCGAATTCGCGCACGCTGGCGGATCAGCGCGTCGTCACCGATCTTGCGCTCCACCAGCAGCAGGTTGCGGCTGTGTTGCGACAGGGCCAGGGCGTCCTGGGCAGAGTCGGTCAGCAACAGGTCGATCTGGCTCAGGCCGAACAGTTCTTCACCAAGAGTCAGGCCCAACTGCAATTGCAGGGTGATGCCGCTGTCGGCGACTTCGATCTGCAACTGGTGGCCCAGCGCCCGCAGCAGCTCGCCGCAGCAGATGGCGTTGGTCAGGTAATCGTCGCCGCTGTCTTCGGTGTGGAACAGCATCAACGTGCTGCCGTCGTTCAGGGTTTCGATTTCACCCTGATACAGCGAAGCAGCCTGCTCCAGGCAGTCGCGATAACGATCCTGCAGCTCTTCCAGACGTGCGCGCGGCAAGCGGCGCAGTTGCTCTTGCGAACCCAGTTGCACCGCCAGCACTGCCGTGTGTTGCGGCACGCTCGGGGTGGGCCGGCGAACCGCCGGTTGTGCGGTTTCGCTCAGCGACTCGTCGCGCAGATCGGCGAACGGATCTTCGTCATCGTCGTCTTCAACGGTGCTGACCACATGGCGTGGCGCAGGTTTCTGCGCAGCCATCGGGCGGCTCTCGTCGAAGCTCGGATCACGCAGGTTGCGCACTTCGAATTCCGGCTCGTCGTCCTCGAACTCGGGTTCCGGCTCAGGCTCCGGTTCGGCCGGCTCCGGGGCATAGTTGGCGTGCAACTGGCGGGCAAGATCGCCGATCTCGTCCTGACGCTCGATACCCGGCGTATATTCGTCGATCCGGCGCAGCCACACGCGCAGTTGCAGCAGCGGCGTGGAGATGTGCCGGCCCAGACGCAGGCTCAGGGCCAGAGACAGCGCCAGCAGGATCGCACTCAGAATGCCCATGCTTTGCATGCTGATGGTCATCGGCTGCTGGAACTGGTCCATGTCCAGGCTGATGCGCAGTTGCCCGGCGGTCACGTCCTGGAAGGTGATCTTGCTCTCGTACATGCCCTCGGCTTCGCCCAGCAGGCCGTGCTTGGGCCGCTGACCGGACTCGGCGAGGATGCGGTTGTCCACGCTGTAGATGGCAGCGTGGGCCACCAGCTTGTTCTTGGTCAGGTTATTGAGCAACACGTTGAGGCTGAGGATGTCGTTGGACACCAGCAGCTCGGTGGCGGAGGTGGCGGTCTGCGTGGTCAGGCTTTCGCCCAGCGCATCGGCCTGCTCGTGCATGGCCTGCTTGAACTGCAGGCCCATCACGCAGGCATAGATCACCAGGGCCAGGGCGACCAGGATCACGTTATGGCTGGCAATGCGCAATGCAATCGGTACACGGCGGTGGCGCAGTGCACGGAAGATCAGCAGGAAGAAGTTATCGGTTTTAACTGGCGTGGGCCGGTTCACTGAGCTCGGCTCTTTTGTCCGTGAAGTTGACGCGCAGTATAGCGACAGGCCCTAGACCGGCAAAGCGCTGGCGGTGCCCGATGGTCACTGAAAGTGGGTAGAATGCGGTTTTTTTCCAGTTGCGGGGGTGCGCGTTGCGCGAAATCGTCCTGATTAACATCACGGGAGTCGACCGTCCGGGTCTGACAGCGGCCATTACCGGTGTTCTGGCCCAAGGTGGTGTGAATATCCTCGACATCGGTCAGGCGGTGATTCACGACATGCTGTCGTTCGGCATCCTCGTGGAAATCCCCGACTCCGAGCAAGGCAAGTCGGTGCTCAAGGACATCCTGTTCAAGGGCTATGAGCTCGACCAGCAGGTGCGCTTCACCCCGGTGTCCGAAGAGGATTACCAGCAATGGGTGGGCAATCAGGGCAAGAAGCGCCACATCGTTACCCTGCTGACCCGCAAGGTCACGGCCGGCCAGTTGCAGGCCGTGAGTTCAATCACCGCCAAATATGGCCTGAACATCGACCATATCGACCGTCTGTCGGGTCGCATGCCGCTGGACACCCCGGCGGACAAGGGCAAGGGCTGCATCGAGTTCTCCGTGCGTGGCGAAGCGGCCGACCCGCAAGCCCTGCGCGCCGAGTTCCTCAGCGTGGCCCAGGAGCTGAACGTCGACATCGCCTTCCAGGAAGATTCGCTGTTTCGTCGCAACCGTCGTCTGGCGGTGTTCGACATGGACTCGACCCTGATCGAAGCCGAAGTCATCGACGAACTGGCCAAAGCCGCCGGCGTCGGCGACCAGGTTTCGGAAATCACCGAGCGGGCAATGGCCGGCGAGCTGGACTTCCGCGCCAGCTTCAAAGAGCGTCTGGCGCTGCTCAAGGGCCTGGATGTCAGCGTGCTCGACTCGATCGGCGCTTCGCTGCGCCTGACCGAAGGCGCCGAAACCCTGTTCGCCGAGCTCAAGCGCCTGGGCTACAAGACTGCGATCCTCTCGGGCGGCTTCACCTACTTCGCCAAGCAATTGCAGGCCAAACTCGGTATCGACTACGTGTTCGCCAACGAACTGGAAGTGGTCGACGGCAAGTGCACCGGCGTGGCGATCGAGCCGATCGTCGATGCTCAGCGCAAGGCCGATCTGCTGAAACAGCTGGCTGAAAAAGAAGGTTTGCGCCTGGAGCAGACCATCGCCGTGGGCGACGGCGCCAACGACCTGCCGATGCTGGCGATTGCCGGTCTGGGCGTGGCATTCCGCGCCAAGCCGCTGGTCAAGCAGTCGGCGAAGCAGGCGATTTCCACCCTCGGGCTGGATGGCGTGCTGTACCTGCTGGGCTTCCGGGATCGCGACGGGCAGCTCTGAGAGCTCTGCCGCCTGAGCTGGCCCCTTCGCGAGCAAGCTCGCTTCTACGTTGGAATGCATTTCAAATGTGGGAGCGGGCTTGCTCGCGAAGGGGGTGCCCCGGATTACCCGGTTCCACTCAAAGGGATTTCCACAACGAGTCGAAATCCTCCTCGCTCCCGCCATTCTGCGCGGCCTCCAGCGAGCGATAGGCAAACTGATTGAAACTGTGAGTGCTGGCCACCCGCCGATCCAGCCCGGCGCGGTGCTCTTCGCCCTGGGTGTTGATCAGCACTTTATTGCCTTCCTGAAACGGCAGTCGCGGCGCCAGTAATGTCGCCGGCAAGTCGATCGCGCTGATCTCCGGCAACAACAAACCGCGCAGATACTGGCTGTGATCATCCCGCGAACGCACCAGTTGCAGCCCGCACGGTCGCGCATGGGGCGCCACCAGTTCGATGCCCATTTGCGTACCGGCGCCGCGCACCTGGCGGATCCAGCGCACCACGGCAATACTCCAGCCCTGATTGAGGCTGTCTTGAATCCCGACCATTTCCCCGGCCTGCAATTCGGCGGGTACGTCTTTTGGCCAGGCCAGGCAATAACCTCCGGGGCTGTGGTTGATCACCGGCAAGGCATAGGTCGGGTAATGCGGCGGGCTGTCGGCGTCGCCTTCATCGTCGATCAGCGGTTCGTAGCGGATTTCCTCGTAGGGCAATAATTCATCGGATGTGCTTTGCGGTGCGGCATCGAACGCCTGGCTCCAGCTGTCCTTTTCGCCCTGAACCACCGCGCGGCTGAAATTCGCCGCACGGGCGCCGGGGTGCTTGAGCAATTCGCTGAAGGTGCGTTCGCCGCCGAGGTAAAAGTGCAGGGCGCTCATCCCGACGCACACGGTCAGGTTGCCCTGACCGACGGTGCGCTGGAAGCTACGTTCGGCGGCTTCACCCCAGGTGGCGTGCAGGTGTTGCAAGGTGTCGAGGGTCAGGCCGGACGGCACGGGCAGCGGCGAGGTCGCATCCTGATGAAGCAGGTGCGCTTCGATGGCATTCACCAGCGGTTGCGGATCGAAGCCGAGCAGACGGGCCTGTTGCTCGCTGCGAAACTGGGAGCGGTAACGCGGGCCGGCGTCGATCTCTGCCGAGACCGCGAACAGCCCCTCGCCCGGATTGGCGGGGTGCAGTTTCAGCCAGGCACTCCACGGTTCCACTACTTGGGCCAGGCGCGCGATCTGGTTCTGGCGCAACTGATTGCAGCGGGCGCTGCCCAGCAGCAAGGCGGCGAGGTAGGTCTGTTCGACGCTCAACTCGCCGGTGAGGCTGGCAAGGTCGTCGCGCACCCGGCGATGTTGCAGTTGCAGCTCGCAGGCACAGCGAAACAATTGATGCAGCTCGAACCACAGCTGTTCCGGTGCGGCGCTGTACAACTGCGTGGCACGAACCAATTGCCCTTTCAGCGCATGGGCCGCCCGCTGCAGCGCTTCGCTCACCAATGCCGCGCGATCCCGAGAGTACTTTGGCGCGATCCGCACAATGATCTGTTTGTAACCGATGGCCAACTGACTTTGCAGGGCCTGGCACAGGTTGCTGATCTTGCGTGAGCGCTCATCGAGCATGATCGCCTGATGCAGAAAATGCCGCTCCAGGTGCTGGCAGACGAAATACACCTCCGGGCGCAGCAACTCCAGCAGATGCAGGCGGTTGTCGCTGGGCGTCAGCAGTTGATTGAGTTCGCCGAGGCCTTGATACAGCAGGCGCGCGGTTTCGCCGATGTTGGCCTTGGGCAGGCCGGCGATCCAGCGCTTGAGGTCGCGCGGGGTGGCTTCACAGAAGGACAGGCGCAACTGCGTGGGCGTCGGGGCGCTCAGTTGTGGTTGGGATCGAGGCTCACTCATGCCGTGACCAGCTCCGGCGGCGAATAGGGCAATGCCAAAAACTCTAGCAGTTGTGGTCTGTTTCGCAGGCGATTGTCAGGCTTTTTTACCGTTGGTCTGCTGGCCTGGTGCCATTTCGGCAGGCGCTACTAGGCTCTCAGGCGTGCGATCGGAAACGCACGGTTGCACGGCTTGCCGCAACGTCGGGCAGGTCTCTGAAAAACTTCAAGGAGATGAGGTTCATGTCTAAATACGCAGTGGCAAATCAATGGGGCGGTAGTTCGGCACCTTGGCATCCGGGTGGAACCTGGGTGCTGGGCGCGCGGGACAACCAGAATGTCGTCGCGATCGACATCAAGTCCGGCGACGGTGGCAAAAGCTTCACCGGCACCATGACTTACGCCGGCGAAGGCCCTATTGGCTTCAAGGCTCAGCGCACTGGCCAGAACCAGTACAACGTCGAGAACCAGTGGGGTGGCAACGATGCCCCTTGGCATCCAGGTGGCAAATGGGTGATCGGCGGGCGGGATAACCAGAATGTTATCGCGTTGAGTGTCACGTCCAATGACGGAGGGAAAAACCTCAGCGGCACCAATACCTACGCCAACGAAGGGCCGATCGGCTTCCGTGGGCAGATAGAGTAACGGCGCCACTCAGGTCGTGTCCGCCCCTTCGCAGACGTGCGAAAGGGCGGATCAACAGGTTCAGGCGTTGGACTGTGCCAGGGCCTGGCCCATCTGTACCGGCGAGCCGGCTTTCAATTCTTCCACCCACTTCACCTGATCCGGTCCGAACAGCACGATTGCGGTCGAACCCAGCTTGAAGCGCCCCAGCTCCGCACCTTTTTCCAGATGAATCGGTGCACGGGCGGCTTCGTCGTAGCGGAAGGTTTTCAGTTCGCGCTTCGGTGGCGTGACCAGACCGGCCCAAACGGTTTCGATCGAGGCCACGATCATCGCGCCCACCAGCACCACGGCCATCGGCCCGCGCTCGGTGTCGAAGATGCACGCCACGCGCTCGTTGCGGGCGAACAGTTCCGGAACGTTTTCCGCGGTGGTCTGGTTGACCGAGAAGATCCGGCCCGGGATATAGACCATTTCGCGCAGGGTGCCGGCCAGCGGCATGTGCACGCGGTGGTAGTCCTTCGGCGACAGGTAAACAGTGGCGAATTCACCGCCCATGAACGGCGCCGCATTGGCCGCGTCGCCGCCCAGCAGTTCCAGCACGCTGAAGCTGTGGCCCTTGGCCTGGAAAATGCGGCCGTGCTCGATCGGGCCGAGCTGGCTGATCGCACCGTCGGCCGGGCTGAGGATTGCGCCCGGGGTCTGGTCCAGCGGACGTGCGCCGTCTTTCAGCGCGCGGGTGAAGAAGGCGTTGAAGTGCTCGTAAGCGGTCACGTCTTCAACCAGTGCCTGCGACATGTCCACTTGGTAACGCTTGGCGAACCAGGTGGTGAAGGCATTCTTGAACCAGCGCACGCGGCACTCGGCGACGCAGCCGGCCAGGCGCGACAGCAAGTGATGCGGCAGCAGGTATTGGCTGATGATAAACAAACGCTCTTTCATGACTGTCCTTAAAAATCCTTAAAGCTCGACGGGGGTGTCGGGGTGGTTGCCCCATTCGCCCCAGGAACCGGCGTAGCCCTTGACCCGCGGATAACCGAGGGCCTTGGCCACCAGATAAGTGAAACCGGACCGATGATGGGTCTGGCAGTGAGTAATGATTTCTTTGTCTTTGGTGATCCCGAGGTTTTCGAGGATCTGCGGCATGTCGGTACGGATGCGCAGCTGGCGCGCCTGATCCATGCCTGCCGTCCATTCGAAATTGACCGCGCCTGGGATGTGTCCACCCTTGGCCGCCAGGACCTTTTCGCCGGAATATTCCAGCGGGCCGCGAGCGTCCCAGATTGCCAGGTCAGCGGCGCCGAGACGGCTCTGCAGGTATTCGCGGGTGGCGGTCGGTTCCTCGTGCAGCGTCAGGGTAACCGGGCCGCCCGCCGCTGGAGGAATCTGGATCGACATCGGCGAACCTTCCGCCAGCCACGCCGGCAGACCGCCGTCGAGGTAGTGGTATTTGTCATGGCCGATCACGTCGAGCAGCCAGATGAAGCGTCCGGCCCAGCCGCCGCCTTCGTCGTCATAGACCACGTAGACCGCGTCCTTGCGATGGCCGAGCTCACCGAACAGTTCTTCGAGTTTTTCTTTGCTCGGCAACAGGCCCGGAGCCGGCGCCTGACCCAGCTGGGTGCGTTTCGGATCAACAAAATGTGCGCCGGGAATGTGTCCCTCGGCGTAGCGGGCGGCACTGGTCAGATCCACCAGAATCAGATCGCGGGATTCGAGGCGCGGCAGCAGGTCGCTCGGCTCGATCACCAGGGCCAGGCCAGAGAAATCAGACATGTGAGGTCTCCAGAGCACAAAGGGGAAGGATTGTAGCTGTCATTGGCCGCGCTGGCTAAAACTGTGCAGGGCTTTCTCGATGCACTGCGCGGTTTTGCCGAAGGCCTGCACGGTGATGTCGGCAAACGGCCCGCCACCCTGGTCGGCGACCACGATCATGATCACCCGGCCGTTGTTCACCAGCGAGCGCAGGAACAGGTGTTCGCCACGAAACAGCGTGCGCAGCGAGGGCGGCAGCAGGGCGGAAAACTGGGCGTTGTTGTCAGGGGTGATCCGCACTTGCGCCTGCTGCGCGAGCAAGCGTTGCAGCACCGAACTCTGGCTGACGACGAAATTGAGCGCAGCGGCTTCCTTCGGCAATCCCGAGGTTTGATGGACGCGCAGATTGGCGTGGCTGCGGTCGGCCATCAGGATCATCACCCGGCGCATGCCGCTGGCGACCAGTGCGTCGCGGGCGGCGACGGTCAGGCTCATGGCGTTGGTGAAGCGGCTTGGCACGGCCAGCAGTTCTGCGCATTGCCGGAGCCACTGGGTCAGGTCTTCAGCGGAAGGCGCCGCAGCCGGCAGCATTCCGGCGGGCAGGCGGCGGGTACCCCACGGCCACAGCAGCGAAACCGCCGGGTGCCAGAGGTCAGGCATGAAGTGATGGCGAGCGCTGATTGCGGCCTGTTGGTGCAACTGCTGTTGCACCTCGTCCATCGAGATTTGCAGGTAAAGGCTGGTCAGGTATTGCCAGCGCTCGCTGTGCGGACTGTCCCAGGCCTGTTGCGCCGAGAGTGCCAGACCGTTGGCGAGCAACACGGTATTGGCCGGTTGATTGAGCCAGCGGCGCAGGGTCGGATCGTCGTCGAGGCGGTTTTGCTGGCGCAATGGATGATCGACATCGCGGGCAATGCGCAGAACCTTGACCAGTTCGCGCTGCTCGGTCAGCAGCAGCCGATAACCTTGCTGCACCCAGATCGGCAAACGCCAGGCTTCCACCAGCGCTTCGCCGATTTTCAGCAGGCGCACGCCGAACAGCTGCTTTTCCACGACTCGCGCCGATTCGCCCTTGTGGATAACCCGCACCTCCCACTCTTCAAGCAGTTTGGGAAAGGTCAGCGCCAACGGCCATAGCGGCGACAGAAACAACAGGCTGCCCCAATGAATGTCCTGCCACAGTCGCGCGAGGCGGCTGGCGAAAAAACCGTTGGCCTGTTGCGTGGCGTGCTGGCTGATCATCTGCAACTGGCGCAGGGCCTGGGGGATCTGTGCGGCAGGTTCGGCGGGCAGGCGAGCGAGCAGTTCTTCGGTACGGGCAAGGCCGAGGCGATTGATCGCCACTTCGAGGTTTTCCGCAGGCGCGGTCATGTTGCCGTGGGTGTGGCGGTTGGCTTCGCGGATGATGCTCAGGGCCAGCGCCGGGCTGTCCTGCATCAGGTCGGCAATGTCGCGCAGCGAGCTGCGGTCATCACGAATCGACCGGCAGACCCGGTCATGGGCGTCTTGCGGCACCGGCAGGCGAACGCTGTCGAGCAGCTTCACCCAGCCATCGAGTGTGGTCGGTTTTACGTGTGGGACGTTCGTTTCATTAGCCATGTCTGAACGGGATCTTCATCTGCTGTAGACGCGCCCGGCACGGGCTAAATTGGCTTTTCGCCTGAACTGGCTATAGTCTGGCGCAGTTTTGCCGATAAGTAGAAGAAGAGATTTTTTAACTTCCGAATATGACCTTGAACCCGACTTAAACAAGTACCTTTCTACCTATGGCTAAAATTATCGGCATCATCGTCGTATTCGCGAGCGTGCTCGGCGGATACGTGCTCTCCCACGGCAAGATTGCCGCCCTGATCCAGCCCTTCGAGGTGATGATCATCGGTGGTGCTGCACTCGGTGCATTCCTGCAGGCCAACCCTGGCTACATGACGATGCACGTGCTCAAGAAATCCCTGAGCATGTTCAGTTCGCGTTTCAGCCACACGTTCTATCTGGAAGTGCTGGGCCTGATCTACGAGATCCTCAACAAGAGCCGCCGCGAAGGCATGATGGCCATCGAAGGCGACATCGAAGACGCCGCCGCGAGCCCGATCTTCGCCAAGTACCCGGCGGTACTGAAAGACGAACGCATGACCGCGTTCATCTGCGATTACCTGCGCATCATGTCCTCCGGCAACATGGCGCCGCACGAGCTGGAAGGCTTGTTCGACATGGAGCTTTACAGCCTCAAGGAAGAACTGGAGCACCCATCGCACGCCGTCAACGGCATTGCCGACGGCATGCCGGGTTTCGGTATCGTCGCGGCGGTACTGGGTATCGTGGTGACCATGGCGTCCTTGGGTGATGGCGATCAGAAGTCCATCGGTCTGCACGTAGGTGCGGCACTCGTGGGTACCTTCTTCGGTATTCTCGCGGCGTACGGTTTCTTCGGCCCGCTGGCGCACTCCCTGGCCCACGATGCCAAGGAAGAGCTGAACGTCTACGAAGCCATCAAGGCCTCGCTGGTGGCTTCGGCTTCCGGCATGCCGCCGTCGCTGGCTGTCGAGTTCGGTCGCAAGGTTCTGTACCCGGCTCACCGTCCAAGCTTTGCCGAGCTGGAACAAGCCGTTCGCGGTCGTTAAGTCATGGAAAATAACCAGCCGATAATCATCAAGCGCGTCAAGCGCATCGCCGGCGGGCATCACGGCGGGGCGTGGAAGATCGCCTTCGCCGACTTCGCGACGGCGATGATGGCGTTCTTCCTGGTGTTGTGGCTGCTGTCCACCGCGACCCCGGAACAGAAGATCGCCATCGCCGGTTACTTCAAGGACCCGGTCGGTTTCTCCGAGAGCGGCACGCCGTACATCATCGACCTGGGCGGTACGCCGACCCTCGCGCCGGAAAACACCCTCAACCCTGAAGTGAAGTCGCAGCCGCAACCGGACAAGGTCACGGTCGACACCGATCAGGTCGAAGGCATGGCCGAGCAGGTCGAGAAGGAGCGCTTGGAACTGTTGCTGCAGGAACTGCAGAACAAGGTCGACGAGAACCCGCAGCTGCAGAAGTTCAAGGACCAGATCCTGTTCGAGATCACGCCGAACGGCTTGCGCATCCAGATCATGGACGCCGAGAACCGGCCGATGTTCGACTCAGGTTCCGCACGCCTGAAACCGTACTTCGAAGACATCCTGCTGGCCATGGCCGACACCATCAAGGCGGTGCCGAACAAGATCAGCATCAGCGGCCACACCGATGCCAAGCCTTACGTGGGCAACGGCGATTTCGGCAACTGGGAGCTTTCGGCCAACCGTGCCAACGCCGCGCGGCGTGCGCTGGTGGCGGGCAGTTATCCGGACTCGCAAGTGGCTCGCGTGGTGGGTTACGCCTCGTCGGCACTGTTCGACAAGGAGAACCCGTTCAACCCGGTCAACCGTCGCATCGACATCGTGGTGCTGACCAAGAAGGCCCAGGCGGCCATCGAAGGTGCGCAAGGTGCCGACCCGTCGAACCCGGCGGATCAAGGCCAGAACGGCGCCGCGCCGGCCACCCCGGTCGACTCGAACGCCTTGCCGGCGGATCAGCAACCGGTGCCGGCCCACGAGTTGCGCGAACGGCTGAACCTGTTCGACGACCCGCTGCCGAAACCGACTGAGCCGGGCGCAGCGGCACCAGCCCCGGTGCCGGCTGCACCGGCTACTGCTCCGGCTCCTGCGCCGAAACAGTGACCCACAAAAAAGCCGCGAGATGATCGCGGCTTTTTTGTGTCTGGTTACTTGAAAGCCTAGTAACCGTTTTCCGGCAAACTGGCGATGATCGAGCGGTAGCTGTTCATGCGCTGCTGCTGCACGCGGCCATCTTCCAAAGCCTTGAGCAGTGCGCATCCCGGTTCGCGATCGTGCTTGCAGTCGCGGAAGCGGCAGGTGCCGAGCAGGTCGTTGAACTCGATGAAGCCGGCTTCGACATCGGCGCGGCTGACGTGGCCCAAACCGAATTCACGGATGCCCGGGGAGTCGATCAGTTCGCCGCCGCCGGGGAAGTGGAACAGGCGCGCGGTGGTCGTGGTGTGCGTGCCCTGGCCGGACAGTTCGGACAACGGGCCGACGCGGGTTTCCACCTCGGGCAGCAGACTGTTGACCAGCGACGACTTGCCCACACCCGACTGACCAACGAACACGCTGATGCGCCCGTCGAGCTGCTTCTGCAATTGCTCCATGCCGTTGCCGTGGTGCGCCGAGACTTCCAGCACCGGGTAACCCAGTGTGCGATAGACCGCCAGCAGCGCGTTCAGCGCCGGGGCGTTCTGCTCGTCGATCAGGTCGAATTTGTTCAGCAGCAGCAAGGGGCGGATGCCGGCGTGCTCGGCCGCGACCAGGTAACGGTCGATCAGGTTCGCATGGGGCTCGGGCAGCGGGGCAAAGACGATGACGATCATGTCGACGTTGGCGGCCACCGGTTTGAGCTGGCCACGGCTGTCCGGACGGCACAGCTCAGTAGTGCGCGGCAGTTGCGCGACGATCACGCCGATGCCCTGGTTGCCGGCACGCCAGACCACCTGGTCGCCGGTCACCAGCGCCGGCAGGTTGGCGCGCAAGTGGCAGCGGAAGACCTGGCCGGCCAGTTCGCCGTCAACGGCCTCGACCTCGACCTGCACACCGAAGTGGGCGATCACCAGGCCGTGCTGTTCCGGGCCCAGATCGCCGCCTTCGAGCGCCTCGACAGCCGAGGACTCGCGTTTGGCGGCGCGGGCGGCGCGCTCGCCCTGAATCTTTTCGATGCGCCAGTTTTGACGACGATTGAGTTGGCGTTTGGCCATGGGTGTTCCGTCTGAAGAATGCAGCGATTAGGTAAAACGGCCGCGAGTTTAGCACGCCCGGCAGGCTGCCTAGGCTAAACTGCGCAGCATTGCTCAGGAGCCGAAATATGCAAAACCCGCAGAATCTGATCTGGATCGACCTGGAAATGACCGGTCTCGATCCGGAAAACGACGTGATCATCGAAATGGCCACCATCGTCACCGACAGTGAGCTGAACACCTTGGCCGAAGGCCCGGTGATTGCGATCCACCACAGCGATGAAGTCCTTGCCCGCATGGACGAGTGGAACACCCGCACTCACGGCAACTCGGGCCTTACCCAACGCGTGCGTGAAAGCCGCGTGAGCATGGTCGAGGCCGAAGCCGAAACCATCGCCTTCCTGGAAAAGTGGGTGCCGAAGGGCAAGTCGCCGATCTGTGGCAACAGCATCTGCCAGGATCGCCGCTTCCTTTATACCCACATGAAGTCACTGGAAAGCTACTTCCACTACCGCAACCTCGACGTCTCCACGCTCAAGGAACTGGCCGCGCGCTGGGCGCCGGACGTGCGTGACAGCTTCAAGAAGGGCAGCACTCACCTGGCCCTGGACGACATCCGCGAATCCATCGCCGAGCTGCAGCACTACCGCAAGCATTTCATCAAGTTCTGAGATCGGCACCTACGCCGGGGCGCCCTCTTTTGGTGCCTCGGCGAAGTGAGTAGACTGCGCGCCTTCCTGCCAGGATCGCCACCATGTTGCTGATGCTCTACCTCGTCGCCATTACTGCCGAAGCCATGACCGGCGCCCTGTCCGCGGGCCGTCGCGGCATGGACTGGTTCGGCGTCGTGCTGATCGCCTGCGTCACCGCGTTGGGTGGCGGTTCGGTGCGCGACGTGCTGCTCGGGCATTACCCGCTGACCTGGGTCAAACACCCGGAATACCTGGTGCTGACCACGATCGCGGCGATGATCACTGTGTTCACCGCACGCTGGATGCGCCACCTGCGCTCGCTGTTTCTGGTGCTCGACGCGGTCGGTCTGGTGGCATTCACCCTGATCGGCTGCATGACCGCCCTGGAAATGGGTCACGGCATGCTGGTGGCCTCGGTCAGCGGCGTGATCACCGGGGTATTCGGCGGCATCCTGCGCGACATCTTCTGCAACGACATCCCGCTGATCTTCCGCCGCGAGCTGTACGCCAGCGTCTCGTTCGCTGCCGCGTGGTGTTACATGTTGTGCCTTTTCCTGAACGTGCCGAGTGAGCAGGCGATTCTGATCACCTTGTTCGGTGGCTTTCTATTGCGGCTGTTGGCGATTCGCTTCCACTGGGAAATGCCGAAGTTCGTCTATAACGACGCGCCTTGACGGTCGGCGTGCTGTTTCAGCGCCCATTCCACATGTTCGCGCACCAGTTCTGACGGGTATTCGCGTCGCGCCTTGAGCGCTTCCAGTACCGGAATGCTTGATGGTGCATTACCCAGTCCCACCGCCAGATTGCGCAGCCAGCGCTCGTAACCGGCGCGGCGCAACGGCGAACCCTCGGTGCTGGTGAGGAATTTGTCTTCATCCCACAAGAACAGCTCGGCCAGCTCGGCGTTGTCCAGATTGTGCCGTGGCTTGAAATCGTTTTCGCCGGACGGCCGGGCGAAGCGGTTCCACGGGCAGCAGATCTGGCAGTCGTCGCAGCCGAACACCCGGTTGCCGATCAGCGGTCGCAGGTCTTCGGGGATGGCATTTTTCAGCTCGATGGTCAGGTATGAGATGCAGCGCCGCGCGTCCAGCACATACGGGCCGACGAAGGCGTTGGTCGGGCAGATGTCGAGGCACGCGGTGCAGCGTCCGCAATGCTCGGTGCTGTGGGGTTCATCCACCGGCAGGGGCAGGTCGACGAACAGTTCGCTGAGAAAGAAGTAACTGCCGGCCTTGCGGTTCAGCACCAGGGTGTTTTTGCCGATCCAGCCCAGGCCGGCCTGTTCGGCGATGGCTTTTTCCAGCACCGGGGCGCTGTCGACGAAGGCGCGGAAACCGAACGGGCCGATCTCGGATTGAATCTTGTCCGCCAGTTGTTGAACGCGTTTACGGATCAACTTGTGATAATCGCGGCCCAAGGCATAACGCGAGATGTAGGCTTTTTCCGGTTTCGCCAGCAATTGCGCCATTTGCGTGTCGCCCGGCAGGTAGTCCATGCGCAGCGACACCACGCGCAAGGTGCCCGGCACCAGCTCTTCGGGGTGCGAGCGTTTGCTGCCGTGGGCGCCCATGTAATCCATTTCGCCGTGGTAGCCGGCCTCGAGCCAGCGTTGCAGGTGCTGTTCGTGCTCGGCCAGGTCCAGACCGCTGATGCCGACTTGCTGGAAGCCCAGCTCGCGACCCCAGTCCTTGATGGATTGGGCGAGGGCAGGCAGATCTGTGGTGATGGCGGACATGAGGCGAGAGAAACCGGAGCTGAGGTGCGTATAATTCTGCCAGACATCGGAGCCCGAAGACGCATGCCGCACACTAAAGATCAATTACCCGACGCGCTGTACCGTGCCGCGCAGGTGCGCGAACTCGACGCACGGCTGATTGCCGCCGGCACACCGGGCTTTGAATTGATGCAGCGTGCCGCCCATGCCACGTGGCGCGCGCTGGTACGCCAATGGCCGGCCGCGAATGCAATGACGGTGCTGGCCGGGCACGGTAACAACGCCGGCGATGGTTATCTGGTGGCGGCGCTGGCCCACCGGGCGGGTTGGCAGGTTCAGGTGCTGGCTGTCGGCGAGCCGCAGCGTTTAAAGGGCGATGCCGCCGTGGCGCACGCCGAAGCCGTGGCCGATGGCGTCTCGATTGCCCCGTGGGATCTGTCCTGCGAGTTGCGCGGTATCGTCGTTGACGCGTTACTCGGCACCGGCCTGAGCGGCGAGGTGCGAGAGCCCTATGCCGCTGCCATTGCGGCGATCAATGCCAGCGGGCTGCCGGTGGTGGCGGTCGATATCCCTTCCGGGTTGTGCGCCGACACTGGTCATGCGCTGGGTGATGCAGTGCATGCTGATCTCACCGTGACCTTCATTGGCTTGAAGCTCGGACTGTTCACGTGCGCGGCGGCGGATCACGTCGGCGAACTGCTGTTTAACGATCTGCAGGCCTCGGCCGAAAACTTCAGTGACATTCCTGCCGCCGCTCGCCGACTCAACGTGGCTAACCTGCCGCGTCTGGCTGCTCGTGCGCCGGCGGCGCACAAGGGGAGTTTCGGCCATGTGCTGCTGATCGGCGGCGATCACGGGTTTGGCGGGGCGATCCTGCTGAGCACCGAAAGCGCGTTGCGCAGTGGGGCCGGGATGGTGTCGCTGGCGACTCGCCTGGAACATGTGTCGGCGGCATTGAGCCGGGTACCGGAAGCGATGGCGCTGGGCACTTCTTCGGCCAATCAGTTGATGGAGCTGCTGGAAAAGGTGTCCGTGCTGGTTGTCGGGCCGGGGCTTGGGCAGGCCGGTTGGGGCAGGGCGCTGTTGTCGGCCGCCGCCAATGCCTCGCTGCCGCAGGTGTGGGATGCCGATGCGCTGAACCTGCTGGCCTGCGGTTTTGTCAGTCTGCCCAAGGATTGCGTGATCACGCCGCATCCGGGGGAGGCGGCGCGACTGCTGGGGATCAGCACCGCCGAGGTGCAGGCCGATCGTCCGGCGGCGGCGCTGGCGTTGAGCAAAAAATATACAGCGGTAGTGGTGCTCAAAGGTGCGGGCAGTCTGATTGCTCATCCCGATGGTCGTCTGGCGCTGTGTCATCAAGGCCATCCGGCCATGGCCACCGCCGGGCTCGGCGACGTGCTGGCCGGTCTGATCGGCGCGCTGCTGGCCCAGGGCATGGACGGTTTCGATGCCGCGTGCCTGGCGGTCTGGCTGCACGCCAACGCCGGCTTGCAACAAGGTAAATTCGGCCGTGGGCTGGCGGCCAGTGATCTGATTCCAGCCATTCGTCAGTTGTTGGAGGAGCATGCACCGTGTCTGAAGTAACCCTGTACCTGGCCGATGAACAGGCCATGAGCGACTTTGGCGCACGCATCGCCCGTATCACCCAGGGTCATGGCCTGATCTTTCTCGAAGGCAACCTCGGAATGGGCAAAACCACGTTGTCGCGAGGCATCATTCGCGGTCTGGGGCACGTCGGGGCGGTGAAAAGTCCGACCTTCACCTTGGTCGAGCCCTACGAAATCGGTGACGTCCGGGCATTTCACTTCGACCTGTATCGTCTGGTCGATCCGGAGGAGCTGGAGTTTCTCGGCATCCGCGACTATTTCGAAGATGACGCCCTGTGTCTGATCGAATGGCCCGATAAAGGTGCAGGCTTTTTGCCAAAGCCTGACCTGACCATTACCATTAGCCCGCAAGACAGCGGACGTTCGCTGACCATTTTGTCCCAGGGCTCGCGCGGCGAGGCCTGGTGTGCCGCTTTGGCATTGGAAACCAATTGAATGATGGGGTTAGGTATGCGCTTTCGCGCGTTGGTGGCTGCCGCTGGACTGATGTTGATGGCAGTAACCGTCAACGCTGTGGCCGACACGAAGGTCAACAGCGTGCGCCTGTGGCGGGCGCCGGACAACACGCGACTGGTGTTCGACCTGACAGGCCCGGTGCAGCACAGCGTCTTTACGCTGACCGCGCCGGATCGTCTGGTGATCGATATCAACGGCGCCACTCTGGGCGCGCCGCTGAACGTGCAGACCGCCAACACGCCGATTACCGCCATGCGCTCGGCCCAACGCACGCCGACCGACCTGCGGGTGGTCATCGACCTGAAAAAAGCCGTCACCCCGAAAAGCTTCTCGCTGGCGCCGAATGCGCAGTACGGCAACCGTCTGGTGGTCGACCTGTTCGACAACCCGGCTGACGCCGCTCCGCCTCCTGCGCCTTCGTCGACTCCAACGGTTGCGACCGTTCCGGCGGTGCCGGTCACCCCGGCCGAGCCTGCGATCAAGCTGCCACCGGCCCCGGCCGGCAAGCGCGACATCATCGTGGTCATCGACGCCGGTCACGGTGGCGAAGACCCGGGTGCATCGGGCTCGCGCGGTCAGCGCGAGAAAGACGTGGTGCTGCAGATCGCACGCGAGCTGCAGCGTCAGGTCAACGGCATGAAAGGCTTTCGCGCCGAGCTGACCCGTACCGGCGACTACTTCATTCCGCTGCGCGGCCGTACCGAAATTGCCCGCAAGAAAGGCGCCGACCTGTTCGTCTCGATCCACGCCGACGCCGCGCCGTCTGCGGCCGCGTTCGGTGCGTCGGTGTTCGCCCTGTCCGACCGTGGCGCCACCTCGGAAACCGCCCGTTGGCTGGCCGACAGCGAAAACCGTTCCGACCTGATCGGCGGTGCCGGCAACGTCAGCCTCGACGACAAGGACCGCATGCTGGCCGGCGTTCTGCTCGACCTGTCGATGACCGCCTCGCTGACCTCCAGCCTCAACGTCGGCCAGAAAGTCCTGACCAACATTGGTCGGGTTACCCCGCTGCATAAACAGCGCGTGGAGCAGGCCGGGTTCATGGTTCTGAAGTCGCCGGACATTCCGTCGATCCTGGTTGAGACCGGCTTCATTTCCAACGCCAACGAAGCGAACAAGCTTTCGGCCGCGAGCCACCAGCAGGCGCTGGCGCGCTCGATCAGCAGCGGCGTGCGCCAGTTCTTCCAGCAGAATCCGCCACCGGGCACATACATCGCCTGGCTGCGTGATTCGGGCAAGATCGCTCAGGGGCCGCGTGATCACCGGGTCGGCCCGGGTGAGACCGTGGCGATGATTGCCGTGCGGTATCAGATCTCGCCGGCCACGCTGCGCAGTGCCAACAATCTGAAAAGCGATGATCTGAAAGTCGGCCAGCACCTGACCATTCCCGGCACTGAACTGGCGTCCAAAGAATGAATCAGGTCCTGAACGCTGCCCGCATCGAACTGCTCAGCCCGCGGCTGGCGAACCAGATTGCCGCCGGTGAGGTGGTCGAACGCCCGGCCTCGGTGATCAAGGAGTTGCTGGAAAACAGCCTCGACTCTGGCGCCAAACGCATCGACGTCGATGTCGAACAGGGCGGCGTCAAGCTGCTGCGGGTGCGCGACGATGGCAGCGGCATTTCCGCCGATGACCTGCCGCTGGCCCTGGCCCGTCACGCCACCAGCAAGATCCGCAACCTGGAAGACCTCGAGCAGGTGATGAGCCTGGGCTTCCGGGGCGAGGCGCTGGCGTCGATCAGCTCCGTGGCACGCCTGACCCTGACCTCGCGCACCCGCGATGCCGATCAGGCCTGGCAGGTCGAGACCGAAGGCCGCGACATGGCACCTCGCGTGCAGCCAGCGGCGCACCCGGTCGGCACCTCGGTGGAAGTCCGTGACCTGTTCTTCAACACCCCGGCGCGACGCAAATTTCTCAAGACCGAAAAAACCGAATTCGATCACCTGCAAGAAGTGATCAAGCGTCTGGCCTTGGCACGTTTCGACGTGGCGTTCCATTTGCGTCACAACGGCAAGACCATCCTCAGTCTGCACGAAGCCCATGATGATGCGGCCCGTGCCCGGCGTGTGGCGGCGATCTGCGGTTCGGGTTTCCTTGAGCAGGCGCTGCCGATCGAAATCGAGCGCAATGGCCTGCACTTGTGGGGCTGGGTCGGTCTGCCGACCTTCAACCGCAGTCAGGCGGACTTGCAGTATTTCTTCGTCAACGGCCGTGCGGTGCGCGACAAACTGGTGGCACACGCGGTGCGTCAGGCTTATCGCGATGTGCTGTTCAACGGTCGGCATCCGACGTTCGCACTGTTTTTCGAAGTCGATCCGGCAGCGGTCGACGTCAACGTGCACCCGACCAAGCACGAAGTGCGCTTCCGCGACGGGCGCATGGTGCATGACTTCCTGTATGGCACCTTGCACCGCGCCCTCGGCGATGTGCGGCCGGAAGATCAGCTTGCCGGTTCGGTTACTACCGCGATCGTCCGGCCAACCGGCCTTGAAGCCGGTGAGTTCGGGCCGCAGGGCGAAATGCGTCTGGCGGCCAATGCGCTGCTGGAGCAACCGCAGGCGCAACCGGCGTTCAATACCTCGTCGGGTGCCAGCGCTGGCGGCGCTTATCAGTATCAATACACGCCGCGTCCGCAATCGACCGTGCCGGTTGCCGAAGCTCAGGCCGCGTACCGCGAGTTTTTTGCGCCGCTGCCCGAGGCCAACGCCAACGCGCTGCCAGCCGGTCAGGAAGACATTCCGCCGCTGGGCTACGCGCTGGCGCAGCTCAAGGGCATCTATATTCTGTCCGAGAATGCCCAAGGCCTGGTTTTGGTGGACATGCATGCCGCTCACGAGCGGATCATGTATGAGCGACTGAAGATCGCCATGGCCAGCGAAGGCCTGAGCGGTCAGCCGTTGCTGGTGCCGGAGTCGCTGGCAGTCAGTCAGCGCGAGGCCGATTGCGCCGAAGAGCATGCGGCATGGTTCCAGCGCCTCGGTTTTGAATTGCAGCGCCTTGGCCCGGAAACCCTGGCCATCCGGCAGATCCCGGCCCTGCTCAAGCAGGCCGAAGCCAACCGTCTGGTGGGCGATGTGCTGTCGGATCTCATGGAATACGGCACCAGCGACCGGATCCAGGCGCATCTGAATGAATTGCTCGGCACCATGGCCTGCCACGGCGCAATCCGCGCCAACCGCCGCCTGGCCCTGCCGGAAATGAACGGCCTGCTGCGTGATATGGAAAACACCGAGCGCAGCGGGCAATGCAACCATGGCCGACCGACTTGGACCCAATTGGGCCTGGACGATCTGGACAAACTGTTCCTGCGCGGTCGTTGATGAGCCAGCTTCCTCCAGCGATTTTCCTGATGGGCCCGACCGCTGCGGGCAAGACCGACCTGGCCATCGAGCTGACCAAGGTGCTGCCGTGCGAGCTGATCAGTGTCGATTCGGCGCTGGTCTATCGCGGAATGGATATTGGTACCGCCAAGCCGTCCAAAGAACTGCTCGCAGAGTTTCCCCACCGTCTGATCGACATTCTCGACCCGGCCGAAGCCTATTCGGCAGCGGATTTCCGTCGCGATGCGCTGGAGGCCATGGCCGAAATCACCGCACGCGGAAAAATTCCGCTGCTGGTGGGCGGCACGATGCTCTATTACAAGGCTTTGATCGAAGGTCTGGCGGACATGCCGGCGGCCGATCCAGAGGTTCGCGCGCAGATCGAAGAAGAGGCTGCACGCCTTGGCTGGCATGCCCTGCACGATCAACTGGCGGCAATCGATCCGGAGTCGGCGGCACGCATCCATCCGAACGATCCGCAACGACTGAGTCGTGCGCTGGAAGTTTACCGGGTCAGTGGTCAGAGCATGACTGAACTGCGGCTGAAACAATCTGTACAAAGTACCGAAGCGGTCGCATCGGGACTGCAACAATTGCCCTATACTGTCGCGAACCTGGCGATTGCTCCAACTAATCGTCAGGTATTGCACGAGCGCATTAAACAAAGATTCACAAATATGCTGGAACAGGGATTCATCGACGAGGTCGTAGCCCTGCGTAATAGAAGTGACCTGCATGCCGGGTTGCCGTCTATACGTGCGGTAGGCTACCGCCAGGTCTGGGAATATCTGGATGGCAAGCTGACGTCGGCCGAGATGCAG
This sequence comes from Pseudomonas fluorescens, assembly GCF_030344995.1. Taxonomy (GTDB): domain Bacteria; phylum Pseudomonadota; class Gammaproteobacteria; order Pseudomonadales; family Pseudomonadaceae; genus Aquipseudomonas; species Aquipseudomonas fluorescens_BF. The sequence goes on from NZ_CP128260.1 coordinate 875,963, forward strand.
GAGCGGGGCATCATCGCCACGCGCCAATTGGCCAAACGCCAGTTCACCTGGCTGCGCAGCTGGAAAGATTTACACTGGCTCGACAGTCTGGATTGCGACAATCTGCCACGCGCCTTGAAATACCTTGGGACGATCTCCATATTGAGCTGAGTCCTTGCAATTGCCGTCTATCCTTGGGGGTGTGGCGGCAAAAGCCATCTGTTTACCTATTTTTTATATTGAATCCTTAAAGGAGTGCGGCACATGTCAAAAGGGCATTCGCTACAAGACCCTTACTTGAATACTTTACGTAAAGAGAAAGTGGGGGTTTCCATCTACCTGGTGAACGGGATCAAACTGCAAGGCACGATCGAGTCGTTCGACCAGTTCGTTATCCTGCTGAAGAACACCGTCAGCCAGATGGTTTACAAACACGCTATCTCTACAGTCGTGCCGGTTCGTCCAATTCGTCTGCCAAGCGCAACCGAATCCGAAGCAGGTGACGCTGAGCCAGGTAACGCCTGATAGGAGTCTCCTTTGTTCTTTGAGCGCCACGGTGGTGGTGAACGAGTCATCCTCGTTCACTTGGATGGACAGGACCCTGAGGCGCGCGAAGATCCGCAGGAGTTTCAGGAACTGGCAAATTCGGCTGGCGCCGAGACCGTTGCGTTTTTTAACGTGCCGCGTCATCGGCCAACCGCCAAATACCTGATTGGCAGCGGCAAGGTCGAGGAACTGCGCGACCTGGTCCACGCCGAAGAAGCCGATCTGGTGATCTTCAATCACACCCTTACGCCCAGTCAGGAACGTAACCTCGAACGTGTTTTCGAGTGTCGCGTGATCGACCGTACCGGTCTGATTCTCGATATTTTCGCCCAACGCGCCCGTACCCATGAGGGCAAGCTCCAGGTCGAACTGGCCCAGCTTGACCACATGAGTACCCGGCTGGTTCGCGGCTGGACTCACCTTGAGCGTCAAGGTGGCGGTATCGGCATGCGCGGCCCGGGTGAAACCCAGCTCGAAACCGACCGTCGACTGCTGCGGGTTCGCCTGCGCCAGATCAAGGGCCGGCTGGAAAAAGTGCGCAGCCAGCGCGAACAGTCGCGTCGCGGCCGCTCGCGTGCGGATATCCCTACCGTGTCTCTGGTGGGATACACCAACGCCGGTAAATCCACACTGTTCAATAACGTGACCAAGTCCGACGTGTACGCGGCTGACCAGCTGTTCGCCACGCTCGACCCGACCCTGCGCCGTCTGGATCTGGACGACCTGGGGCCGATTGTCCTGGCCGACACCGTGGGTTTCATCCGCCACTTGCCGCACAAACTGGTCGAGGCATTTCGGTCTACGCTCGAAGAGTCGAGCAACTCCGACCTGCTGTTGCACGTGATCGATGCGGCCGAACCGGATCGCATGTTGCAGATTGAACAGGTGATGGTGGTGCTGGGCGAGATCGGTGCCCAGGACTTGCCGATCCTCGAGGTCTATAACAAACTCGATTTGCTTGAAGGCGTTGAGCCACAAATCCAGCGCGATGAAAACGGCAAGCCCCAGCGGGTCTGGCTGTCGGCGCGTGATGGCACCGGTCTGGAATTGCTCGAGCAGGCGATTGCCGAGTTGTTGGGCAGCGACCTGTTCGTGGGAACCTTGCGCCTGCCTCAGCGGTTCGCGCGTCTGCGTGCACAGTTCTTCGAACTGGGCGCGGTACAGAAAGAAGAACACGACGAAGAAGGGGTCAGCTTGCTGGCCGTTCGATTGCCACGCTCGGAGCTCAATCGACTGGTCAGTCGTGAAGGCGTTGTGCCGACGGAGTTCATCGAGCAACACACTTTGCAATAAAAGCCTGGCAAAGCGGTTGTGCCGCAACGGCAGGCATTCTGTAGCATTGGTCGGCGCGCCGTGGGTGCGTCTTTGCTTTATCAGATGGAGAGCGCTATGGCTTGGAATGAGCCGGGTGGCAACTCGAACAATCAGGATCCTTGGGGTGGCAAGCGTCGCAACAACGGCGACCGCAAGGGGCCGCCGGATCTCGACGAGGCCTTCCGAAAGCTGCAGGAAAGCCTGAACGGGTTGTTCGGTGGTGGAAAAAAACGCGGTGATGACGGTGGTGGCTCGGGCAAGAGCGGCGGCTTCGGCGGCCTGCTCGGCATCGGCCTTGTCGTGCTGGCAGCTGTCTGGCTGTACAGCGCGGTGTACGTCGTGGACGAGCAGGAGCAAGCCGTGGTGCTGCGCTTCGGCAAGTACTACGAGACTGTCGGTCCCGGCCTGAACATCTACTTCCCGCCGATCGACAAGAAGTACATGGAGAACGTCACGCGTGAGCGTGCCTACACCAAGCAGGGCCAGATGCTGACCGAAGACGAGAACATCGTCGAAGTGCCGCTGACCGTGCAGTACAAGATCAGCAATCTGCAGGACTTCGTGCTGAACGTCGATCAGCCGGAAATCAGCCTGCAACATGCGACCGACAGTGCGCTGCGCCATGTGGTGGGTTCCACCGCGATGGACCAGGTGCTGACCGAAGGTCGTGAGCTGATGGCCAGCGAGATCAAGGAGCGTCTGCAACGTTTCCTCGATACCTATCGCACCGGTATCACCGTCACCCAGGTCAACGTACAGAGCGCAGCGGCACCGCGTGAAGTGCAGGAAGCCTTCGATGACGTGATCCGCGCCCGAGAAGACGAGCAGCGTTCGCGCAACCAGGCTGAAACCTACGCCAACGGCGTGGTGCCGGAAGCCCGTGGTCAGGCCCAGCGTATCCTTGAAGATGCCAACGGTTACCGTGACGAAACGGTCTCGCGCGCCAAGGGTGAGGCGGATCGCTTCACCAAACTGGTCGCCGAGTATCGCAAGGCGCCCGAGGTCACTCGTCAGCGTCTGTACCTGGACACCATGCAGGAAGTCTTCAGCAGCACCAGCAAGGTACTCGTGACCGGCAACAAGAACGGCCAGAGCAACCTGCTTTACCTGCCGCTGGACAAGATGATTCAGAACAGTTCGGGCAGCAATGCGCCGGTCACCGGTTCGGCTGCTGCCAGCAACAACACGGACGTCACGCCGCATGTCACTGACCTGCCGCAGTCGCGTACAAGGGAGACCCGCTGATGAGCAATAAATCGCTGATCGCCCTGATCGTTGGCGTTGTCGTGGTACTGGTTGGCTGGAACTGCTTCTACATCGTCGCTCAGACCGAGCGCGCGGTGTTGCTGCAATTCGGTCGCGTGGTTCAGGCTGACGTTCAGCCGGGTCTGCATGTGAAGGTTCCTTACGTTAACCAGGTGCGTAAATTCGACGCACGTCTGATGACGCTGGATGCACCGACACAGCGCTTCCTGACGCTGGAAAAGAAAGCCGTGATGGTCGATGCCTACGCCAAGTGGCGCGTGAAAGATGCCGAGCGCTTCTACACCGCGACTTCCGGCCTCAAGCAGATTGCCGACGAGCGTCTGTCCCGTCGTCTGGAGTCGGGGCTGCGTGACCAGTTCGGTAAGCGCACCCTGCACGAAGTGGTGTCCGGTGAGCGCGATGCGCTGATGGCTGACATCACGGCGTCGCTGAACAAGATGGCGGAAAAAGAGCTGGGTATCGAAGTCGTCGATGTCCGGGTCAAGGCCATCGATCTGCCGAAAGAAGTGAACCGCAGCGTGTTCGAACGTATGAGCACCGAGCGTGAGCGTGAAGCTCGCGAGCACCGCGCCAAGGGTAACGAGCTGGCCGAAGGCATCCGTGCCGACGCCGATCGTCAACGCCGCGTGCTGCTGGCTGAAGCCTATCGTGAATCCGAAGAGATTCGCGGTGACGGCGACGCCCAGGCCGCTGCGATCTACTCCAAGGCCTACGGCCAGGATCAGGAATTCTACGGTTTCTACCGTAGCCTGCGTGCCTACCGTGAAAGCTTCGCGAACAAATCCGACGTCCTGGTCCTCGACCCAAGCAGCGACTTCTTCCGTTACCTGGAAAAGTCCAAGCCTTGATACGACGTTGACCTGAATCATTCCGCCCGGCGGCTAAAACCTCGGGCGGGGTGATCCTTTGGGAAAACGTGTGTATGATGCGGCAGCCGGGAAATTCCCGGCTTTTTTGCGTCTGCACGTTTGATTGCTGTTTTTGTTGCAGAAGATCGGGTTGAATGGCCCGACAGTTTTTCGAGGAAAGTGATGGGCGAAGCCGGTAACAGGCCTTTCGCCGCGTCGTTCATGCGCGTGCGTTTTGAACGGGCCGGTCATTTTCTGCTTCACTCAAGGCTCGCCCTCGGGCTGGCCGCCCGGATCTAAGGGGAATGGCGTAATGGCAACGGTAGACCGCTGGCTGCTGCCAGATGGCATCGAAGAAGTACTGCCACCGGAAGCGGCGCGCATTGAAGTCGCGCGTCGTCAGGTGTTGGATCTGTTCCAGAGCTGGGGTTACGAGTTTGTCGTGACTCCCCATATCGAGTACCTGGAATCCCTGCTGACCGGCGCGGGCCAGGACCTGGATCTGCGTACCTTCAAGGTCATCGACCCGCAATCGGGCCGGCAGATGGGTTTTCGTGCCGACATCACGCCGCAAGTGGCACGCATCGATGCGCACACCCTGCGTCGCGAAGGCCCGAGCCGTTTGTGCTACGCCGGCAGTGTGCTGCATGCCCAGCCGCGTGCCTTGTCGTCCTCGCGCAGCCCGATCCAGTTGGGCGCCGAGTTGTACGGCGATGCCAGCCCGAGCAGCGATGTCGAAGTCATCAGCCTGATGCTGGCCATGCTGCAACTGGCCGACGTGCCGGATGTGCACATGGACCTGGGCCACGTTGGCATCTACCGCGGTCTGGCCCAGGCGGCCGGTCTGTCGGGTGAAGTCGAGCAGCAGCTGTTCGATGCATTGCAACGCAAGGCCATCGACGAGGTCATTACCCTGACCGAAGGCCTGCCGGCCGATCTGTCCGGCATGCTGCGTGCGCTGGTCGACCTGTGTGGCGGCCGTGAAGTACTGACCGCTGCCCGCGAGCGTCTGGCCAATGCGCCGGCCCCGGTACTGGCGGCGCTGGAAGATTTGCTGGCGATCGCCGAGCGTCTGTCGGTGCGCTTCCCGGAGCTGCCGCTGTACTTCGACCTGGGCGAGCTGCGCGGTTATCACTACCACACCGGTGTGGTGTTCGCGGTGTTCGTGCCGGGTGTTGGCCAGTCCATCGCCCAGGGCGGTCGCTACGACGACATCGGCGCCGACTTCGGTCGCGCCCGTCCGGCCACCGGCTTCTCCACCGATTTGAAAACCCTGGTGACCCTGGGGCGTGCTGAGATCGAGCTACCGTCTGGCGGTATCTGGATGCCTGACAGTACGGATGCGGCACTCTGGCAGCAGGTTTGCCAGTTGCGCAGTGAGGGTCAGCGTGTCGTTCAGGCGTTGCCTGGACAACCTTTGGCCGCCGCCCGTGATGCGGACTGCGACCGGCAATTGATCCAGCAGAACGGGCTTTGGCAAGTATCGCCACTGGCTTCTTGAGTTTTCCTGCCGGCTGACGCCGGCACCAAGTTTGCGCGAATGAGGACAAGTGTTATGGGTAAGAATGTCGTAGTCCTGGGCACCCAGTGGGGTGATGAGGGCAAAGGCAAGATCGTTGATCTGCTGACCGAACATGCTGCCGCCGTAGTGCGCTACCAGGGTGGCCACAACGCCGGTCACACTCTGGTGATCGACGGTGAAAAAACCGTCTTGCACCTGATCCCGTCGGGCGTGCTGCGCGAAGGCGTGCAGTGCCTGATCGGCAACGGCGTGGTGGTTGCACCTGACGCCCTGCTGCGCGAGATCACCAAGCTGGAAGAGAAAGGCGTACCGGTGCGCGAGCGCCTGCGCATCAGCCCTTCCTGCCCGCTGATCCTGTCCTTCCACGTGGCGCTGGACCAGGCCCGTGAAAAGGCCCGTGGCGAGCTGAAGATCGGTACGACCGGTCGCGGCATCGGCCCGGCTTACGAAGACAAGGTTGCACGTCGCGGCCTGCGTGTTGGCGACCTGCTCAACATGCCGCGCTTTGAAGACAAGCTGCGTGAACTGGTGGACTACCACAACTTCATGCTGGTCGGTTACTACAAAGAGCCTGCCATCGAGTACGAAAAGACTCTGGCCGAGTGCAAGGAATACGCCGAGCTGCTCAAGCCGCTGATGCTGGACGTGACTGCCGAGCTGCACGACCTGCGTCGCGCCGGCAAAGACATCATGTTCGAAGGCGCCCAGGGTTCGCTGCTCGACATCGACCACGGCACCTACCCGTACGTGACCAGCTCCAACACCACCGCGGGTGGCGTGGCGACCGGTTCGGGCGTTGGCCCGATGTTCCTGGACTACATCCTGGGCATCACTAAGGCTTACACCACTCGCGTGGGTTCGGGTCCATTCCCGACTGAGCTGTTCGACGAAGTCGGTGCGCACCTGGCCAAGCAAGGTCATGAGTTCGGCGCTACCACCGGCCGTGCCCGTCGTTGCGGCTGGTTCGACGCCGTTATCCTGCGTCGCGCTATCGATGTGAACAGCATCTCGGGCATCTGCCTGACCAAGCTGGACGTACTCGACGGTCTGGAAACCATCAACATCTGCACCGGCTACAAGGACGCGCAAGGCAATGCCGTTGCTCCGACTGACGCTGACAGCTACGTAGGCCTGCAGCCTGTGTACGAAGAAGTGCCGGGCTGGACCGAATCGACCGTGGGCGCCAAGACCCTGGAAGAGCTGCCGGCTAACGCTCGTGCCTACATCAAGCGCGTTGAAGAGCTGATCGGCGCGCCGATCGACATTATTTCGACAGGCCCGGACCGCAACGAAACCATCGTTCTGCGTCATCCGTTCGCTTGATAAGTCATTGATGTAAAAACACAAAGGCCCCTTCATCGGGGCCTTTGTCGTTTATGCCTGTTGGACGGCATGACCTTTGCTGTGATTCTGTCTACAAGAGTGCCATCAAATTAATGGCGTCAGAAGTAGAGGGATTCAAAGTGTCAGCCGTTCTCTCACTGTTACAAAGCCGTTTGTTGCGGCCCGTGTTCGTTACCCTTGGTATCGCCCTTTTGGTGCAAGTGCTGGTGGCCGTCGCCCTGACGCGGAGCACCGTCACTGCGCTGGAAGCCGATCTCGGCACTCGCCTGGGCGCCGATAGCCAGAAGTTGTCCGGTGAACTGGAGCAGGCCGGGCGTGAAGTCACGTCGAGCCTCGACAACCTCTCCTCAAGTACCCGTCAGCGTCTTACCGCCGGTCTTTCCTCGCGTCTGAAGGAAGAGCAGGCGCAGCTGCGTGCGACTCTGGAAAAAGACCTGAAGGATTCGGCCAATGACATGGCCCAGTTGCTGGCCTCGGTGGCGCCTCGTGCCATGTGGGACAGCGACGTGCCGACCCTGTCCGAATTCGCTCGCCGGGCCCAGCGCAATCCCAACGTGCTGTTCGTGGTGTATGACGACGCCACCGGCCAGCATCTGACTCGCTACCTCAACCGCGAAAACCCGATCAACAAGGCCCTTTTGGAAAAAGGCCAGGGCGAACGGGCGCTGGACAAGGTGCTGGATGCAGCGAAGAACGATCCGTCGGTCTACTACCTCGAAGCTTCGATCAACCCCAATGGCGTGGAAATCGGCAAGGTGCTGATGGGCGTCTCGACCGCCTCGGTTGAAACCGATCTGGCGGCACTCGATCAGCGCTTCGCGGCGTTGATTGCCAGCAGTGATCAATTGGTCGGCGACAGCCTCAAGGGCGCCGCTGCCGACAGTGCCACCGCCATGCGTGCGCGCCTGCAATCGGCGCAGTCCACGGCTGCCGAGATGAAGGCCAACACCACCAGTACCGTGCAGGACGCTGCCGCAACCTTGCGTTGGCGCATCGGCATGGGCCTGGCGCTGGTCGGTGCCGGCGTGCTGTTGCTGCTGGCGGTGGTGCTCGGTCATCGAGTGGTCAATCGCCTGAAAATGCTCAACGCCGCCATGGATGATCTGGCAGCAGGCGAGGGCGATCTGACCAAGCGTGTGCAGATCAACAGCAAGGACGAAATCGGCGACATGGCTTCGGCGGTCAACCGCTTTGTGGACAAGTTGCAGCCGATCGTGCGCGAGGCCGGGGATGTGGCTCAGCGTACCGGTGTGGAAATCGGCGCCATGACCTTGCGCAATGCCGGTGCCGATGCGGCGGCCGGAATGCAGCGTGATGAAGTCGCCGAAAGTCTGCGGGCGTTGTCGCAAATGGCTGATGAGGCGCAATCGGAAAGCCATGCGATGCAGGCAGCGTTGAAGCAGGTGGTGGATATTCGCCAGGCCACCGACGAGAACACTCGCACCTCGGCGAAGGTTGGCAGCCTGATAGAGGCGCTGGCGGGGCAGGTCGATACCGGGGCGAAAGTCATCGAGCGGCTGGCGCAGCAGAGCGAGCAGATCGAAGTGGTGCTGACTGTGATTCACGGCATCGCCGAGCAGACCAACCTGCTGGCGCTCAACGCGGCCATCGAAGCGGCCCGTGCCGGCGAGACCGGTCGCGGGTTTGCAGTGGTGGCGGATGAAGTCCGCGCGTTGGCGAGCAAGACCCAAAGCTCCACCGGCGATATTCAGGCGCACATCGTTGCGTTGCAGCAGGGCGCCCGTGAAGCGGTCGAGGCGATCGGTCAGGCCGGGCGTCAGGCCAGCGAAGGTTTGCTGGTGCTGCGTGACAGCGCGCGGTTGCAGCAGTCGGTGCAGGCATCGGTCGAGCAGGTGCATGCGGCGATTGGTCTGGCGACTCAGGCGGCGGCGCATCAGGCCCAGGGCGCGCAGGCCGTGCGTGGGCGGGTCGAGACGATTCATGCCCAGGCCGAGAAAGCCGCTCAGGCGGTGGTGGAAACTACGGCCAGCGGCAAGGTGCTGGATAGTCTGGCGGCGCAGCTCAAGGCCAGTCTGGGGCAGTTCCGGGCTTGATGTGACAGGCAAAAAAAATCGCAGCTTCGGCTGCGATTTTTTTATCGGCTCAAATACATCCGGGTCGTCAGCAGGTAGACGGGCAATCCCGACACCACAATCAGCAACGCCGCATAAGGCGCAGCGGCTGCGAACTCTACGTTCGCGGTGTGCGCCCAGACTTCGGTCGCCAATGTGTTGAGCCCGGTCGGGCTCAGCAGCAACGTCGCCGTCAGTTCCTTCATGGCATCCAGAAACACCAGCGCAAACGCTGCGCCCAATGCCGGGAAGATGATCGGCAGAGTCACTCGGCAGAACGCCGTGAACGAAGAGGCGCCCAGCGTGCGGGCGGCTTCTTCGAGTTGCGGTGCGGCCTTGTTCAGCGCCGTGCGGATCGGCGCCTGAGCCAGCGGTAGAAACAGCAGCGCATAAGCGATCAGCAATAGCGCGGAGGTCTGGTACAGCGCCGGCACGTAATGCAGGGCGAAATACACCAGCGTCAATGCGATCACCAATCCCGGCAGGGCGTGCAGCAGATAGGGCAGGCGCTCGGCCCAGATCGCCAGTTGGCCTTTGTAGCGCACTACCAGCAACCCGACCGGCACTGCCAGCACCAGACACAATCCCGCGCCACCCAGCGATAGCGCCAGCGACGACAGCAAAGCTTCAGTGATCGCAGCAACCGGAAAGGCTGCTGACGATCCCACGGCGAGCCAGTAAGCCAGCATGCCCAGTGGAATCCCGCTGCCGGCAATCGCGAGTATCAGGCAATACAGCTGACCCGCGACTGCCCACGGCCCGAGTCGCACTTGTTCAGCCCGCCGCGCCGCGCCCTGGCCGGTGCGCACATGACGGCCCTTGCCGCGAACACGCAGCTCCAGCCACAACAGCATCAAGCACAGCGCCAGCAATACTGCCGACAGCATCGCCGCGTTGGCATTGCTGAATTCCAGTTCGAATTGCTGATAGATCGCGGTGGTGAAGGTTTGCAGGCCAATGATCGACAGCGCGCCGAATTCCACGAGCATGTGCAATGCGATCAGCAACGAGCCGGCCAGCAGCGAAGGCCAGAGCAGGGGCAGGGTGACACGGAAAAACACGCCCCAGCGATTCTGGCCCAGGGTGCGAGCCGACTCTTCAAGGGACGGATCAAGATTGCGCAGCGTGGCGGCCACCGGCAGAAAGATCAGCGGATACTTCGACAGGCTCATCACCAGGATTGCCCCGCCGAGCCCTTCGAACTGCGCGCTGAGCGAAACCCAGGTAAAGCTGCTGACGAATGCCGGGACTGCGAACGGCAGGCAAAGAATCACGCCCCACAGCCGTCGGCCCGGCAGATTGCTACGCTCCAGCAGCCACGCCAGCGACAGGCCGATCACGCCACAGGTCACGGTTACGCCAACCATCAGCGCCAGCGTATTGCGCAGCAGGCCGAACACATACGGGCGCCACAGCAAGTGCAGCGCCTCGGACCAGCCGGCCTGCCAGGCTTTGAGCCCGACGTAGGCCAGCGGCAACAGGCTCATGACCACCAGCAACAACACCGGCAGCACCAGCCAGATCGACGGCCGCTTGCGCCGTGGCACGTAACCCCCGCGCGTAGCGGGGGCGGATAACGATGCGGTCATCAGTTCAGGCCAACTTCGCGTTCCAGATCCAGCGCTTCTTCGGCGTTACCGAGATCGGCCGGCGTGACGTCCGGCGCTTCCAGTTCACTGAATGGCTTGAGGCCGCGATCCGATTCCATCCCTTTGTGCAGCGGGTATTCGGCGGTGGTCTGGGTGATCACGCGCTGGCCTTCTTCGCTGGCCATGTAGGCGAGGAATTGCTGGGCTTCTTTTGGATGTTTGCTGGATTTCAGCACGGCTGCGCTGGAAACGGTGATCAGGCCGCCAACGTCACCGCCGGTGAAGTAATGCAGTTTCGAATCAAGCTGGCCTTTCTCCCGCTGCAGGGCGAACCAGTAGTAGTTGTTCACCAGCACGGTGGCGACTTCGCCGTTTTCCACTGCCTTGAGGGCGACCATGTTGTTGCTGTAGGTCTTGCCGAAGGCGCGCAGGCCGGTCAGCCATTCTTCGGCGGCGTCGCGACCGTGTTTCTTGATAATGGCCACGGCCTGTTCCTGGAACGCACCGCTGGTCGGTACGAAACCGACCTTGCCTTGCCACTGCGGGTCGGCGAAATCCAACACGGATTTCGGAAGGTCTTTTTCATCGACCAGTTTCGGGTTGAACGCGACCACGCGAACCCGGGCGGTGACGCCGATCCAGGTGCCGTTGCCGGCGACGTATTCTTTCGGCAGAACGGCCAGGGTCTCGTCATCGGCCTTGGCCAGCAGGCCTTGCTCGCCGAGGTTGTTCAGCGGCGGGGATTCTTCGGTGTAGATGACGTCGGCGGGGGAGCGGTCGCCTTCTTCGATGATCTGGCTGGCCAGCTGATTGCTGCTGCCTTTGCGTACATTGACGTGAATGCCGGTCTTGGCTTCGAAGGCTTTGGCGATGGCGTCGCCGACTTCCTTGTGTTGACCGTTGTAGAGAGTCAGGGAAACCGCGTCGGCAGCCTGGGTGAGGGGAGTGGCGAGTGCCAGGCCGAGCAGGGTGAAGGTCAAGCCGCGGCGCAGGGTATTTCGAAACATCATTCGCAGGGTTCCTCACTGTCGCATTGCAAAAACTTGCAACAATGATAAACGATATTGTTTCTCAAGTGCGCCTTGCGGGGAGGAGGTGGGTCTGGTAGGCGTTGGGGCTCAGATTTTTCCAGACCCCGGAAACGCAAAAACCCGCTTTCGCGGGTTTTTGTGAGATTCAAGATCGTGACCTTGAATTTGAATTGGTGCCCAGAAGAAGACTCGAACTTCCACGACCGTAAGGTCACCAGCACCTGAAGCTGGCGTGTCTACCAATTTCACCATCTGGGCTTCATCTTCAGCGTTGCCGCTGTTGATGTGGCGCACTATACGGAGCGCCTTTTGATCTGTAAACCCCTGATTTGATTTTAATAAATCAATTTCAGAAAAATCCGGGGCGCAGAATGCAAAAAACCCGCTTTCGCGGGTTTTTGTGTGAGTCTTGAAACTGATCTAGTCTCAAACTCGAAATTGGTGCCCAGGAGAAGACTCGAACTTCCACGACCGTAAGGTCACCAGCACCTGAAGCTGGCGTGTCTACCAATTTCACCACCTGGGCATCTCGTCAACGTGTGTACGTCGTCGATGGCGCGCACTATACGGAGCGCCTTTTTAACTGTAAACCCCTGCCAGCAAAAAAAATGGTTTTTTTTACCAGCGGTGTTCAAAACGCCCTCCAGGCGTCGATACAAGGCTCCAGACGCGCCTTATATAGTCGGAAATTTCCCGTTTGATGGCGCCTATGCCAAACTAACCCGCATATAGACAAGGTGAAAACTCTCTAATGGCCGATTGGCAGTCCCTCGATCCCGAGGCCGCTCGTGAAGCGGAAAAATATGAAAACCCTATTCCCAGCCGCGAACTGATCCTTCAGCACCTTGCTGATCGGGGTTCGCCTGCTGCCCGCGAGCAACTGGTCGAAGAGTTTGGTCTGACCACAGAAGACCAGATCGAAGCCCTGCGCCGCCGCCTGCGCGCCATGGAGCGCGACGCTCAACTGATCTACACCCGCCGTGGCACTTATGCGCCGGTGGACAAGCTCGACCTGATCCTCGGCCGCATCAGCGGTCACCGTGACGGCTTCGGCTTCCTGGTGCCGGATGACGGCTCCGATGACCTGTTCATGAGCCCGGCGCAAATGCGTCTGGTGTTCGATGGTGACCGGGCGCTGGCCCGTGTTTCCGGCCTGGACCGTCGCGGTCGTCGCGAAGGCGTGATCGTCGAAGTGGTGTCCCGTGCCCACGAAAGCATCGTCGGCCGTTACTTCGAAGAAGGCGGTATCGGCTTCGTCGTCGCGGACAACCCGAAGATCCAGCAGGAAGTGCTGGTCACCCCGGGTCGCAACGCCAACGCTCAGATCGGTCAGTTCGTCGAGGTGAAAATCACCCACTGGCCGACTCCGCGCTTCCAGCCGCAAGGCGATGTGATCGAAGTCGTCGGCAACTACATGGCGCCGGGCATGGAAATCGATGTCGCCCTGCGCACCTACGACATTCCGCACGTCTGGCCTGAAGCCGTTCTGAAAGAAGCCGGCAAGCTCAAGCCGGAAGTCGAAGAGAAAGACAAAGAGAAACGCGTCGACCTGCGCCATTTGCCGTTCGTCACCATCGACGGCGAAGATGCCCGCGACTTCGACGATGCGGTCTACTGCGAAGCCAGACCCGGCAAACTGCGCCTGTTCTCCGGCGGCTGGAAGTTGTACGTGGCGATTGCCGACGTTTCCAGCTACGTGAAGATCGGTTCGGCTCTGGACAACGAAGCTCAGGTCCGTGGCAACTCGGTGTACTTCCCCGAGCGCGTGGTGCCGATGCTGCCGGAACAGCTTTCCAACGGCCTGTGCTCGTTGAATCCGCACGTTGATCGTCTGGCCATGGTTTGCGAGATGACCATCTCCAAGTCCGGCGAAATGACCGACTACTGCTTCTATGAGGCGGTGATCCACTCCCACGCCCGTCTGACCTACAACAAGGTCAGCGCGATGCTGGAAACGCCGAAAGCCACCGAAGGGCGCAAGTTGCGCGGTGAATACACCGACGTCTTGCCGCACCTCAAGCAGCTCTACGCGCTGTACAAGGTATTGCTGGCTGCCCGCCATGTGCGTGGCGCGATCGATTTCGAAACGCAGGAAACCCGAATCATCTTCGGTTCCGAGCGCAAGATTGCCGAAATCCGTCCGACCACCCGTAACGACGCGCACAAGCTGATCGAGGAATGCATGCTGGCGGCCAACGTGGCCACCGCCGAATTCCTGAAAAAGCACGAAATCCCTGCGCTGTACCGTGTTCACGACGGCCCGCCACCGGAGCGTCTGGAAAAACTGCGCGCGTTCCTCGGTGAGCTCGGTCTGTCCCTGCACAAAGGCAAGGATGGTCCGTCGCCGAAGGACTATCAGGCCCTGTTGGCCAGCATCAAGGACCGCCCGGATTTCCATCTGATCCAGACCGTGATGCTGCGCTCGTTGAGCCAGGCGGTGTACAGCGCCCAGAACGAAGGCCACTTCGGTCTGAATTACGAAGCCTATACCCACTTCACTTCGCCGATCCGTCGTTACCCGGACCTGCTCACGCACCGGGCGATCCGCAGCGTGATCCATTCGAAACAGGACACCCCGCACGTTCGCCGTGCCGGTGCGATGACCATTCCGAAGGCGCGCATCTATCCGTACGACGAAGCAGCGCTGGAGCAGCTCGGCGAGCAGTGCTCGATGAGCGAGCGCCGTGCCGACGAAGCGACCCGCGACGTAGTGAACTGGCTCAAGTGCGAGTTCATGAAAGACCGCGTGGGCGAATCGTTCCCGGGCGTGATCACCGCCGTGACCGGTTTCGGCCTGTTCGTCGAGCTGACCGATATTTACGTCGAAGGTCTGGTGCACGTCACCGCACTGCCGGGCGACTACTACCACTTCGACCCTGTGCACCACCGCTTGGCGGGCGAGCGCACCGGTCGCAGCTTCCGCCTTGGCGATACCGTTGAAGTGCGTGTCATGCGCGTCGATCTCGACGAGCGCAAGATCGACTTCGAGATGGCTGAAAAAACCATCAGCGCGCCGATTGGCCGCAAGAAGCGTGGCACCGAGACGACCGCTCCTGCAGCGAAGGTTGTGGAAGAGAAGGCTCCGGCAAAGTCCGCCAGTCGTCGCCCGGCCAAGGAAAAAGCCGTCGAGGCTTATCGTCCGAGCGATGCCGTGGCGAAAAACGCCGAACTGCGCAAAAGCCGTGAAATGAAGAAGGCTTTGCTGGCCGACGCCAAAAACGGTGGTAAAGCGGCGTCCGGGGGAAAGACCGGACGGTCGGCGCCTGAAAAGGCCTCCGGCGGCAAGCCAGCCAAACCGAGCAAACACCGTAAAGGCCCGCCAAAAGCGGGTTCCGCTCCAGCCAAAAGTGGCGGGGCGCGTAAACCGAAGGCGAAGTCATGAGTCAGTTGGAAAAAATCTACGGCGTTCACGCGGTAGAAGCGTTGCTGCGTCACCACCCTAAACGCGTCAAGCAGATCTGGCTGGCCGAAAGCCGCAACGATCCGCGCGTGCAGACGTTGATCGAGCTGGCCAACGAAAACCGGGTTCAGATCGGTCAGGCCGAGCGCCGCGAAATGGACGCCTGGGTCGAAGGCGTGCATCAGGGCGTGGTGGCGGACGTCAGCCCGAGCCAGGTCTGGGGCGAAGCGATGCTCGACGAACTGCTTGATCGCACCGAAGGCGCGCCGCTGTTGCTGGTGCTCGATGGCGTGACCGACCCGCACAACCTCGGCGCCTGCCTGCGTTCGGCGGATGCTGCCGGTGCGCTGGCGGTCATCGTGCCAAAAGACAAGTCAGCCACCCTGACCCCTGTGGTGCGTAAAGTGGCTTGCGGCGCGGCGGAAGTGATTCCGCTGGTGGCCGTCACCAACCTTGCGCGCACCCTGGAAAAGCTTCAGCAGCGCGGGTTGTGGATTGTCGGCACTGCGGGTGAGGCCGAGGTCAGCATCTATGACCAGGACCTGACCGGCCCGACCATCCTGATCATGGGCGCCGAAGGCAAAGGCATGCGTCGCCTGACCCGCGAGCATTGCGACTACCTGGTGCACCTGCCGATGGCCGGTAGCGTCAGTAGTCTCAACGTGTCGGTGGCAACTGGCGTGTGCCTGTTCGAGGCCCAGCGCCAGCGTGGCGCCAAGGCCAAGGCGGCTGCCAAGAAGGCTTAAGCCTCACGGCGATTCAAATGTGGGAGCGGGCTTGCTCGCGAACGCGGTGTGTCACTCAGCAAAAATGCTGGATGTGATGCCGCATTCGCGAGCAAGCCCGCTCCCACATTGGTTCTGCGCAATAGTGCTGATCGGTGATGTGAACGAACTGTTCAAATAATCACCAATTGCCTTGCACCTCTTCAGTCCCTTCTCTACAATTGCGCCCCTTGCTGTGGCGGCAGGCATGCATGTGCCCCGCGCCAGCAAGTCCATAAGTGTCATTCACTCCTTGTCTGACCGTTTTTGAGCGGCAGGCTACAACCCGTAAGGAGCATTCATGCGTCATTACGAAATCATCTTTCTGGTCCACCCTGACCAGAGCGAGCAAGTCGGCGGCATGGTTGAGCGTTACACCAAGCTGATCGAAGAAGACGGCGGCAAAATCCACCGTCTGGAAGACTGGGGCCGTCGTCAACTGGCCTACGCAATCAACAATGTTCACAAGGCTCACTACGTGATGCTGAACGTTGAGTGCACCGGCAAGGCCCTGGCCGAGCTGGAAGACAACTTCCGCTACAACGATGCTGTGATCCGTAACCTGGTCATCCGTCGCGACGAAGCCGTTACCGGCCAGTCCGAGATGCTCAAGGCTGAAGAAAACCGCAGTGAGCGCCGTGAGCGTCGCGAACGTCCTGAGCACGATGGCAGCGCCGATGGCGATGACAGCGATAGCGACAGCGACAACAGCGATAACGCTGACGAGTAATCCACGGACCTTTTAAGGAGCCTATCAAATGGCACGTTTCTTCCGTCGTCGTAAATTCTGCCGCTTCACCGCTGAAGACGTGAAGGAGATCGATTACAAAGATCTCAACACTCTGAAAGCCTACGTATCCGAGACCGGCAAAATCGTTCCAAGCCGCATCACCGGTACCAAAGCTCGTTATCAGCGTCAGCTGGCCACCGCTATCAAGCGCGCCCGCTTCCTGGCCCTGCTGGCCTACACCGACAGCCACGGCCGCTGAGACCGGGCAGTCGACAAGTAGCAAAGGATTGAATGCATGCGTGCCTTAGCTGAGTTCATCATGCGCGGCCGTATGCAGGCCACTCTCGTAGTGGCCGGGTGTGCAACATTGCCGTTGTTGTATTGGTTGGGTGCTGCCGCCGGAAGCCTGGTGCTTCTGCGGCGCGGATTGACCGACGCCCTGGGCGTCGTGTCGCTGGGACTGCTGCCGGCATTGATCTGGTGGTTGTATGCCGATGACCCACGGGCACTTCTCGTGCTGCTGGGGTCTTCGGGGCTTGCGCTGGTGTTGCGCGCAAGCGAGTCCTGGGTCCGTACGCTGCTGGTCAGCGTAGCCATGGGACTGGTGTTTTCAGTGGTGCTCGGGGCGGCGTTTGCGCCCCAGATCGAGATGCTGGCGCAGGCCTTGATAAAGGTCATGCCCGCGCTTCTCGGTGATGCCTACCAACATTTGTCGGTAGACGAGCAGGCGCGTTTCGCGTCGCTGATCGCACCGGTCCTGACCGGCCTGATTGCGGCCTTGTTGCAGATCGTCAGCGTGCTGAGCCTGATTGTCGGGCGTTACTGGCAGGCGTTGTTGTACAACCCGGGTGGTTTTGGTCGCGAGTTTCGCGCCATCCGGATCCCGCTGGGGCCGGCGATGTTACTGCTGGCGTTGATGCTTCTGGGCCCGAATCTCGGTGCACAGATGGCCATGTTGACGCCGTTGTGCAGTGTACCGCTGGTGTTCGCCGGGCTGGCCCTGATGCACGGGCTGGTGGCGCAAAGGCGACTGGCCGGTTTCTGGCTGGTGGGGTTGTACGTGACGCTGTTGCTGTTCATGCAGCTGATCTATCCGTTGCTCGTGGTTCTGGCCATTGTCGACAGCCTGATTGATTTTCGCGGTCGGGTGTCGAAAGACACCGATAACGCGAACGGTGAAGGTTAAAAGTTAAGAGGATTTCCACATGCAACTGATCCTTCTGGAAAAAATCGCCAACCTGGGCAACCTGGGCGACAAAGTAAACGTTAAGGCCGGTTACGGCCGTAACTACCTGCTGCCTTTCGGCAAAGCCACCGCTGCGACCGCTGCCAACCTGGCTGCGTTCGAAGAGCGTCGTGCTGAGCTGGAAAAAGCCGCCGCAGACCGTAAAGCATCGGCTGAAAGCCGTGCTGCCCAACTGGCCGAGCTGGAAGTGACCATCACTGCCACCGCTGGCGACGAAGGCAAGCTGTTCGGTTCGATCGGTACTCACGACATCGCTGACGCACTGACCGCCTCCGGCGTTGAAGTTGCGAAAAGCGAAGTTCGTCTGCCGAACGGCACCATCCGCAACGTGGGTGAATTCGACGTGGCTGTGCACCTGCACGCCGAAGTTGAAGCCACCGTACGCGTTGTCGTGGTAGCAGCTTAAGCAACACCCTGATCGACTGGCGGCTTGTCCGTCAGACGGTTAACATCGGGCACGATCCTGTTTACAGGTCGTGCCCTTTGTTTTTCTGCACTCCCTGCTTTTCCTGATTAAAAAGTGGCCATGAACGAAATCTCCGCTCCCGAGCAATACGATCTGCAAACCGCCGCGCTGAAGGTGCCGCCGCATTCCATCGAGGCCGAACAGGCCGTGCTCGGTGGTCTGATGCTGGACAACAACGCCTGGGAGCGCGTGCTCGATCAAGTCTCCGACGGCGATTTCTACCGACATGACCACCGTCTGATTTTCCGTGCGATCGCCAAACTGGCTGATCAGAACTTGCCGATCGACGTCGTGACCCTTGCCGAGCAACTGGACAAGGAAGGTCAGACCTCGCAGGTCGGCGGCCTCGGTTACCTCGGTGAACTGGCAAAAAATACGCCGTCCGTCGCCAACATCAAGGCCTATGCGCAGATCGTCCGCCAGCGTGCGACGTTGCGTCAGTTGATCGGTATCAGCACCGAAATTGCCGACAGCGCCTTCAACCCCGAAGGTCGCACCGCCGAGGAAATCCTCGACGAAGCCGAGCGGCAGATCTTCGCAATTGCCGAGGCCCGGCCAAAAACCGGCGGCCCGGTGGGTGTGAATGACCTGTTGACCAAGGCAATCGACCGCATCGACACTCTGTTCAATACCGCCGACTCGATCACCGGCCTGTCCACCGGCTACACCGACCTCGACGAGAAGACCAGCGGTCTGCAACCGGCCGACTTGATCATCGTCGCCGGCCGTCCGTCGATGGGTAAGACCACCTTCGCGATGAACCTGGTGGAAAACGCCGTATTGCGCAGCGACAAGGTGGTGCTGGTGTACTCCCTTGAGATGCCAGGCGAATCGCTGATCATGCGTATGCTGTCGTCCCTCGGTCGTATCGACCAGACCAAGGTGCGTTCCGGCCAGCTGGAAGACGACGACTGGCCGCGCCTGACCTCGGCGGTCAACCTGCTCAACGATCGCAAGCTGTTCATCGACGACACCGCCGGCATCAGCCCGTCGGAGATGCGTGCCCGGACCCGCCGCCTGGTGCGCGAGCACGGCGACATCGGCCTGATCATGATTGACTACCTGCAACTGATGCAGATCCCCGGTTCCAGCGGTGACAACCGGACCAACGAGATTTCCGAGATCTCCCGATCCCTGAAAGCCCTGGCCAAGGAATTCAACTGCCCCGTGGTTGCCCTTTCGCAGCTCAACCGTTCCCTGGAACAACGTCCCAACAAGCGTCCGGTGAACTCCGACTTGCGGGAATCCGGAGCGATCGAGCAGGACGCCGACGTGATCATGTTCGTGTACCGGGACGAGGTGTATCACCCGGAAACCGAGCACAAGGGCATCGCCGAAATCATCATCGGCAAGCAGCGGAACGGCCCGATCGGCTTCATCCGCCTGGCCTTCATCGGCAAGTACACGCGCTTCGAAAACCTCGCGCCGGGCAGTTATAACTTCGACGACGACGAGTAAGTCTGTCGTCATCTGAAAGCCTCTGATATTTCCGACCGCAGCCGTCGGAATTGGTCATTTTTTGTGCTATATTCCGCGCCCGCGATTTTGCACCTCAACACCGGTCATCGACATGCAAGCAGCCAAGCCGTTATTTGACTATCCAAAGTACTGGGCCGAATGTTTCGGGCCTGCGCCATTCCTGCCGATGAGCAGGGAGGAGATGGATCAGCTTGGCTGGGATTCCTGCGACATCATCATTGTTACGGGTGATGCCTACGTCGATCACCCGTCGTTCGGCATGGCGATCATCGGCCGGCTGCTGGAGTCGCAAGGCTTCCGCGTCGGGATCATCGCGCAGCCTAACTGGCAGTCCAAAGACGACTTCATGAAGCTCGGCGAGCCGAACCTGTTCTTCGGCGTCGCGGCCGGCAACATGGACTCGATGATCAACCGCTACACCGCGGACAAGAAAATCCGCTCTGACGACGCCTATACCCCGGGCGGCATGGCCGGCAAGCGTCCGGACCGCGCGAGCCTGGTCTACAGCCAGCGCTGCAAGGAAGCCTACAAGCACGTACCGATCGTGCTCGGCGGCATCGAAGCCTCCCTGCGCCGCATCGCCCACTACGACTACTGGCAGGATCGTGTGCGCAACTCGATCCTGATCGACGCCAGCGCCGACATCCTGCTGTACGGCAACGCCGAGCGGGCGATCGTCGAAGTCGCCCAGCGTCTGTCCTACGGTCACAAGATCGAAGACATCACCGATGTGCGCGGCACCGCGTTCATCCGTCGTGACACGCCTGCGGGCTGGTACGAAGTCGACTCCACGCGTATCGACCGTCCGGGCAAGATCGACAAGATCATCAACCCGTACGTCAACACTCAGGACACTCAGGCTTGTGCAATCGAGCAGGAGAAGGGCCCGGTTGACGACCCGGAAGAAGCCAAGGTCGTGCAGATCCTGGCCAGCCCGAAAATGACCCGCGACAAGACCGTGATCCGCCTGCCGTCGATGGAAAAGGTGCGTAACGACCCGGTCCTGTACGCCCACGCCAACCGCGTGCTGCACCTGGAAACCAACCCGGGCAACGCCCGTGCGCTGGTGCAGAAGCATGGCGAGATCGACGTCTGGTTCAACCCTCCTCCGATTCCGATGACCACTGAAGAAATGGACTACGTGTTCGGCATGCCTTACGCACGTGTTCCGCATCCTGCGTATGGCAAGGAAAAGATCCCGGCCTACGACATGATCCGTTTCTCGGTGAACATCATGCGTGGCTGCTTCGGCGGCTGCACCTTCTGCTCGATCACCGAGCACGAAGGCCGGATCATCCAGAACCGTTCCGAAGAGTCGATCATTCGCGAAATCGAAGAGATCCGCGACAAGGTGCCGGGTTTCACCGGCGTCATCTCCGACCTCGGCGGCCCGACCGCGAACATGTACCGCATCGCCTGCAAGAGCCCGGAAATCGAATCCGCGTGCCGCAAGCCGTCCTGCGTGTTCCCGGGCATCTGCCCGAACCTGAACACCGACCACTCGTCGCTGATTCAGCTGTATCGCAGCGCCCGTGCCTTGCCGGGTGTGAAGAAGATCCTGATTGCCTCCGGCCTGCGTTACGACCTTGCGGTCGAATCGCCGGAGTACGTCAAGGAGCTGGTGACCCACCACGTCGGCGGTTACCTGAAGATCGCCCCGGAACACACCGAGGAAGGTCCGCTCAACCAGATGATGAAACCGGGGATCGGCACCTATGATCGCTTCAAGCGCATGTTCGAGAAGTACACCAAGGAAGCGGGGAAGGAGCAGTACCTGATTCCGTACTTCATCGCCGCGCACCCGGGGACCACCGACGAAGACATGATGAACCTGGCCCTGTGGCTCAAGGGCAACGGTTTCCGTGCCGACCAGGTGCAGGCGTTCTATCCGTCGCCGATGGCCACCGCCACCGCGATGTACCACTCGGGCAAGAACCCACTGCGCAAGGTCACTTACAAGAGCGACGGCGTAACCATCGTCAAGAGCGAAGAGCAGCGTCGTCTGCACAAGGCGTTCCTGCGTTATCACGACCCGAAAGGCTGGCCGATGCTGCGTGAAGCGCTGACCCGCATGGGCCGCGCCGACCTGATCGGGCCGGGCAAGAACCAGTTGATCCCGCTGCATCAGCCGGCCACCGACAGCTACCAGAGTGCCCGTCGCAAGAACTCGACACCGGCCGGCAGCCACAAGGTCGCGAAAGAGAAGACCACCAAGATCCTCACCCAGCACACCGGTCTGCCACCGCGCGCCAGCGACGGCGGCAATCCTTGGGACAAGCGTGAACAGGCCAAGGCCGCGGCATTCGCCCGCAACCAGCAGGCCGCCAAGGAGCGCAAGGAAGCCGCGAAAGGCAAAGGACCGAAACCGGCACGCAAGCCGGTCGTACCGCGCTGAAACGCACTTTAGCCAAAACAGAACGCCAACCTTCGGGTTGGCGTTTTGCGTTGTGCCTCGCAACATTTGCGTGCAACTGTGCCAAACCATTTCACCGCGTCGCCCGATTTTGGTGCTGTACTGCCCTAAGCATTCCGGGAAAGCGCCCAAGCCTCTGCATGGCATAAGTCTTGCGCGCTTTCGAATACGCTTGGGCTCGCAGGAGGCACGCCGTGTCGATTCATGTCGCATTGCATCACGTCACGCATTACCGCTACGACCGCGCTGTCGAACTCGGCCCGCAGATCGTGCGGCTGCGCCCGGCTGCCCACAGCCGCACGCGGATTCTGTCTTATTCACTGAAAGTCTCGCCCGAGCAGCACTTCATCAACTGGCAGCAGGATCCTCAGGGCAATTACCTAGCACGACTGGTGTTCCCCGAAAAAACCGCTGAACTGCGGATCGAGGTCGATCTGCTGGCCGAGATGGCAGTGTTCAATCCGTTCGATTTTTTCCTTGAGCCCTACGCCGAGAAAATCCCTTTCGCTTACGCCGCCGATGAACGCAAGGAGCTGGCGCCGTACCTCGAAACCCTGCCGCTGACGCCGAAATTCAAGGCCTATCTGGACGCCATCGACCGCACGCCGTTACCCGCCGTGGATTTCCTGGTGGCGCTCAACCAGCGTCTGAGCGAAGACATCAATTACCTGATCCGTATGGAGCCGGGGGTGCAGACCCCGGAGCACACCCTTGAACACGCCTCCGGCTCCTGCCGCGATTCGGCATGGCTGCTGGTGCAACTGCTGCGCAACCTCGGGCTGGCGGCGCGTTTCGTCTCCGGTTATCTGATTCAACTGACCGCCGACGTGAAAAGCCTCGACGGCCCGTCCGGCACCGAAGTGGACTTCACCGACCTGCATGCGTGGTGCGAGGTGTATCTGCCCGGCGCCGGCTGGATCGGCCTTGATGCGACGTCGGGGTTGTTCGCCGGTGAAGGGCATATCCCGCTGGCCTGCAGTCCCGATCCATCGTCGGCGGCGCCGATCAGTGGTCTGGTGGAACCTTGCGAGTGCGAGTTCAGCCACGAAATGTCGGTGGAGCGGATCTGGGAAGCACCACGCGTCACCAAGCCCTACACCGATGAGCAATGGCTGGCGATCCAGGCGCTGGGCCGGCAGATCGATACCGACCTGCTGGATGGCGATGTGCGCCTGACCATGGGCGGGGAACCGACCTTCGTGTCCATCGACGACCCCGACGGCGCCGAGTGGAACACCGCCGCGCTGGGCCCGGACAAGCGTCGGCTCTCCGCCGAACTGTTCGAGCGCATGCGCAAACATTACGCGCCCAAGGGGCTGGTGCATTTCGGTCAGGGCAAGTGGTATCCGGGCGAGCAACTGCCGCGCTGGTCGCTGAATTGCTACTGGCGCCGCGACGGTGTGCCGATCTGGCACAACAACGCGCTGATCGCCGATGAACAGCATGATTACGGCGCCGATGGCGCACTGGCCGGGCGTTTTCTGGCGAGTGTCGCCGAACGCCTGAAGCTGCCGACACGTTTTGTGTTTCCGGCCTACGAAGACCATTTCTATTACCTCTGGCGCGAGGGCGCCTTGCCGAGCAACGTCAACGCCGAAGACTCGCGTCTGGATGAGCCACTGGAGCGTGCGCGACTGCGCAAAGTTTTCAGTCAGGGGCTGGACAAGGTCATCGGCCAGGTGCTGCCGCTGGCGCGCACCGCCAAAGGCGATCAATGGCAGAGCGGGCGCTGGTATCTGCGCGATGAACATTGCCGGTTGGTGCCGGGGGATTCACCGCTCGGCTATCGCCTGCCATTAGGTTCGCAGCCTTGGGTGAAGGCGGCGGAGTACCCGTTCATTCATCCGAACGATCCGAATCAGGATTTCCCCGAACTGCCCGATACATTGCAGCTCAACGAACACGGCGAGCCCGCTCCGGCGGACGAACGTGTGCCTAAGATCGACGAGTCCGCCGACTGGCTGACCCGCACCGCGTTCTGCGCCGAGGCGCGGCAAGGCCGGTTGTATCTGTTCATGCCGCCACTGGAGCGGGTCGAGGATTATCTGGAACTGGTGGCCGCCATCGAAGCCACCGCCGAGGAACTGCACTGTCCGGTGCTGCTGGAAGGTTACGAGCCGCCGAGCGATCCGCGCCTGAGCAACTTCCGCATCACCCCGGATCCCGGCGTGATCGAGGTCAACGTCCAGCCTTCCGCGACCTGGGACGAGTTGGTCGAGCGCACCGAGTTTCTGTACGAAGAAGCGCGCCAGACCCGACTGTCCACCGAGAAATTCATGGTCGATGGTCGACACACCGGCACCGGCGGCGGCAACCATTTCGTGCTCGGCGGCGCGACACCGGGCGATTCACCGTTTCTGCGTCGTCCGGATCTGCTGCGCAGCCTGATCAGCTACTGGCACAACCATCCGTCGCTGTCCTACCTATTTTCCGGCCTGTTCATCGGCCCGACCTCTCAGGCACCGCGAGTCGATGAAGCGCGCAACGATGCGTTGTATGAGCTGGAAATCGCTTTCGCGCAGATGCCGGCACTGGGAGAGGAATGCCCGCCGTGGCTGGTCGATCGCTTGTTGCGCAATCTGCTGATCGACGTCACCGGCAACACCCACCGCGCCGAGTTCTGCATCGACAAGCTGTATTCACCGGATGGCGCCACCGG
Source organism: Pseudomonas fluorescens (assembly GCF_030344995.1). Lineage (GTDB taxonomy): Bacteria > Pseudomonadota > Gammaproteobacteria > Pseudomonadales > Pseudomonadaceae > Aquipseudomonas > Aquipseudomonas fluorescens_BF. The sequence continues at coordinate 900,631 of NZ_CP128260.1, forward strand.
GCGCCTCGGTCTGCTGGAGTTACGCGCGTTCGAGATGCCGCCCCATGCGCGCATGAGCCTGGCTCAGCAGCTGTTGTTGCGGGCGCTGGTGGCGCGGTTCTGGCGCGAGCCTTATGCGCCGCCGAAACTGGTGCGCTGGGGCACGGAACTGCACGACCGCTTCCTGCTGCCGCATTTTATCGAGCAGGACTTTGCCGACGTCATCGTCGAACTCAACAATGCTGGTTATCCGCTGCGTGCAGAATGGTTTGCCGCGCATCTGGAGTTTCGCTTTCCCAAGGTTGGTGATTACACGGTCAACGGCATCGAGCTGGAATTACGTCAGGCCCTTGAACCCTGGCATGTGCTGGGCGAGGAGGGCGCGGCGGGCGGTACGGTGCGTTACGTCGACTCATCGCTGGAGCGTTTGCAGGTCAGGCTCACGGGGTTGCCGCCGCAGCGTTATCTGCTGACCTGCAACGGCATCCCGGTGCCGCTGCAACCGACCGGGCGGGTGGGCGAGTTTGTCGCCGGTGTGCGTTTCCGTGCCTGGCAACCGGCCAACTGCCTGCAACCGACCATCCCGGTACACGCGCCGCTGGTGTTCGACTTGCTCGACACCTGGATGCAGCGCTCGCTGGGCGGTTGCCAGTACCACGTCGCCCATCCGGGCGGGCGCAATTACGAGACGTTGCCGGTCAACGCCAACGAAGCGGAGAGCCGGCGCATGGCGCGTTTCTTCCGCATCGGACACACGCCGGGAAAACTTCCGATACCGAACCTGACTATCTCCGACGAGCTACCGATGACTCTCGATTTACGACGTTTCTAAGTCGTACGCGACGCCCGGATTTTTCGTATATCCGGGCGTCATGTGCCTGCGTTAGTCTGACCGTTCCTTGCCGGCTGCCGAGCTTTCCATGCCTGACCTGCTTGACCGCTACCCGCTGACGGCGGGCACCTATCACGAACTGCTCGACGACAGCGGGGCAGTGCGCCTGCACTGGCGGCGACTGGTCGACCAATTGCAGCGCAGCACCCCGGCGCAACTGGTGCAGCGTCAGGCGTTGCTGACCCGGCAGATTCAGGAAAACGGCGTCACCTACAACGTCTATGCCGACCCCAAGGGCGCGGATCGCCCGTGGGAATTGGACCTGCTGCCCCACGTGATCGCCGCTGACGAGTGGCAACAGCTGTCCGCCGGAATCGCCCAGCGCGCGCGCCTGCTCAACGCAGTGTTGGCGGATCTATATGGCCCGCAACGGCTGATAAGCGAAGGGCTGCTGCCGGCTGAGCTGGTGTTCGGCCACAACAACTTTCTCTGGTCCTGTCAGGGCATTACGCCGCCGGACGGGGCCTTTCTGCATCTGTATGCCGTGGATCTTGCGCGCACGCCGGACGGGCGCTGGTGGGTGACGGCGGATCGTACCCAGGCGCCATCGGGTGCCGGTTATGCGCTGGAAAACCGCACCATCGTGTCCCGCGCCTTCCCCGAGTTGTACCGGGATCTGAAAGTGCAGCACCTGGCCGGCTTCTTCCGCACCTTGCAGGAAACCCTGGCCCGTCAGGCTCCCTGCGACGATGACGCACCGCTGGTGGTGTTGCTGACCCCGGGGCGTTTCAACGAAAGCTATTTCGAACATCTTTATCTGGCGCGTCAGCTCGGTTATCCACTGGTGGAGGGGGGCGACCTGACGGTGCGTGATGCCACGGTCTACCTGAAAACCCTCAGCGGCCTGCGCCGGGTACACGCGATCATGCGCCGGCTTGACGATGACTTCTGCGATCCGCTGGAGTTGCGCACGGATTCGGCGCTCGGCGTTCCGGGATTACTGGAGGCGGTGCGTCAGGGCCGGGTGCTGGTAGCCAATGCGCTGGGCAGCGGCGTGCTGGAATCGCCGGGTCTGCTGGGTTTTCTGCCGAAGATCAATCAGTACCTGTTCGGTGAGGACCTGATCTTGCCGTCCATTGCCACGTGGTGGTGCGGCGAAGCGCCAGTGTTGGCTCAGGCCCTGGAAAAACTGCCGGAGCTGCTGATCAAACCTGCGTTCCCGTCGCAAAGTTTTGCGCCGGTGTTTGGCCGGGATCTGAGCGAAAAACAGCGTGAGAGTCTCGCCGCACGCATGCAGGCCCGCCCTTATGCGTATGTCGCGCAAGAACTTGCTCAGTTATCCCATGCGCCGATCTGGCAGCCTGATGACGGCCAATTGCAACCGCGAGCCATCGGCATGCGCATGTACGCGGTGGCGAGTCACGACGGTTATCGGGTGCTGCCCGGTGGTCTGACCCGGGTGGCGGCCGAGGCCGATGCCGAAGTGGTGTCGATGCAGCGCGGTGGCGCGAGCAAGGACACCTGGGTGTTGGGGGATCGGCCGCCGAGCGGTGAGCAGTGGAAAGCCCAGCGCAATATCGGCGTGCCTGATCTGGTGCGACGTGATCCGTATCTGCCATCGCGGGTGGTGGAGAACCTGTTCTGGTTCGGCCGTTACTGCGAGCGTTGCGACGACAGCGCGCGGCTGCTGCGGATCATGCTCGCGCGTTACGTCGACGGCGATGACCCACAAGCCTTGCAGGCGGCGGTGGATCTGGGCGAGCGGCTGATGCTGCTGCCGGATGAAGGTGAACTGCCGGAGCGTTTGCTCGCGGCACTGCTCGGTGAGGACTGGTCGTTCAGCTTGCGTTCCAACCTGCAACGTTTGCAGTGGGCGGCATCGCAGGTGCGCGGCAAGCTCTCACGGGAAAACTGGCAGGCATTGGTGGAACTGCAACGCGAGGCTTCGGAGCTGGACACCGATGAACCGGATTTCGGCGAGCTGCTGGATTTTCTCAACCGGCTGGTGATGTCGCTGGCGGCGCTGTCCGGGTTTGCCCTTGATGACATGACTCGCGACGAAGGCTGGCGTTTCCTGATGATCGGCCGGCGGATCGAGCGCCTGCAATTTCTCAGCAGCAGTCTCGCCGGTTTCCTGCGCGGCGCCGGCGCGTTCGATCAGGCAGGGCTGGAGTGGTTGCTGGAGCTGGGCAATAGCAGCATCACCTATCGCTCGCGTTATCTGGCGGTGGCGCAGTTGATTCCGGTACTCGACCTGTTGCTGCTGGATGAGCAGAACCCCCATGCGGTGCTGTTCCAGTTGAAACTGGTGACCCGCACCCTGAAGCGACTGAATGATGACTTCGGTGTACCGAGGGAGGCTGGATTGCCGCCGCTGGTCGAGCGTCTGGCGCGTTTCGACCTGAGCTGTCTGGAAAATCCACTGTTCGGCGAATCCAGTGTGCGCGCGGCCCTCGACGGTCTGGCGGATCTGTTGCAGGAAATCGCTGACGCCAGCAGTCAGGTGTCGGATCGTCTGGCCCTGCGCCATTTCGCCCATGTCGATGATGTCAGTCAGCGCACGGTGTCCGTCTGATGAGCGCCCATTACCAGATCTTTCACGACACCTGCTATCGCTACGACAGCCCGGTGTCCCTGGCCCAGCAACTGGCGCATCTGTGGCCGCGCGAATGCGATTGGCAGCGCTGCACCGAACAGCAATTGTTGATCAGTCCGGAGCCGACCACCCGCCGTGACGAGCAGGATGTGTTCGGCAATCCGCTGACTCGCCTGGCCTTCGAACGGCCTCACGATGAGTTGCAGGTCAACGCACGGCTGACGGTCGAGGTACTGGCGCGGCCCGTGGTGGATTTCCATCAGTCGCCGGCCTGGGAGCTGACGCGCAATGCGCTGACCTACAGCAGCCAACCGTTGTCCGCCTCGTTGCTGGAAGCCTGTCGCTATCGATTCCAGTCGCCCTACGTGCATCTGAAGCGCAGTTTCGTCGAATTCTCGGAGAGCTGTTTTCCGGCCGGCAGCCCCTTGATGGTGGGTGTGCAGGCCTTGATGCAGAAGATCTTCAGCGAATTCACCTTCGATGCCGAAGCGACGCAAGTCGCGACGCCGCTGGTGGAGGTGCTGGAGCGCCGGCGCGGGGTCTGTCAGGACTTCGCGCACTTGATGCTCGCCTGCGTGCGATCACGCGGGTTGGCGGCGCGTTACGTCAGCGGCTACCTGCTGACCCAACCGCCACCAGGGCAGCCCCGGCTGATCGGCGCCGATGCGTCCCATGCCTGGGTCTCGGTGTTTTGCCCGGTGCTGGGCTGGGTGGATTTCGATCCGACAAACAATGTGCAGCCGGCGCTGGAGCACATCACCCTGGCCTGGGGCCGGGATTTCTCCGATGTCTCGCCGTTGCGCGGGGTGATTCTGGGTGGTGGCAATCACGACCCGGAAGTCCGCGTCACCGTGTTGCCCCTGGAGGAGTGAAGATCAAATGTGGGAGCGGGCTTGCTCGCGAAAGCAATTTGTCAGTCACATCCATAGTGAATGTCACGACGCTTTCGCGAGCAAGCCCGCTCCCACAGGGATTTTGTTCTAGGTTTCAGCAGTTTGCTCAGGCGTCTGGCGCCTGGTCTTTCGGTGCCTCAACATCATCATCGGTCGCCACTTCACCGTCAGGGTTCAGTGCCGCTTCTTCAGCCATCTGTTTCTTGCGCTGAAGCTTTTCCTCTTTCTTCTGTTCCTTGGCCAGGTCACGTTGACGTTTGGCGAAGGAGTAATTGGGTTTGGCCATGGGCGATCCTCTGGGGTCGAAGGTGAGGTTGAGCGGCGCGTATTCTGCCCTGTATCGGTGCCTGGCGGTTAACCGGGTTTCTGGTCGACCCATTTGGGCGTGACGGTGGGCTTCCAGTGGTCGAGGGCTTCGAGCAGGGTTTGCGGCGATTCACTCACTTGCAGCATGTCACGGTGCGGTGCGCGAACGAAGCCTTCGCCGACGATGTGATCGAGAAATGCAGTGAGTTTGCTGTAGAAACCGTTCACTTCCAGCAGGCCCAGCGGCTTGCCGTGGTAGCCGAGCTGGCCCCAGGTCCAGACTTCGAACAGCTCTTCCAGGGTGCCGAGGCCACCGGGCAGGGCGATGAACGCATCGCTGAGTTCGGCCATCCGCGCCTTGCGCGCGTGCATGCCGTCGACCACTTCCAGGCGGGTCAGGCTTTTGTGACCGATTTCCTTGTCCATCAGGCTCTGCGGGATGATGCCGATTACTTCGCCACCGGCCGCCAGCGCGGCGTCGGCGACAATCCCCATCAGGCCGACGGCGCCACCGCCGTAGACCAGCGTCAGCTTACGCTCGGCGATAGCCGTGCCGAGGGCGATGGCGGCTTCGGTGTACGCCGGGGTGGTGCCGGCGTTGGCACCGCAAAATACACAAACGGATGTGAGAGACATGCCTTCCTCCTGGGTCAATCCGTCACAGGGTAATGGCTGGCACGCCTTGATCCAAGGGCTAGACTTCGCGTTTCGGGGTTTCATAAGTGCCGCTGGCGCCACAGGCGTAGGCGGCGAGCAGACTGCACAACAGACTGTTGAAGGACATGATCGATGCTCCAGATAAACGTTGAGCCCTGAAGATACGGTCCGGCCAAACGTCTGGCTGTTAGATTGTTTCGATGAGTGTCATAGCCTGAAAGTTGTATACAATTTTTGACTCAAGTCATAGGAACTTGCGAAGATTTCAGGCAGTCTTCCAACCATTCGTGTTTTTGTTAACCCTGCCTTGGAGATTCACCATGTTTTCCAAAGTTGTTGCGGTATCCCTGCTGGCGCTGGCCAGCAGCCAATTGATGGCTGCCGAGTGCAAAACCACCGTTGATTCCACCGATCAGATGTCCTTCAACACCAAGGCCATCGAAATCGACAAGAGCTGCAAGACCTTCACCGTCGAACTGACCCACTCCGGCAGCCTGCCGAAGAACGTCATGGGCCATAACCTGGTGATTAGCAAAGAAGCCGACATGCAGCCGATCGCCACCGACGGCCTGGCTGCCGGCATCGACAAGAACTACCTGAAGGACGGTGACGAGCGCGTCATCGCTCACACCAAGATCATCGGCGCCAAGGAAACCGACTCGCTGACCATCGACGTGTCCAAGCTCAAGGCTGACGAGAAGTACGGCTTCTTCTGCTCGTTCCCGGGCCACATCTCGATGATGAAAGGCACCGTGACCCTGAAGTAAGCAACACAAGGTCAAAAAAAAGCGTCCCGAAGGACGCTTTTTTTATGCCCCGGATTCAAGGCGCAAACGGCATGACCCGCTTGTGATGGGTCTTTTTGTAGGTGTTGACGATGATGTCGAACGCTTCCTGACGCACCGGCTCGCCGTGCAGGAACGCGTCGATCTCGGCGTAAGTCACGCCGTGGGAGGCCTCGTCCGGTTTGCCCGGTGACAGGTCTTCCAGATCCGCCGTCGGCACTTTTTCCACCAGCGATTCAGGTGCGCCGAAGCTGCGGGCGATGGCGCGGACCTGGTTTTTCACCAGACCGCTGAGCGGGGCCAGGTCGCAGGCGCCGTCACCGAACTTGGTGAAGAACCCCATCACCGCTTCCGCCGCGTGGTCGGTGCCGATCACCAGGCCGTGAGCCGCGCCGGCGATGGTGTACTGGGCGACCATGCGCATCCGCGCCTTGGTGTTGCCGAGCACGAAGTCCACCGACACCGCGTGCTTGCCTTCGAAGGCTGCGACTTCGCTGGCCAGGGATTTGACCGCCGGGCCGATGTTGACGGTGTGGCGCTCGTCCGGGGCGATGAAGTCCACCGAGGCCTGAGCGTCGTGTTCATCGAACTGCACGTCGTACGGCAGGCGCACAGCGATGAACTTGTAGGCCTCGTCACCGGTGCGCTCGCGCAGTTCACGCATGGCGCGCTGGGCCAACAGGCCAGCGGTCAGCGAGTCGACACCGCCGCTGATGCCCAGCACCAGGGTCTTGAGTCCGGAATTGGTCAGGCAATCCTGGATGAAGGTGATGCGTCGGGCGACTTCCGCTTCGAGGGCCTGGTAATCGGCGAACGGCGGCTGAACGTTGAGCTGTTCAGCAATCTCACGCTGTACGGCTTGCATGAATTCACTCCTTGCTAGAAAGGCTGGAAACGGCAGGAACCTGGAAAACGTGTCGCAAATAGGCGACGAAATTCGGGTCTTTGCAGTGGGTCTTGCCCGGCTCGTCGGAGATCTTCGCCACCGGTTGGCCGTTGCAGGCGGTCATTTTAAGCACGATGCTCATCGGTTCGACACCCGGAATGTCACAGGTCAGGTTGGTGCCGATGCCGAAGCTGACATTGATCCGCCCGCGCAGCGCCCGGAAGATCTCCAGCGACTTGGGCAGCGTCAGGCTGTCGGAGAACACCAGGGTCTTGCTCATCGGGTCGATGCCGAGCTTGTGATAGTGGGCGATGCATTTTTCGCCCCATTGCACCGGATCTCCGGAATCATGGCGCAAACCGTCGAACAGCTTGGCGAAGAACAGATCGAAATCGCCAAGGAAAGCATCAGTGGTGATGCAGTCGGTCAGGGCGATCCCCAACAAGCCGCGGTACTCGCGGACCCAGCAATCAAGGGCGGCGATCTGGCTGTCGATCAGTCGCGGGCCGAGTTGCTGGTGGGCCATGATCCATTCGTGGGCCATGGTGCCCAGCGGTTTCATGTCCAGTTCGCGGGACAGATGTACGTTGCTGGTGCCGACAAAACGCCCGGGGAAATCGTGCTTGAGCACGTTCACCACTTCTTCCTGCACCCGGTAGGAAAACCTGCGACGTGTGCCGAAATCAGCAACCTGCAACTGCGACAATTCTTCGGCCGAGGCGTTGGCGGTCAGCCAGTCGAACTTGCGGTAGAGCTGTTCGCGGGCCTGTTCCAGCAGCGTTTCACGGTAGCGATAGCGGTTACGCACTTCGCTGACGATCGCCAGCAGCGGCACTTCAAACAGAATCACGTGCAGCCACGGCCCGCGCAGGCGGATGAACAACTCGCCGTTCTCGATGCCGGTGTGCAGGTAGCGCAGGTTGAAACGGAACAGACCGAGGAAGCGCAGGAAATCCGGCTTGAGGAACGAGATGCGCTCCAGGAAACTCAACTGATCGGCGCTCAGGCTCAACTCGGCCAGACGCTCGACCTGGAAGCGGATCTCCGCCAGATAGGGGCGCAGATCTTCGCTGTTACGGCAACGGAACTCCCATTCGACTTCGACGTTGGGGTAGTTGTGCAGCACCGCCTGCATCATCGTCAGTTTGTAGAAGTCGGTGTCGAGCAGGTTCTGCACGATGCGATCGGCAAACACACTCTCGCTCATAACGGGGTCTCCAGACGGGCCGCGCATTGGCGCGGTATCAATCAATGGCGCTAGTGGCGCATATCCGGGGTGGGGATTGCCAGCGATTTTTATCCCGGCACCGGCCCTCAGACCGCGTCAGGACTGTCGATCTGCTCCAGCATCCACTTCACGAAATCCCGCACCTTGGGCACTTCCGCCGCGTGTTCCGGGTAGGCCAGGTAATACGCATCGGTGCTGGGCATTGCATGCTGCCAGGGAATGACCAGTTTGCCGTCGGCCAATTCCTCTTCCACCAGAAACCTCGGGAGCAGGGCGACGCCGCAGCCGACCTGCGCGGCGCGAATGCACATATAAAAGGTTTCGAAACGCGGGCCGTGGTAGCTGTGTTCGGTCTGGTAGCCCTGGCTGTCGAACCAGTCGTGCCACGCTTGCGGGCGCGAAGCATTCTGCAGCAGGACCAGATCGGTGAGTTGCGTTGGATCAGTCAACGGAGTCTCCGGCAGGCTGCCGGGCGCGCAGACCGGCACCAGCTCTTCGCCGAACAACTTCAGGCATTCGGTGCCGGGACGTGAGCCCTGGCCGAAATAGAACGCCAGGTCGCTGCGCCCTTGCAGCAGATCATCGGCCTCCTGCTCGTTGCACAGGTCCAGATGGATCGACGGATGGCGCAAGCGCCAGCCCTTGAGGCGCGGCACCAGCCAGCGTGCGCCGAAGGTCGAGGGTGTAGAGACGCGCAGGACTTCGGTCTCGCCGCCGTAGGAACGCAAGTAATGGGTCGACATCTCAACCTGGGTCAGGATTTTTCTGACTTCCACCAGGTACAAATCGCCGGCCGGAGTCATCTGCAAACGGCGGCGGACCCGACGGAACAACAAGTGCTGCAACAATTCCTCGAGCTGCGCCACCTGCTTGCTGACAGCGCTCTGGGTCAGGTTCAGTTCCTCGGCGGCCCGGGTGAAACTCAGGTGCCGGGTCACGGCCTCGAAGCACTGCAACGCGGTGATCGACGGCAAGTGGCGTTTGTTCAGCATGGGCGATCCTTTTCTTGTCTTTCTGCGCAGCATGAATAAACGGAATGATATCTCGCGTAAAGGTCGTTTGTTGCGTGGCCTTCCTGAAGCTACAACTAAAGGCCTGCCCGGTCGTGAAAACGCGACCGCACACATTCAGTTTTTTGCTTGAGGAGTGACCCATGGTTGCCGCATTGCTTGATCGTCTAGGTGTGAACCCGGCCCTGTACCAGAACGGCAAAGTGCCGGTGCATTCGCCCATCGACGGCAGCCGCATCGGCGCCGTGAACTGGGAAGGCCCGGCCGAAGTCGAGCAGCACATCAGTCGCGCAGATCATGCGTTCGAACAATGGCGCAAGGTGCCGGCCCCGCGTCGCGGCGAGCTGGTGCGTCAGTTCGGTGAAGTGCTGCGGGAATACAAGACCGAACTCGGCGAGCTGGTTTCGTGGGAAGCGGGCAAGATCACCCAGGAAGGCCTCGGTGAAGTGCAGGAGATGATCGACATCTGCGATTTCGCCGTCGGCCTGTCCCGTCAGTTGTACGGCTTGACCATCGCCTCCGAGCGCCCGGGCCACCACATGCGTGAAACCTGGCACCCGCTGGGCGTGGTCGGCGTGATCAGTGCGTTCAACTTCCCGGTCGCGGTGTGGGCGTGGAACACCACGCTGGCGCTGGTCTGCGGTAACCCGGTGGTATGGAAACCGTCGGAGAAAACGCCACTGACCGCGCTGGCCTGTCAGGCGCTGTTCGAACGCGTACTGAAGAATTTCAGCGATGCCCCGGCGCACCTTAGCCAGGTAATCGTCGGCGGCCGCGATGCCGGCGAAGCGCTGGTGGATGACCCGCGTGTTGCGCTAATCAGCGCCACCGGCAGCACCCGCATGGGCCGCGAAGTGGCGCCGAAAGTCGCCGCACGCTTCGCTCGCAGCATTCTCGAACTGGGCGGCAACAACGCGATGATCCTCGGCCCGAGCGCCGATCTGGACATGGCCGTGCGCGCCATTCTGTTCAGCGCCGTCGGCACTGCCGGCCAGCGTTGCACCACGTTGCGTCGCCTGATCGCCCATGAATCGGTGAAAGAAGAAATCGTCACTCGCCTGAAAGCCGCGTACTCCAAAGTCCGCATCGGTCACCCGCTGGAAGGCAACCTGATCGGCCCGCTGATCGACAAGCACAGCTTCGAAAACATGCAGGACGCGCTGGAACAAGCGCTGAGCGAAGGCGGCCGGGTGTTCGGCGGCAAACGCCAACTGGAAGATCAATTCCCAAATGCCTATTACGTGTCGCCGGCCATCGTTGAGATGCCGGAGCAGAGCGACGTGGTGTGCAGCGAAACCTTCGCACCGATCCTGTACGTGGTCGGCTACAGCGATTTCGAAGAGGCGCTGCGCCTGAACAACGCCGTGCCGCAAGGCCTGTCGTCGTGCATCTTCACTACCGATGTGCGCGAGGCCGAGAAATTCATGTCGGCGGTCGGCAGCGACTGCGGCATCGCCAACGTCAACATCGGCCCGAGCGGTGCGGAAATCGGCGGTGCGTTCGGCGGTGAAAAAGAAACCGGTGGTGGTCGTGAGTCGGGTTCGGATGCGTGGCGCGCGTACATGCGTCGGCAGACCAACACCGTGAACTACTCGCTGGAGTTGCCGCTGGCGCAGGGCATTACGTTCGACTGACAGTTGGATATTCCCCCTGTGGGAGCGAGCCTGCTCGCGATAGCGGTGTGTCAGTCAACACCAATGTTGGCTGAAACGCCGCTTTCGTCGGAGCGCCGCCCGGAGCAGGCTCGCTCCCACATTGTTGAACTGTGTGTTTGTTAGGTTTCTGTTGGAGTCTGGCAATGCCGTTACGCGAAGAATGTCTGTGGGAAAAACTCACGCCGCAACGACCGGATAACACGGCGCTCAGGGGCGAGGTCAAGGTTGATGTCTGCGTGATCGGCGCCGGGTTTACCGGGCTGTCGGCGGCGCTGCATCTGTTGGAAAAGGGCAAAAGCGTTTGCGTGCTCGAAGCCCATCGCGCCGGGCATGGCGGCTCCGGGCGCAACGTCGGGCTGGTCAACGCCGGGATGTGGATTCCGCCGGACGAGATCGAGGCCGGGTTCGGCGAGGCGGTCGGCAGTCAGCTCAACCGCATGCTCGGAGCGGCGCCGGCGCTGGTGTTCAGCCTTGTGGATAAATACAACATCGATTGCCAGTTACGCCGCGAAGGCACCCTGCACATGGCGCACAACGCCAAGGGCGAGGCGGATCTGCGCAGTCGCGAAGAACAGTGGAAACGCCGCGGTGCGCCGGTCGAACTGCTGACCGGCAAGGCCTGTGAGCAGGCGACCGGTACGCAGAAGATTGCCGCCGCGCTGCTCGACCGGCGCGCCGGTACGCTCAATCCGATGGCTTATGTCACCGGACTGGCCAACGCTGTCATCAGCCTGGGCGGGCAGATGTTCGATCATTCACCGGTCACTCGTCTTGAGCGTCAGGGTCAGCAATGGTCGGTGCAGACCGAGCAGGGTTCGGTACTCGCCGAACAAGTGGTGATCGCCTCCAACGCCTACACCGAAGGCGACTGGACCGAACTCAAGCGCAACTTCTTCCCCGGTTACTACTATCAGGTCGCTTCGGTGCCGCTCACCGAAGACGCCGCCCATGAAATCCTCCCGGGCGGGCAGGGCTCGTGGGATACCCGCCAGGTGCTTAGCAGTATTCGCCGTGACAAGGATGGGCGTCTGTTGCTGGGCAGTCTCGGCAACGGCAATCAGAAACCGACCTGGTTTCTCAAGGCCTGGGCCGACCGGGTGCAGCAACATTACTTCCCCAATCTCAAACCCGTGGAGTGGGAATGCACCTGGACCGGGCGCATCGCTTTCACTCCCGATCACCTGATGCGCCTGTTCGAACCGGCGCCCGGACTGGTGGCCGTCACCGGTTACAACGGCCGTGGCGTGACCACCGGCACCGTGGTCGGCAAGGCCTTCGCCGATTACCTGTGTAACGGAAATCCTCAGGCATTGCCGATTCCCTTCGCACCGATGCAGCCTCTGGCGGGTGTGGGTTTGCGCAGTTGTCTGTACGAGGCCGGGTTCTCGCTGTATCACGCGGGCCAGTGCCTGCGCATCGTCATTTGAGTGTTGAAATATGTTGCCGGAAGCGGCGCTTTTCGATGTAGCGACTAGCCTGTAATGGTGCGGGTTGTAGCAGTCCCGCACCAGCAGTGTGCAGTTCGGTGACGCGGGCTGTTACAGGCTGGTTGCACGTCGTTTGGCGCCGCGGTTGCAATGATGGCGCGTGCGGGTTGCGCCTGAAAAAATAATTGGTTTCACCTTCCGCGGTTTAGACGGTTGCACGCCCAATGAAAATGGGAACGAAACAGTCGAAATAACAAGAAAGCAGCGACTTTTTGAAGAATAAAAAACCGATGGCACGGCCCTTGCTCTGAGCATTCAAGTGAAGTCGCAGTGCCAACTAAAAAAAACCTTGGAGCACCACCTCATGTCCCAGACGTTTTACAAGAAAGGCTTTCTGGCCCTCGCAGTGGCTACTGCGCTGGGTGTTTCTGCGTTTGCACAAGCTGATGTGAAAATCGGTGTGGCGGGTCCGATGACGGGCGCCAACGCGGCATTTGGCGAACAGTACATGAAAGGGGCACAAGCGGCGGCCGACGCGGTCAACGCGGCGGGCGGCGTCAACGGGGAGAAAATCGTTCTGGTCAAGGGCGATGACGCCTGCGAGCCGAAACAGGCGGTGACGGTCGCCAAGGACCTCACCAACCAGAAAGTCGCCGGTGTGGTCGGCCACTTCTGCTCGTCCTCCACCATTCCTGCGTCCGAGATCTACGACGAAGCCGGCATCATCGCGATCACCCCGGGCTCCACCAACCCACAAGTGACCGAGCGCGGCCTGAGCGCCATGTTCCGTATGTGCGGCCGTGACGACCAGCAAGGCATCGTTGCCGGCGACTACATCGTCGACGTGCTCAAGGGCAAGAAAGTCGCCGTGCTGCACGACAAGGACACCTACGGTCAGGGCCTGGCCGATGCGACCAAGGCACAACTGGAAAAACGCGGCGTGAAGCCGGTGCTGTACGAAGGCCTGACCCGTGGCGAGAAAGACTTCAGCGCCGTGGTCACCAAGATCCGCGCGGCCGGTGCCGACGTGGTCTACTTCGGCGGCCTGCACCCGGAAGCCGGTCCACTGGTCAAGCAACTGCGTACCGAAGGCCTGAAAGACGTGAAATTCATGTCTGACGACGGCATCGTGACCGACGAACTGGTGACCACCGCCGGTGGCCCGCAATACGTCGACGGCGTGCTGATGACCTTCGGCGCCGACCCGCGCCTGCTGCCGGAAAGCAAGACTGTCGTGGATGCCTTCCGCAAGGCCGGCACCGAGCCTGAAGGTTACACCCTGTACGCCTACGCTTCGATTCAGGCCCTGGCCGCCGGCTTCAACGGCGCCAAGTCCAACAAGGGCGAAGACGCTGCCAAATGGCTGAAAGCCAACCCTGTGAAAACCGTGATGGGTGAGAAGACCTGGGACGCCAAGGGCGACCTGAAAGTCTCCGACTACGTGGTCTACCAGTGGGACGCGACCGGTAAATATCACCAGCTGGAAAAACAGAAGTAAGGGCTGACGCGATCGGCTGACCTCCGCAGAACTTCTGTGGGGGCCAGCCCGGTCGTGGCTGACATTGCTCCGACGTAAATCTGTATTTTTCCTAGAAGAACCGCGCGCCCCAGGGTGTGCAGGTTCTCACTGCGTGAGATTGCGTTATGGATGGTATTTTCCTGCAGCAACTGGTCAACGGCCTGACCCTCGGGTCGGTCTATGGCCTGATCGCCATCGGCTACACAATGGTCTACGGCATCATCGGCATGATCAACTTCGCCCATGGCGAGGTTTACATGATTTCCGCTTACCTCGCGGCAATCAGTCTGGCTCTGCTGGCTTACTTCGGTATCGAATCCTTCCCGCTGCTGATGCTCGGCACACTGGTCTTCACCATCGTTGTCACGGGGGTGTACGGCTGGGTCATCGAACGCATCGCCTACAAACCACTGCGCAACTCCACCCGACTGGCTCCGCTGATCAGCGCCATCGGTATCTCCCTGATCCTGCAAAACTATGCCCAGATCAGCCAGGGCGCCCGTCAACAGGGTGTTCCGACGCTGCTCACCGGCGCCTGGCGCATCGACGTCGGCTCGGGCTTCGTCCAGCTGACCTACACCAAGATCTTCATTCTCGTCGCGGCTTTTGTCGGGATGGGCCTGCTGACCTACGTGATCAAGTACACCAAGCTCGGCCGCATGTGCCGCGCCACCCAGCAAGACCGCAAGATGGCCTCGATCCTGGGGATCAACACCGACCGGGTGATTTCCTATGTGTTCATCATCGGTGCAGCGATGGCGGCCCTGGCCGGCGTGCTGATCACCATGAACTACGGCACGTTCGACTTCTACGCAGGCTTCGTCATCGGCATCAAGGCGTTCACCGCTGCGGTGCTCGGCGGGATCGGCTCGCTGCCTGGCGCCATGTTGGGCGGGATCATCCTCGGGATCTCCGAGTCGCTGTTCTCGGGCCTGGTCAACTCCGACTACAAAGACGTGTTCAGCTTCTCGCTGCTCGTACTTGTTCTGGTCTTCCGGCCTCAGGGCCTGCTGGGCCGTCCTCTTGTGTCGAAGGTGTAAGCGATGTCTTCAACCACTACAAAATCCATTGATGTCAAAAAAAGCCTGGTTGAGGCGATTCTCGCCGGTCTGATTGCCCTGATCGTGTTCGGGCCGATTGTCGGCGTGGTACTCGACGGCTACAGCTTCAACCTCGAACCGACCCGCGTGGCGTGGATCATTGCCATCGTCATGGTCGGCCGTTTTGCCCTCAGCCTGTTCCTGCAAACCCCCAAGGGCCTGCGCATTCTCGAAGGATTCGAGAGCACCGGTTCCGGCGTGCATGTGCTGCCCGCCGATCACAAATCCCGCCTGCGCTGGATCATCCCGCTGCTGATCGTGCTGGCCGTGGCCGTGCCATTCGTGTCCAACTCGTACCTGTTGGGCGTGGTCATCCTCGGACTGATCTACGTGCTGCTGGGGCTGGGGCTGAACATCGTGGTCGGTCTGGCCGGCCTGCTTGACCTGGGTTACGTGGCGTTCTACGCCATCGGCGCCTACGGTCTGGCGCTCGGTTATCAGTACCTCGGCCTGGGCTTCTGGACCGTGCTGCCGCTGGCGGCGATCACCGCTGGCCTTGCCGGTTGCATCCTCGGTTTCCCGGTACTGCGCCTGCACGGCGACTACCTGGCGATCGTGACCCTGGGCTTCGGTGAAATCATTCGTCTGGTGCTCAACAACTGGCTGTCCCTGACCGGCGGCCCGAACGGCATGCCGGCACCACTGCCGACCTTCTTCGGTCTGGAATTCGGCAAGCGGGCGAAGGATGGCGGGGTACCGTTCCACGAGTTTTTCGGCATCGCCTACAACCCGGACGTGAAGTATTACTTCATCTATGCGGTGCTGTTCCTGGTGGTACTGGCCGTGCTGTACATCAAGCATCGTCTGGTGAAGATGCCGGTCGGCCGCGCCTGGGAAGCTCTGCGTGAAGACGAGATCGCCTGTCGCTCGATGGGCCTCAACCACGTGCTGGTCAAGCTCTCGGCGTTCACTATCGGTGCGTCCACGGCAGGTCTGGCGGGTGTGTTCTTCGCGACCTATCAAGGCTTCGTCAACCCGACCTCGTTCACCTTCTTCGAATCGGCATTGATCCTCGCCATCGTCGTACTCGGCGGCATGGGCTCGACTATCGGCGTGGTGATCGCAGCGTTCGTGCTGACGGTTGCCCCGGAACTGCTGCGCGGTTTCGCCGAATACCGTGTGTTGCTGTTCGGGATCCTGATGGTGTTGATGATGATCTGGCGACCGCGCGGGCTGATCCGCATCAGCCGTACCGGGGTCACTCCACGCAAAGGTGCCATTCACTATGAGAGGACTGCGCCATGAGTGAAGTCGTACTCTCTGTTGAAAAACTGATGATGCACTTCGGTGGCATCAAGGCCTTGAGCGACGTCAGCCTGAAGGTCAAACGCAACTCGATCTTCGCCCTGATCGGCCCCAACGGCGCCGGCAAGACCACGGTGTTCAACTGCCTGACCGGTTTCTACAAGGCCTCCGGCGGCAAGATCGAACTCAACGTGCGCGGCCGGCAGACCAACGTCATCCAGCTGCTGGGCGAATCGTTCAAGCCGACCGACTTCGTCTCGCCGAAAAGCTTCGCCAGTCGCCTGTACTACAAGATGTTCGGCGGCACCCATCTGGTGAACCGCGCGGGCCTGGCCCGGACGTTTCAGAACATTCGCCTGTTCAAGGAAATGTCGGTGCTGGAAAACCTGCTGGTGGCCCAGCACATGTGGGTCAACCGCAACATGCTGGCCGGCATTCTCAATACCAAGGGCTATCGCAAGGCCGAAAGCGATGCGCTGGACTGCGCGTTCTACTGGCTGGAAGTGGTGGATCTGGTGGACTGCGCCAACCGTCTGGCCGGTGAACTTTCCTACGGCCAGCAACGCCGTCTGGAGATCGCCCGGGCCATGTGCACGCGGCCGCAGATCATCTGCCTCGACGAACCGGCCGCCGGCCTCAACCCTCAGGAAACCGAAGCGCTGAGCGCGATGATCCGGCTGCTGCGCGACGAGCACGATCTGACCGTGGTGCTGATCGAACACGACATGGGCATGGTAATGAGCATTTCCGATCACATCGTGGTGCTGGACCACGGCATCGTCATCGCCGAGGGCGGGCCGGATGCCATTCGTAACGATCCGAAAGTGATCGCTGCCTACCTGGGCGCCGACGAAGAGGAAGTCGTATGACGCAACCCATCCTCGAACTCAAGGATCTGGACGTGTTCTATGGCCCGATCCAGGCCCTCAAAGGCGTTTCGCTGCAGATCAACGAAGGGGAAACCGTCAGCCTGATCGGCTCCAATGGTGCCGGCAAATCCACCCTGTTGATGTCGATTTTCGGCCAGCCACGGGCGGCCGGCGGGCAGATCCTCTATCAGGGCGTGGACATTACCCACAAGTCATCGCACTACATCGCCTCCAACGGCATTGCGCAGTCGCCGGAAGGGCGGCGGGTGTTCCCCGACATGACCGTCGAGGAAAACCTGCTGATGGGCACCATTCCGATCGGCGACAAGTACGCCAAGGAAGACATGCAGCGCATGTTCGAGCTGTTCCCGCGGCTCGAAGAGCGCCGTACCCAGCGCGCGATGACCATGTCCGGCGGCGAGCAGCAAATGCTCGCCATCGCCCGGGCGCTGATGAGCCGGCCCAAGCTGTTGCTGCTGGATGAGCCGAGCCTGGGCCTGGCGCCGATCGTGGTGAAACAGATCTTCGCCACCCTGCGGGAACTGGCGAAAACCGGCATGACCATTTTCCTCGTCGAACAGAACGCCAACCATGCGTTGAAACTGTCCGACCGGGCGTACGTGATGGTCAACGGCGAGATCCGCCTGACGGGCACCGGCAAGGAACTGCTGGTGAACGAGGAAGTGCGTAACGCTTACCTCGGCGGTCACTGATCATTTGAAGTTGTCCACAAGCCCCGATGCGTGAGTGTCGGGGCTTTTTTTCGTCTGCCCGTTCACTGAAAACCAGGACTTTCGGGAAATTGTGGAAAACAAAATCCCCAACCTGCCAAAGCGCGACATAAAGCCGCTGCAAATGGCTGTTTTTCCACACTTTTGACTTGTCCCCGTTTGCTGTGGAGCTGGCTGTGAATAACGTGGGTGTAGCTGGCTGAAAGCCTTTGAATCCGTGGCTTGTAGCGCTGTGGTTGTTTTTTGAGCAGTGTGTTTTTGCTGAGGGTAGGGCCTGTTTGTCAACCTTTTTATGGGGACGCAAAAAGGCGCGGATCGCTGTGGTCAATCCTGTGGATAAGTCTGTGATTAAACTCTGGAAAGACTCGGCTAAGGGCCGTAATTGCTGGCCTCGCGCAATCATGGCCATGACCGGCCGGTCGTGCAAAATGCCCTGCCCGGCACAACTGGTTGTTCAGGGTCAAGCAAAAAACTTTCCAAATCGCCCGCAAAGCCTTGTGTGGCGTGGCTTTGCGCTTTTCCACTTGCCCCCGGAAACTGTGGAAGGGCTTGTGGATAACGTGCGTGCACATGGCTACAGGCCACGGCGGGTATGGCGTAGCGGCCATTGATCAATTAATGAGCAGGATTCGGTGGTTGCCGGTTAAAGCAGGGCCGGGCATGCTGCCCGCTGATTTTCTATTCCAATGGCTGCCCCGGCGGCCGAAGCAAGGAGAACACGATGTCCAACACCCTGTTTATCACCGGCGCGACCTCCGGTTTTGGTGAAGCCTGTGCCCGTCGTTTTGCCGAGGCCGGCTGGAAACTGGTGCTGACCGGTCGTCGTGAAGAACGCCTCAACGCGCTGTGCGCCGAACTGTCGAAGCAGACTGAAGTGCATGGCCTGGTGCTGGACGTGCGTGATCGCAAGGCGATGGAGGAGGCGATTGCCAACCTGCCGCCGTCGTTCGCCAAACTGCGCGGCCTGATCAACAACGCAGGTCTCGCGCTGGGTGTGGACCCGGCACCGAAGTGCGACCTCGACGATTGGGACACCATGGTCGACACCAACGTCAAAGGCCTGATGTACAGCACTCGCCTGTTGCTGCCACGCCTGATCGCCCACGGTCGCGGCGCCGGCATCATCAACCTCGGTTCCATCGCCGGTAACTATCCGTACCCGGGCAGCCACGTTTATGGCGCGACCAAGGCGTTCGTGAAGCAGTTCTCGCTGAACCTGCGTTGCGACCTGCAGGGCACTGGCGTGCGCGTCAGCAACATCGAGCCGGGCCTGTGCGAGAGCGAGTTCTCGCTGGTGCGTTTCGCCGGTGATCAGGCGCGTTACGACGCGACCTACGCCGGTGCCGAGCCGATCCAGCCGCAGGACATCGCCGAGACGATTTTCTGGGTGCTGAATGCGCCGGCGCACATCAACATCAACAGCCTGGAGCTGATGCCGGTGAGCCAGACCTGGGCCGGTTTTGCCATCGAGCGCAACAAGGTTTAAGACCGCTTAACGGCCCATCGCCAGCAGGCTGGCTCCCACATTGGAATGCGATCAACTGTGGGAGCCAGCCAGCCTGCTTGCGAAGAGGGCAAATCGGCCAGAATCTGGCAGTAAGGTAGACTCATCCCTCAACAACCCAACCGCACCCTGCGGTTATCAAGGTTTTTCGAGGAGTCAAAGTGAGTAACCGAGGTGAGCAGTCGCTGCTCAAACAATCGACCCTTCTGATGTTCGCCGTGTCGATCGCCGGGATCGCCACCGGTTTTGTTTCGGGTTCCCAGTCCATCCTGTTCGATGGCTTTTTTTCGCTGATTGCCACCTTCATCAAAGTCCTGATGCTGATCACCGCGAAGCTGATCGCCAAGCAAAGCAACCAGCGTTTCCAGTTCGGCTTCTGGCATCTGGAGCCAATGGTGCTGCTGATCGAGGGCAGTTTCCTGCTGTTGATTGCGATCTACGCGTTTCTCAACGGCGTGTTCGGCATTATCAATGGCGGTCGTGAGATCGAACTGGGGCTGGTGATCATCTACGCGGCGGTGTTCACCGTTGTCGAGTTCGCCTACTTCTTCTACGTGCGCCACCGTAATCGCAAGCTCAAGTCGAGCCTGATCCAGTTCGACAACATCAGCTGGCTGGTGGACGCGATGCTGTCGGTGGGCCTGTTGGTCAGTTTCCTCGCGGCGCTGCTGCTCAAGTCCCAGGGCTATGGCGAATGGGCGAAGTTCGTCGACCCGCTGATTCTCATCGTGCTGGCACTGACCATGCTGCCACCGGCCTTCAAGATCCTCGGCCCGGCGCTGCGGGACGTGCTCGGCATTGCGCCGGACACGCTGGACGATCAGGTGCGCCAGGTGATGGAAGCCGCGAAGGTCGAGCATGGTTTCGACGACTACGTGTCTTACGTGCAGAAACACGGGCGGGCGCGGTTCATCGAGATTCATGTGGTGTTGCCGGCGGATTACCGGCTGCAGAGCGTCGGCCAGCTGGATGTGCTGCGCGAGGAGATTTCCGCAAAGCTGGGCAAGCCGGACGCGGCGCGCTGGCTGACCATCAGCTTCACCGGCGACAGGAAGTGGATTGCCTGACTTGGGCGAGTGCGCGGGCTCGCCACGACGTCAGCTCAGATAGTCGGCGATGCCGCGATAACAGGTCGCCAGGTGATATGGCGTGGTCGACGGCATGTCCTTGCGGCTGACCTCGCCCTGATCGTCACGGCACTCGTGCCAGCCGCCGGCATGCAGGAAGCGCTGTTGCAGCGCCTGCAACTGGCGCAACACCGCGCTTTCACTGCCCGGACGCAAAGTCAGGGCGCGCAGGTATTCGGCCTGGGCCCAGATGCGCTGGGTCGAATCCTTGCCGTGTCCTTGCGGATCAAGCATGGCCAGCACCGCACCGGTGTCGGCCTCGACGCCCTGTTGTTCGGTGAAGGCAAACGCACGATCCAGTGCCGCGTGCAGCTTCGACCCGCGCAGAAGCGGTGAGGATTCGAGCAGGAAATACCATTCGAACTGATGCCCCGGCTCAAACCAGTTATCCACAGCCCCCAGCGGCTTTTCCATCAACACGCCCTGTTGCGGTTCGATGAAGCGCTTGTGCATGGCTGTGCATAACTCGCTCAGCGCCTGCTGCGTCTGGGGATCTTCGCGCACGGCCAACGTGGCCAGGAAGGCTTCGGCCAGGTGCATCAGCGGGTTTTGCAGCGGGCCGGTTTCCAGCGTGATCCAGTCGCGGTCGAGGCAGGCTTCGTAGAGGCCGTCA
This sequence comes from Pseudomonas fluorescens, assembly GCF_030344995.1. Lineage (GTDB taxonomy): Bacteria > Pseudomonadota > Gammaproteobacteria > Pseudomonadales > Pseudomonadaceae > Aquipseudomonas > Aquipseudomonas fluorescens_BF. Next base: position 921,593 of record NZ_CP128260.1, read on the forward strand.
CCGGTGGCGAAACGTCGGCCGATGACTTCCAGCGCGGCATTCAGGGTCGATTCGACCAAGGGCTCGCGGGACTTTTCCCAGTAATGCGCGCAGGCGAACAGGATGAAGGCGTGGGTGTAGAGGTCCTTGCGCTGATCCAGTGGTTTGCCCTGCGGATCGATGCTGTAGAACCAGCCGCCGTGCTCGGCATCGTGGAAGTGCCGTTGCAGGGAACGGAACAGCGCAGCCGCCCGGACTTCAGCGTTATCCACAACCCCGATCAGGCTGGAAAACAGGTACAGCTGCCGTGCGCAGGCCATCGCCCGGTAGCGCTGCGGTGGCAGCGGCTGATGCGCGGCGTCCAGCGCCTCGTAAGGCAACGCCATGTCGGCGTTCCAGCCCGGTCCTTGCCAGAGGGGCACGATCACGTTCAGAAAGTGCTGTTGCACTTCGCCGAACAGGGCGGTCAATTCAGGCAGGGAGGTGGAGCGGGAAGCGTGGGGCATGGGCGGACGTCGTCACGGCAGGGGCGATTGCGCGACATGGTAGCAGAGAGACCGGCCTTAGAGACGCGGTGTCTGTCAGGCCGCTATCGTCGGATCGCCGCCCGGACCAAGCCCACTCCCACAACGGTCACGCCGAACACAATAATTGTGAACAACACAGAACAACTGTGGGAGCGGGCTTGCTCGCGAAGAGGCCAGATCAGGCGAAAGTGATCAACCGGCCATAAGCCAAACTCCGGTCACCGCCGAAGCCGCTCCGGCCAGTCGAACCAGCGGCGCAGCCGCCTGGGGCAGAAAACGAACCACCGCATAACCCGCCGCATGCAGCGCAGCCGTCGCGACCACGAAACCGGCGGCATACGCCCATGGGCTCGACATGTCCGGCAATTCCAGGCCATGGGCCACGCCGTGGAACAGCGCAAAAAGCGCCGTCGCCGCCACCGCCATCACCAGCGGTGGACGCACGGCCAGCGCAACCGCCAGACCCAGCGCCAGCACCGAGGCGGCGATCCCGCTTTCCAGCGCCGGCAGCTCCAGCCCTTCAAAGCCGAGCAGGCCGCCGATCAGCATGGTACCGACGAACGTACACGGCAGCGCCCAGCGCGCCGCGCCTTGCTGCTGCGCCGCCCACAGACCGACGGCCACCATCGCCAGCAAATGGTCGAGGCCGCCGATCGGATGGCTGATGCCGGCCACCAGGCCAGAGTCGCCATGGCCGGGGTGGGCGAAGGCCAGGGCGGGGGTCAGCAGCAGTGCGACGGCGCCGAGAATGCGTTTGAGTGTCATGGATAAGCTTCCTTGTTGATCAGTGAATCAGGCTGCGGTCAGCAGGCCCTGGCGTTCGATGAAGGCGATGATGTCTTCCAGGCCCTGACCGGTTTTCTGGTTGCTGAACACGAACGGCTTGCCGTTGCGCATGCGTTGGGTGTCGCTGTTCATCATTTCCAGCGAGGCGCCGACCAGCGGCGCGAGGTCGATCTTGTTGATCACCAGCAGGTCGGATTTGCAGATGCCGGGCCCGCCCTTGCGCGGCAGCTTGTCGCCGGCCGACACGTCGATCACGTAAATGGTCAGGTCGGACAGTTCCGGGCTGAAGGTCGCGGAAAGGTTGTCGCCACCGGACTCCACCAGAATCAGGTCCAGCCCCGGAAAACGCCGGTTCAGTTGATCCACCGCTTCGAGGTTGATCGAGGCGTCCTCCCGAATCGCGGTGTGCGGGCAACCACCGGTTTCCACGCCGATGATCCGCTCCGGTGCCAGCGCTTCGTTGCGTACCAGAAAGTCGGCGTCTTCGCGGGTGTAGATGTCGTTGGTGACCACGGCCAGGTTGTAGCGCTCGCGCAGGGCCAGGCACAAGGCCAGGGTCAACGCGGTCTTGCCGGAACCGACCGGGCCGCCAATGCCGACGCGCAGGGGTTGTGTGTTCATGTGATTCTCCAGATAAAAGGCCCTAGGAACGGAACAGGCGGCTGTACTGGCGCTCATGGGCCATGCACGCCAGGGACAGACCGAACGCGGCGCTGCCGAGGTGTTCGGGATTGATTCGGGTGGCGTCCTGCTGCGCCTGTTGCAGCAGCGGCAGCAGTTCGCTGGTCAGGCGTTGGGCGGCTTGCTGGCCCAGCGGCAGGGTTTTCATCAGCACCGCGAGCTGGTTTTCCAGCCAGCTCCACAGCCACGCAGCGAGGGCGTCCTGCGGGCTGATTTGCCAGGCGCGGGCGGCCAGTGCCCAGCACAGGGCCAGGTGCGGTTCGGTGCAGTGTTCGAGAAAGTCCCGCGCGACCTGATCGAGTTCGGGCAAGCCGTTGAGCAATTGCTGCAACGAGTAACCCATCTGCCGGCTCTCCAGATGCAGTTCGCGGGTTTCGCGGCTGGCGCGGTGGCTTTCGCAGAGCTTGCGCAATTCATCCCAGTTTTCGTCCGCGGCGGCCTGGCAATGGGCGAGCAGCATGGGCGCCTCGAACCGCGCGAGGTTTAGCAGCAATTGATCGCTGATCCAGCGGCGGGCGCTATCCGGGCTGTCGACGCGGCCGTTATCCACAGCCATTTCCAGGCCCTGGGAATAGCTGTAGCCGCCAATCGGCAATTGCGGACTGGCCAGGCGCAGCAGCGCCCAGGCCGGGTTCACAAACGGACGCCGAACTGGTGGAGTTTCGGCGCGTAGTTGAAGTCTTCGTCACCGTGCCGCGAATGGTGATGGCCGCCACCGTAGGCGCCGTGTTCCGGCTGGAACGGCGCTTCGATCGATTCCACGGTGGCGCCGAGTTGTTCGAGCATCGCTTTCAGCACGTAATCGTCGAGCAGCCGCAACCAGCCGTCACCGACTTGCAGCGCGACGTGGCGATTGCCCAGGTGATAGGCAGCGCGGGTCAGTTCAAAGGCATTGGCGCAGGTGACGTGCAGCAGTTGTTCGGGGCGGGCGCAGACCCGGACGATCCGGCCATCTTCGGCTTGCAGGCATTCGCCGTCATACAGCGGCGGCTGGCCGCGCTCCAGAAACAGTCCGACGTCTTCGCCTTCGGCACTGAAACAGCGCAGGCGGCTTTTGCTCCTGGCTTCGAAGGTCAGGTGCAACTCGGCGGCCCAGACGGGTTGGGGGTCGATTCTGCGATGAATCACCAGCATCGGAAAGCTTCCAGCAATGGACAATGCTCAGGCTAGAGCAAGGGGCTTGCCAATCGGACAAGACGTAGGAAAACCCTGTCGGAGACTAGTGGATGTTTCAAGATGTTGCAGGATTGTGGGGTGTTTTGGTGCATGAAGTTTTTTACATGCACCAATTTGCGGCGCAAAAAAAATCGCAGCTTCAGGCTGCGATTTTTTGCTTTCTCACTCGGTACTGCCGAGCCCTTGCCAGTGCTTCAACCCGATAAAGATGAAGCGCAACTGCTGAGTGATCTTCGCCTGTGGCGTCAAATGCTCGGGCAGGGCTTCGGCGGGCGGATCGATGATGTCCGGCAGGGTGGCGAACACTGATTTGACGATCAGGTCGGCCATCACGCTCAGGCCTTCGCGATTGAGGTGCTGGAGCTTGGGCATCAAGGCCAGATCCGCCGCCAGGTCGGAGCTGATGTCCTCACGCAAACGGCCAATCGCCTGACGCACCGGCAACGATCCGCCGTATTGCTCGCGGGCCAGAAACAGGAATTGCGAACGGTTGGCGCTGACCACATCAAGGAAGATTCGCACCGACGCATCAATGATCCCGCCCATGACGAATTCGTTGTGGCGTACCAGGCGGATGGTTTCGCGGAAGGTCTGGCCGACTTCGCTGACCAGTACCAGGCCGAGTTCGTCCATATCGGCGAAATGTCGGTAGAAACCGGTGGGGACGATGCCGGCGGTTTTCGTCACTTCACGCAGGCTCAGGCTGCCGAATCCTCGGCCGCTTTCCATCAAGTGGCGGGCAGCGTCCATCAGGGCGTTGCGGGTCTGTTGTTTCTGTTCGGCGCGGGGCAGCATCGCAAGGGTGTGTTCTTAGGCAAGACAAGCGCCGCACTCTAGCAAATCGGCTTTGTCGGCGTCGAACGGCAGTGGGGGAGATGGAGCGGGAAAATCTCGACTTCTTTATACAGGCTGCTGAAAAGTCAAAAGCCCAATCCAGGGATTGGGCTTTTTTTCCAGGCCGCCACGGGCTTAGCTCAAAGCGCTGTTGCGTTCGATCACACGGTCACCACCACCTTCGGCCAGGGTTTGACCTTGTGGGGTTTTGTCGTAGCCGTCAGCCGCCAGAGTTTGACCTTGTGGGGTACGGTCGCCGCCGTCAGAAGCCAGAGTCTGGCCTTGTGGGGTACGGTCGCCACCGTCAGATGCCAGGGTTTGACCTTGTGGAGTGCGATCCGAACCGTCTTGAACCAGACCTTTCTCTTCCAGACGATCACGGCCGCCTTCAGCTACGGTTTGACCTTGTGGGGTTTTGTCATAGCCATCTTGAACCAGACCTTTTTCTTCCAGACGGTTGCGACCGTTTTCAGCCAGGGTCTGACCTTGTGGAGTGCGGTCGCCGCCATCAGCAGCAATGGTCTGGCTGAACACCGAGTGGCTTGTTTTGACTTGCGGAGTCGCTTGATCGGCAGCTGGCAGAGCGAAAGCGGTGCTGGCCAGCATCGAGAGGGTAAGACTGAACAGAAGTTGGCGTTTCATGATGGGTTGCTCCTTGGGAGGGCGATAAAGTGGGTACGAGGGCAATGCTACTCTCGATAAGTCGATATAAAAGTTCATAAACACAATGGTAATAATCAACAGAATTGATTGTTCGCGTGGGAGGCTCTATCTCGGGCGTTTCAGGCGGGCGGTTTTGCACTGCGGTGGGTATTTTCCACCCACTCGCGCTCCGCAAAAGTGCGGGGCCGGTAACGCCAGTTCGACCGATCGGTCAGAATGGCGACCGTTTTTTGCCCTCGAAGGGGCTTTGGATTAAACCTGCGGGCTGTTTGTCAGTCACAGATTTCATGAGGGCCATCACGGCCCGTCGTTTCAGCTGCGTCGTGCCAATGGATGCAGTCGTCTTCAGGAGCTTTGTGCAATGACGCGCGCGCGTAAAATCTTCGCCTGGACCTTCGCCACCCTCGTGCTGCTTCTGGCGGTGCTGGTGCTGATCATCGTGTTCTTCGACTGGAACCGGATCAAACCGCCGCTCAACGCCAAAGTCTCGGAAGAACTGCATCGACCGTTTGCCATCAACGGCAATCTGTCGGTGGTCTGGCGGCGTGAACTCGACGAGGGCGGCTGGCGCGCCTGGGTGCCGTGGCCGCATGTGGTGGCCGAAGACCTGACGCTGGGCAATCCGGACTGGTCGAAGCAGCCGCAGATGGTCACCCTGAAAAGGGTCGAGCTGCGTATCTCGCCGCTGGCTTTGCTGGCGCAACGGGTGACGATCCCGCGCATCGACCTGACCGAACCGAACGCGCAATTGCAGCGCCTGGCCGACGGCCGCGCCAACTGGACCTTCACGTTCGATCCCAAGGACCCGAATGCCGAGCCCTCGAACTGGGTGGTCGACATCGGCGCCATCGGCTTCGACAAGGGCCACGTCACCCTGGATGACCAGACCCTCAAGACCAATCTCGACCTGCTGATCGATCCGTTGGGCAAGCCGATTCCGTTCAGCGACATCGTCGGCGACAAAGCAGCGAAAACCGCACAGGACAAGGGCGGTGCACCGCAGGATTACGCCTTCGGCCTGAAAGTCGCCGGCCAGTATCACGGCCAGAAACTCGCCGGTCAGGGCAAGATCGGCGGCCTGCTGGCCCTGCAGGATGCGAGCAAACCGTTCCCCTTGCAGGCCCAGGCGAAAATCGGCGATACCAGCGTCGAACTCGCCGGCACTCTGACCGATCCGCTCAATCTCGGCGCGCTTGATCTGCGCCTGAAACTGGCGGGCGCCAGCCTCGGCAATCTGTATCCGCTGACCGGCGTGACCCTGCCGGACACGCCGCCTTATGCCACCGACGGCCACTTGATTGCCAAGCTGCATGAGCCGGGCGGCGCACAGTTCCGCTATGAACAGTTCAACGGCAAGATCGGCAGCAGCGACATCCATGGCGATCTGGCTTACGTCGCCAGCCAGCCACGGCCCAAACTGAGTGGCGCGCTGCTGTCCAATCAGTTGCTGTTTGCCGACCTCGCGCCGCTGATCGGTGCCGACTCCAATGCCAAGCAGAAGGCCCGTGGTGGCGAGAGCAAGCAGCCGGCGGACAAGGTATTGCCGGTGGAAGAGTTCAAGACCGAGCGCTGGCGCGACATGGACGCCGACGTCGAATTCACCGGCAAACGCATCGTCCACAGCGAGGAGTTGCCGTTCACCGACCTCTATACCCACCTCAAACTCAACGACGGCGAACTGAGTCTGGAGCCGCTGCGCTTCGGCGTGGCCGGCGGCAACCTCGACGCGCAGATTCGCCTCAACGGTCGCACCGAACCGCTGGAAGGCCGGGCCAGACTGACCGCGCGCAGGTTCAAGCTCAAACAGCTGTTCCCGACCTTCGAACCGATGAAGACCAGTTTCGGCGAGCTCAACGGCGATGCCGATATCGCCGGTCGCGGCAACTCGGTGGCCAAACTGCTGGGCGGTGCCAACGGCAACCTGAAGATGCTGATCAACGATGGCGCCATCAGTCGCGAGTTGATGGAACTGGCAGGCCTCAACGTCGGCAACTACGTGGTCGGCAAGATCTTTGGCGACAAGGAAGTGAAGATCAACTGCGCGGCGGCGGACTTCGACATCAAGACCGGCCTGGCGAGTACGCGACTGTTCGTGTTCGATACCGAGAACGCAATCATCTACATCGACGGCACGGCGAACATGGCCACCGAGCAACTGGATCTGACGGTGACGCCGGAATCGAAGGGCTGGCGTCTGATTTCCCTGCGTTCGCCGCTCTACGTGCGCGGCAAGTTCATCAAGCCGGATGCCGGGGTCAAAGCAGTGCCGCTGATGTTGCGCGGGGCAGGGATGGTGGCGCTGGGTGTGATCGCTGCGCCGGCGGCGGGGTTGCTGGCGCTGGTGGCGCCGAGCGGTGGCGAGCCGAACCAGTGCGCTCCGTTGCTGGAGCAGATGAAGGCGGGCAAGGCGCCAGCGACTGTCAAACCTACCAAATGATTTTGTAGCGTTTACAAGAAAGCAATCGCGGGCAAGCCCGCTCCCACAGGTTCAGTGAAAACCCTGTGGGAGCGGGCTTGCCCGCGATTGGATCTGGAGGTTTCAGAGGTCTTTCAGGATGTCCGCCATGTCATCCGCATGCTCTTCTTCCTGAGCCAGGATGTCTTCGAAGATCCGGCGCGTAGTCGGATCCTTTTCGCCAATGTACTGGATGATCTCGCGGTAGCTGTCGATGGCGATCCGCTCGGCCACCAGATCTTCGTAGACCATTTCCTTCAAGGTGTTGCCGGCCACGTATTGCGCGTGGGACATCTTCGACAGCAGGTCGGGGTTGAACTCGGGCTCGCCGCCCAGTTGCACGATACGCTCGGCCAGACGGTCGGCGTGTTCGGCTTCCTGCGTGGCGTGCTCGAGGAACTCGTCAGCGGCGACGTTGGCTTTCAGGCCGTTGGCCATGAAGTAGTGGCGCTTGTAGCGCAGGACGCAGACCAGTTCAGTGGCCAGCGATTCGTTTAGCAGGCGCAGCACTTCTTCGCGGTTGGCACTGTAGCTTTCGGTCACCGCGCCATTTTCCACGTGCTGGCGTGCGCGCTCGCGCAGGGTTTGAACATCAGACAAATGCAGGTCACTCATTTCAGTCTCCTGGAGGCTAATCCGATTGGCGTCACGTTCTGCTGACGTGATCGTTACCAGGTTGTGAGTGATGAACGCTGCAAAAAGTTTTGTCGGATTCAGCGAGGGACATGCCCGGAAAGCTGCGCCTCTTCGCGCAGCCAGGCGAAGAACGCCTTCACCGGTGGATGCCGCTCGCGGCCCGGTACGCAAAGCGCGCTGTAACCGGCGCCGTCGACCTGCACCTCGCCCTTGTACGGCACCAGCAGACCGCTGGCGACGCTCTCCGACACCAGAATATTGCTCGCCAGCACCAGCCCCTGTCCGGCAATGGCCGCTTGCAGCGCGTAATGCTCTTCGTCGTATTCGCGGACGGCGGGGTGCTGATTCAACCAGTTCTCGCCCGACTGCGCGCACCACGCCTCCCAGCCGTGGGCGTACAGTTTCGAGTTATGCCAGCGCACGCTGATCAGCGCCGGGGTGCGACGGGCGGCCAGCGCCACTTGTTCCGGCGAGCCGTATACGCCGAACGATTCATCGAACAGGCACAGCCCGTAGAGGTTCGGGTAATCGTCGAGGCTGTAGCGCAGCACCAGATCGACGCTGGCGTCCTGATGCAGGTCGATCACTTCGCAATGCGTATCCAGCCGTACATTGATGTTCGGGTGCTTCGCGTAAAACCGCCCCAGTCGCGGCACCAGCCACAGCGCGGCGAACGCGGCGGTGGTCGACAGCGTCAGGCTGCTGCCGCTGCGTTGCGGACGCAGGGTGTCGACGCTTTGCGCCACTTCCAGAAATGCGCCGTGCAGGCTACGAAACAGCCGCTCGCCGCCCTCGGTCAGGCGCACTTGACGCGGCAGGCGTTCGAACAGCGCCACGCCGAGCCAGTCCTCCAGCGAGCGGATCTGATGGGAAATCGCCGTGGGCGTCACCGCCAGTTCTTCGGCGGCCGCCTTGAAACTCAACAGGCGTGAGGCGGATTCAAACGCGCGCAGTGCGGTCAGGGGCAAGGCAGCAAACATGAAAACTCCACGGATGAAATCAATTCATCCAGACTGATTTTTGCTCATTTGAGGCGATGACTGAATGGCAGCAATCTGGCGCCACATAGTCACTCAAGTCTAGTCCCAAGGAGATTCAGATGAGCAAGATTCTTGCGATCCATGCCAGCCCACGCGGTGAACGTTCCCATTCGCGGCGTCTGGCGGAAAGTTTTCTCAGCGCCTGGCAAGTCCGTCATCCACAGGCTCAGGTTACCCGCCGTGAAGTCGGGCGGGCGTTGATTCCGGCGGTGAATGAAGCGTTTGTCGCGGCGGCGTTTTATCCGGAGCCCGAGGCTCGGCCGCTGACGATGCAGGCCGATCTGGCGCTGAGCAATCAACTGGTGGGCGAGTTGTTCGATCACGACCTGCTGCTGATTTCCACGCCGATGTACAACTTCAACGTGCCCAGCGGCCTCAAGGCCTGGGTCGATCAGATCGTGCGGTTGGGCCTGACGTTCGACCATACGCTGGACAACGGCATCGCCCAGTACACGCCGCTGTTGCACGGCAAAAAGGCGCTGATCGTTACCAGTCGCGGCGGTTTCGGTTTCGGCCCGGGCGGTGAGCTGGAAGCGCTGAATCACGCTGATCCATGGTTGCGCACGGCATTGGGTTTCATCGGCATCAACGACGTCACGGTGGTCGCCGCCGAGGGCGAGGAATCCGCCGAGCGCACCTTCGCGGTGTCAGTGGCCGAGGCCGAGCAGCGCCTGCTCGACCTGGCCCGGGAGTTCTAGGTGGCCTGGCTGTTTCTGCTGATCGCGGCCGGGTTCGAGGTCACCTTCGCCATGGGCATGAAGTACGCCGAAGGTTTCACCCGGCTCTGGCCGTCGCTGATCACCGTGGTTGCGGCGGTGGGTGGGGTGTACTTCCTGACCCTGGCGATGCGCGAGTTGCCGGTGAGCATCGCCTATCCGATCTGGACCGCCATCGGTTCACTCGGCACGGTTTTTCTCGGTTTCGCCCTGCTGGGCGAGAGCCTGACGCTGGTGAAGTTGCTGTCGGTGGGGCTGATTGTGGCGGGGGTGGTGGGGCTGAAGTAGGCTGGTCGTGGAGTTGTCATCATCGAGGAGGATGCTTGGCGGGCGTTTTGCACGCCCTGCATCCACTCACCGACCACAAGGATGTTTGCCCATGTCGCAAGATTCGGCCACACGTTATCCACTGGTGCTGGTGCCGGGAATGCTCGGTTTCATCCGTCTGGTGCTGTACCCGTACTGGTATGGGATCATCAAAGCGTTGCGCCGGGGTGGTGCGACGGTGATTGCGGTGCAGGTGTCGCCGCTCAATTCCACCGAGGTGCGCGGCGAGCAGTTGCTGGCGCGCATCGATGAAATTCTGCGCGAGACCGGTGCGGCCAAGGTCAATCTGTTCGGCCATAGCCAGGGCTCGCTGACGGCGCGTTACGCGGCGGCCAAACGTCCGGATCTGGTGGCGTCGGTGACGTCGGTGGCCGGGCCCAATCATGGTTCTGAACTGGCTGACTATTTGGCGAAACACTATCCGGCGGACAGCGCCAAGGGACGCATCCTCGAGGCGCTGTTGCGGTTTGTCGGCTGGCTGATGGCGCTGCTGGAAACCGGCTACCACGGGCCGAAACTGCCGGTGGATATCCACGCCTCTCACCATTCCCTGACCACTGAAGGCGTGGCGCTGTTCAACCAGCGTTATCCCCAGGGCCTGCCGCAAACCTGGGGCGGGCATGGGCCGGAAGAGGTCAACGGTGTGCGTTATTACTCGTGGTCCGGCACGTTGCAGCCGGGCAAGACTGATCGCGGTGGCAACCTGTTTGACGGCACCAACCGCAGTTGCCGGTTGTTCGCCAAAACCTTCGTGCGCGAGCCGGGGCAGTGCGACGGCATGGTCGGACGCTACAGCTCGCACCTCGGTACGGTCATCGGCGATGACTACCCGATGGATCACTTCGACATCGTCAACCAGTCACTGGGACTGGTCGGCAAAGGGGCGGATCCGGTGCGGCTGTTCGTCGAGCATGCGGCGCGCCTCAAGGCTGCCGGGGTTTAACAGTCAGACCACGTTATCGTTCATCACTGGCTTGCCAGCGAAGGCGCCCGATCAGGCAACGCTGACTCGGCGGCCGAGCACGGTGGTCCAGCGCTCGGAAAGAATCACTCCGCCCAGCGTCAGCAAGCCGCCGACCAGGTGATACATCGCCAGTTGTTCCTTCAATACCACCGCAGCAATCAGCGCGGTGATCAACGGCAGCAGGTTGAAGAACAGCGTGGTCCGGCTCGGACCCAGGCGCTGCACAGCCTGCATCCAGGCCAGCGGCGCAAGCATCGAGGCCAGCAGGCACGCGTACAGCACCAGCGGAATGTTCTGCAGGGTCAGGCCGGTTTTCGGCGACATGGCGTACAACGGAAACAGCACCACCACCGCCACCAGCACCTGCAAATACAGCAACACGAGCGGCGGCAGGCGCAGCTGCCATTTTTTCAGCAGGGTGCTGTAGATGGCGTAGGCGAGGGTGGCGATCAGCATCATCGCGTCGCCCAGGTTCACGCCGTGTTGCAGCAGTGCGCCGAGGCTGCCGGACGACACCACCACCAGCACACCGGCGAAAGACAGCACCGCACCGACCAGCGCACCGGCGGTCAGGCGCTGGCCGAGGCTGATGATTGCCATGGCCAGCGACATCAACGGCATCAGCGACAGGATGATGCCCATGTTGGTGGCGCTGGTCATGGTCGCCGCGAAGTAGGCCAGGCTCTGATAGACCGCCATGCCCAGCACGCCGAGGATGAAAATCTTGCCCAGGTTCGGGCGGATCTGCGGCCAGTGTGCGATCACCTTCTTGAGCATGAACGGCGTGAACAGCAGACCGGCGAGCAGCCAGCGGTAGAAGCCGATCTCGGCGGGAAAGATCGTGCCAACGGCCAGCTTGTTGATTACGGTGTTGCCGGCCCAGATGAAAATCGCCAGCAGGGGAAACGCGTATTGCATGGGAGGAGAAACCAGTACGTTGATGAACGGTGATTATCCCCTGTCTGGATGCAGGCCTATACTGCGAACCGGACAACCCGCCCCTGATTCCGGACAGCATGAACAGTAAACACATCGATCTGCTGGATTTCAGCGAACTGCCGTCGGCGGTGTATTTCCGCTATGCCGATTTCAACGCCCACGAATACGCCGCGCCGCACCGCCATCCGTGGGGCACGCTGGAGTACGCGGCCCACGGCGTGCTGCACATGGATGTCGACGGCAGCCGCTTCATGTCGCCGCCGCAATACGCGGTGTGGGTGCCGCCGCAGGTCGAGCACAGTTTCTACAGCCATCAGCCGGTCAACTATCGGGCGGTGTGCCTGGCGCCGGATGTCTGTTCCGACTTGCCGGCGCAGGCCTGCACCCTGGCGATCAGCGACATTCTCAAGGCGATCCTCAAGGACTTTGCCGCCCGCGATGTGAAGATCCCCGCGTTCGAAGCTGACCAGCGTCTGGCCCAGGTGTTGGTGGATCAACTGCGCCAGGCGCCAGTTCATCAGTGCTATTTGCCCTACGCCAGCAGCCCCGGTTTGCTGACCATTCTCGAAACCCTGCAGGCCGAGCCCGGCAATAACGAGCCGCTGGCGCACTGGGCGGCGCAGGTGCATGTCAGCGAGCGCACCCTGGCCCGGCAGTTCGTGCGGGAGCTGGGGATAAGTTTCGGCGAGTGGCGTCAGCGGCTGCGTTATCTCGCGGCGATCGAGGCGCTGGAGTCGGCGCGCAGCGTGCAGGAAATCGCCTTCGATCTCGGCTACAGCAGCGGCTCGGCCTTCATCGCCATGTTTGCGCGCCAGGCCGGATGTACCCCGGAGCAATACCGGCGCAGTCATCTTGAGGGCAGGAAGGTGTAACAAGCTTTGACTACACTCAGCCGGAGGCCGCCTCCATCGAGGCGGCGCCAAGGAGAAAACTCCATGAAGATGCTGCGTGTCCCTTTGTTGATGATCGGTCTGCTGCTGTGCTCCCAGGGGTTCGCCGCCACGGCGCAACAGAACAAAATGACCACCTGCAACGCCGACGCCACGGCCAAGAGCCTCAAGGGCGACGAGCGCAAGGCCTTCATGAGCACCTGCCTCAAGGCAGCCCCGGCGGCCAACGACGCCAAGGCGCTGACCCCGCAGCAGGAAAAGATGAAAACCTGTAATGCCGATGCCAAGACCAAGGCGCTGACCGGTGATGCGCGCAAGACGTTCATGAGTGATTGCCTGAAGAAAAAATAAGATCGACAGATCGCAGCGAGCGGCAGGGCATCCGCTCGCTTCGGCGCCGGATCGCTGGCAGACTGCCAATCCTTTTACGCCGTTCGTTTTGAGGCTGTATGCCAACGTTTTCTGAGCGTCATGTTGTGTTCTGGGTCAGTTGCATCATCATTTTCGGCGGTCTGTTGCTGGTGTTGCCATTGCGTCTGCTGCCCAGCCTGCTGGCCGGGTTGCTGGTGTTCGAACTGGTCAACATGCTCACCCCGCAGTTGCAACGGCTGATCGAAGGTCGGCGTGCGCGCTGGCTGGCGGTGGCGCTGCTGGGCACGCTGGTGGTGAGTGTGCTGACGCTGATCTTCGCCGGCGCCATCAGTTTCCTGCTGCATGAAGCGGAAAACCCCGGCGCTTCCCTCGACAAATTCATGGGCGTGGTCGACCGCGCGCGCGGGCAGTTGCCGCCGTTCATTGACGCTTACCTGCCGGCCAGCGCTGCCGAGTTCCGGGTGGCCATCGGTGAATGGGCGAGCAAGCATTTGTCCGAACTGCAACTGGTGGGCAAAGATGCAGCGCACATGTTTGTGACCTTGCTGATCGGCATGGTGCTCGGCGCGATCATCGCCTTGCAGCGCGTGCCGGACGTCACCAAGCGCAAGCCGCTGGCGGCCGCGCTGTTCGACCGTCTGCACCTGCTGGTTCAGGCGTTTCGCAACATCGTGTTTGCGCAGATCAAGATTTCCCTGCTCAACACCTTCTTCACCGGGATCTTCCTGGCGGTGATCCTGCCGCTGTTCGGGATCAAGCTGCCGCTGACCAAGACCCTGATCGTGCTGACCTTCCTGCTCGGCCTGTTGCCGGTGATCGGCAACCTGATGTCGAACACGCTGATCACCATCGTCGGCCTGTCGCTGTCGATCTGGGTGGCAATTGCGGCGCTGGGCTACCTGATCTTTATCCACAAGCTGGAATACTTTCTCAACGCGCGCATCGTCGGCGGACAGATCAGTGCCAAGTCCTGGGAGTTGCTGCTGGCAATGCTGGTGTTCGAGGCCGCGTTCGGCTTGCCGGGGGTGGTGGCGGGGCCGATCTATTACGCGTATCTGAAGAGTGAGTTGAAGCTGGGCGGGATGGTTTGATCCAGGCTTCGTAGCGCCTGAACCGGCCCTTTCGCGAGCAAGCCCGCTCCCACAGGATCACACTGAACCTGTGGGAGCGGGCTTGCTCGCGAAGGGCGCACCGCCAATTTTGGATCAGTTCACCGAGCCATAGCGTTTCATGGCTTCAATCGCCAGACCGCTGCCAATGCTGCCAAAGATGTTCCCTTCCACATGCCGCGCGTTCGGCAGCATCGCCGAAACGCTGTTGCGCAGCGCCGGAATACCGCTCGAACCACCGGTGAAGAACACCGTATCGACCTGACCCACCGCCACATTGGCGTCCGCCAGCAACTGGGTGACGCTGCCGCGCACGCGCTCGAGCTGCGACTCGATGGCCGACTCGAACAACGCCCGGGTCAGTTCCACGCTCAGACCTGACTCGATGCGATCCAGCGCCACATGGCGGCTGTCGTTGTGAGTCAGCTGGATCTTGGTTTCTTCCACTTCCATCGCCAGCCAGTGCCCGGCGCGCTGTTCGATCAGCTTGAACAGACGGTCGATGCCGCCGGTGTCCTCGATGTCGTAACGCATGCTGCCCAGGGCCAGGGTCGATTTCTGCGAGTACACCGAGTTGATGGTGTGCCAGGTCGCCAGGTTCATGTGATGGCTGGTCGGCATGAACGCGCCGCTTTTCATGCGGCTGCCGTAGCCGAACAGCGGCATCAGGCCTTGCAGGCTCAGCTGTTTGTCGAAGTCGGTTCCGCCGATGTGCACGCCGCCGGTGGCAAGGATGTCGTCGTGACGGTTATCCACACCGCGACGCTCGGGCGACAGGCGCACCAGCGAGAAGTCCGACGTACCACCGCCGATGTCGACGATCAGTACCAGCTCTTCCTTTTCGATGGTCGACTCGTAGTCGAAGGCTGCGGCAATCGGCTCGTACTGGAACGAAACGTCCTTGAAACCGAGCTTGCGCGCCACTTCCACCAGGGTGTCTTCGGCTTCCTGGTCGGCCAGCGGATCGTCGTCGACGAAGAACACCGGACGGCCCAGCACCACTTGCTCGAACTCACGACCGGCGGCCGCTTCGGCGCGGCTCTTGAGCTGGCCGATGAACAGCCCGAGCAAATCCTTGAACGGCATTGCGGTGCCGAGGACGCTGGTGTCGTGCTTGATTAGCTTGGAACCGAGCAGGCTCTTGAGCGAGCGCATCAGCCGGCCTTCGTAGCCTTCCAGGTACTCGTGCAGCGCCAGGCGGCCGTAAACCGGACGGCGCTCTTCGATGTTGAAAAAGACCACCGACGGCAGGGTGATCTTGTCGTCTTCCAGCGCGATCATCGTTTCCACGCCGGGGCGCAGCCAGCCGACGGTGGAGTTGGACGTGCCGAAGTCGATGCCGCAGGCACGGGCTGGAGAGGCGTCTTTCATGGTCTTTCGGTTCCGGTCAAAAAAACGGCCGCGCAGTGTATGTCAGTGCGCGACAGATTCGAAGGCCGGTCATCTGCTATTTCACGACTAAGCTTGCTTGAAACTCGGCGCTTTGCCCCAAACTTGCTGGCATGGGCCGGCAGACATACCGGCGGTCGCAAGAACCGCCGTCCACTGCCGATAAACTTCTGCTGCGCCACCCGGTCACAACCTTGAGATCGGTCAACCCGGCACGCGCGAATCGGCGCATGCTGGCATCGGCGCGAAATCGATAACGGATGGTGATTCCTTCGATGGACTTCAAAGACTATTACAAGATACTCGGCGTGGAGCCGACGGCTGACGACAAGGCAATCAAGGCTGCCTATCGCAAGCTGGCGCGCAAATACCACCCCGATGTCAGCAAGGAAAAGGACGCCGAGGCCAAGTTCAAGGACGCCTCGGAGGCCTATGAAGCGCTGAAAAGCGCCGACAAACGCGCCGAATACGACGACCTGCGCCGCTACGGCCAGCACGGTCAGCCGTTCCAGGGCCCACCGGGCTGGCAGAGCCGTGGCGGTTTTGGCGGCGGCGGTGGCGACACCGGTGACTTCTCGGACTTCTTCAGTTCGATCTTCGGCAATCGCGGCCCCGGTTTCGGTGGCGGCGCTGGCCGGCAATCCCGCAGCGCCGGACGGCGAGGGCAAGACGTGGAACTGGAACTGCCGGTCTTTCTGGAAGAGACGCTTTCGAACGAATCGAAAAAGATCAGCTTCCAGGTGCCGCAATACAACGGCTCGGGCCAGCACGTCAGCAACACCAGCAAGAGCCTGAACGTGAAGATCCCGGCGGGCGTGACCGACGGCGAGCGCATCCGCCTCAAGGGCCAGGGTGCACCGGGCATCGGTGGCGGCGCCAATGGCGATCTGTACCTGACCATCCGTTTCGCGCCGCACCCGAAATTCGACGTTGAAGGCGAAAACCTGATCATCACCTTGCCGTTGGCACCGTGGGAACTGGCGCTGGGCGCCGAAGTGGCTGTGCCGACCCTGACCGGCAAGATCAACCTCAAGGTCCCGGCCGGCAGCCAGAACGGCCAGCGCATGCGCGCCAAGGGCCACGGTCTGCAGAACAAGGCTGGCGAGCGCGGTTATCTGTTCGTCCAGCTCAAGGCCGTGATGCCCAAAGCCAACGGCGATGACGTCAAGGCGCTGTGGCAGGAACTGGCGAAGAAAGCCGCCTTCAATCCGCGCGAGAACTTCTGATACTGACGACGGAGTAGCCCATCATGAGCAGCCCCCTGATCGTTCAACTGGACATGGCAGAATTCTGTGAGGCGGCCGACCTGTCGGACGTCTACGTGATCGAAATCGTCGAACACGGCATCCTCGAACCTCAGGGCGCGCAGCCCCGGGAATGGCGCTTCACCGACTACGAACTGGCCCTGGCCAAGCGCGCCGCCAAGCTGCGGCGCGACCTTGACCTGGAATGGGAAGGCGTCGCCCTGGCGCTGGACCTGCTGGAAGAAGTGCAGGAACTGCGGGCAGAGAACCGCATGCTCCGTCAGCGTCTGGGGCGGCTGGTGGTCGAATAGCTTCTCGGATGTGATTGAGGTCCCCATCGCTGGCTTGCCAGCGATGAAGTCGCTGCGGTTTCCCTGCCTAAGCCTTTCTGGGCAGCGTCACGCTGAACAGCGTCCCTTCGGTTTCGCTTGAGCTGACTTCGATTGTCCCGCCGTGGGCGGTCACCACTTCCTTGACGATGAACAGGCCCAGACCGAGGCTGGTCGACGGCTGGCCGAGTTCTTCGTCGGCACTGCGTACCAGCGGATCGAAAATCGTGCCGATGGCCTCTTCGGGGATAGGGTTGCCGTAGTTTTGCACGCTCAGGTGAACGCTGCCCGAATCGCCCCGCAGTGTCACCAGAACTTCGCGCGGGTTTGAGCCATGCTGCAAGGCATTGCCGATCAGATTCTGCAGCAGTTGATCGATCCGTCCGGCATCCCAGACGCCACGGGTGTCACCCTCGGTTTTCAGTGTCGGATCACATTCCGGATTGCCGGCGCAGGCTTCGGCGATGGCCGCTCGCGCCGCGTCGGCCAGATCCATCGGCGCCGGCTCGATCGGCAGGCTTCTGCCCAGGCGGCTGCGCACCAGTTCCAGCAGATCGCTGACCATCGCCGCCATGTGCCGCGCACCTTGCTTGATGTTCAGCACACAGGTCAGCGCTTCACCTTCCAAAGCTGTTTTACGCATCAGCAATTCGGTCGACATGCTGACCGCTTGCAGCGGCGCGCGCAGGTCGTGACCGAGGATCGCGAGGAAAATGTCGCGCGAGCGGTTGACCTGCTCGGCGTAGGCGGCGGTCGACTCGGCCAGGGCTTCATCGATGGCTTCGTTGAAGCGGATCATGTCCTGAAAGTACGCCATGTCCGGCGATTCCAGACTGTTGACCCAGAGGCGAATCACACAGGCGCGCAGATGGCGGAATTCCGAAGTCATCTGTACCAGGTCGAAGCCCACTGTATGGCGCAACTCACCGTGGCTGGCGCCGGCCTCGTCCAGGCTCGGGGTTTTCTCCGGGCCTTCGCCCTTGGCCTTGGCGATTTGCTCGCGGGCGGTCTGTGCGGTGTCCATGTCCCGCGCGGCGGCCAGCAGAATCGCCCGGGCATGATCGCGCAGTGCTGCCCGATCCATGGTGTCGGCCGCCGGGGTGATGGTTCTGGCGAACTGTTCCCATTCCTCGACGATGTGATCCGCGTGTTGCCTGATGAATTCGGATAAACGCATGACCGGGTTCCTGGAAAATCAAGGCGGGGCGTTCGAATATTAGCCCCTTTGCGCGGGAATGAAAGCGCCGCTCGGGCCTGAAATTTCCACTGACAAGCTGCCCCGTTGCGATACCTATGTACCGCAGCCACGGCGGTTCGTCATGGTCTGCTTTTGCTCCATTTCAAGGAGTGAAACCATGTCCGAAATCCCTGCCGTCCCACCTTCCCCGGACACCGTTGCAGCGCCGAGCCCCTTTGTGACGCAAAGTCTGCACGCGGACCTGCTGCAGCGATCCAGTCCCGGCTGGCTGATCAATGCTGCGCCGCGCCAGCGTGAAGCGTTGAAGCATACCGATGACGCCACACCGGACTGGTACCGGCATGCATCCCGCGATCAACGCAAAACCGTGGGCGATGCCTTGACCACCAGCCTCGCCGCTCAGGCACGCCTGGACAAGGCCATGTCGGGTTTTCAGGACATCGATCGCTTCGCAGCGCCATTGCTGACCAAGGCCCTCAAGGACCAGTTCAACGTGACCCTCGACGTCAACAAGACCTGGCTGGTGCTGAACAAGCCGGTGGAGGTGGGGATTTTCGCCATCGAAATCGATTTTTTCCAGGTCCTGAAACTGCCTTTGCTGCAAGCAGCGCTGCACAATTTCGAAGCCCGCGAATGTACAGGCGGGGCCTTTCATCGAACTTCGGGATTTCGCATTGAAACCTCGATACCGGGCACCCTGGAACCGTTAACCACCCGTTTGACAGTCGAACAGTTCACCGGACTGTGCCGTTCGCTGGACATCGGGACGAAGTATCAGGATTACCTCAAGGCGTTTCTGTACCCCAAGGATGCGGTGGCCAGGCATGTGCTGCGCGACAAGTTCATCGACGCCCACAAGACTGCTTTGCGTGCAGCGGCCGAAGTGGCGTTGCTCAAGGGCGATATCGGTCGCGAAGACTACGCCTCGATTCGCTCGGTCCTCAATGGCGAGCTCGCGCCGCGCCAGGGCAAGCGGCAGATCTGGTTCTGCGATCTGGGCCTGATGGGGCGACGCATGACCGGCTGTGTGTTGTTCGCGATCTGCGAGAAGTACCGCTACAGCGACGACTCGATCCTGTATATCCCGGGCGATCCCTATCACCCGCTCAAACGTTACAAGGGCCGGGAAATCGAAGCGATGTTCAAGCAGCGCTTCACGGCGCGCGATGCCACGCAGGTTCATCCGGCGGACCCGAATGCATATCAGCGGTTCTTCAGTCAGTTCGTGGCCTATGCCGACCGTTCACATTATTTCAGTCAGTTCACCGATGACACGCCAGTCCAAACGGCCGCACAAAGACTGACGCCCTACGCTCCACTGTTCAATGAGGTTTTCAAAGCCATCAATCCGATCAGCGGGACGCTTGCGGGCATTCGCGAGTTGCCGCCTGCGCCTGCGGTCGAGCAGGTCCCGAATGCTGATCCGTATCTCAACCCCACGGACTTGTCTCGCAAGGGCCACGGGATCTGGGCGGACAATGTCGACCTGTGGGAATACCTGTTCGATCAGCATCGCGATCGGCTGATCGCCGATGCCCGCAGCCACGCCGTCCCCACGGCGGATGTCGACGCCAAAGTGCGCTCGCAGAAGCTCGCCGCTTTGTTGAACATCGGCATGCTGGTGCTGATGGGCGTCTCGATGCTCGTGCCGGTGCTGGGTGAAGTGATGATGGTAGTGATGGCCGGGCAACTGCTCGACGAAACCTTTGAAGGCGCCATCGAATGGAGTGAGGGTGATCGCAAGGCCGCGAAGGCGCATCTGATCGATGTCGCGCAGAACCTTGCATTGATCGCCCTGATGGCAGGGGGCGGTAAAGCTTTCGCTCGGCTGACGACTGCCAGGCCGGTGCCGGCCATCGAGAACCTGCATCAGGTGCAAATGCCCGATGGCACCACCCGCTTGTGGAGGACTGACCTGAGCGCTTACGAGAGTCCCGTGAAACTGGATTCGCGCGCAGAACCCAATGCTTTGGGGCAATACGAAGTCGGGCACGACAAATACATTCGGCTTGAAGGCAAGACGTATCGGCAGACTTATGACGAGTCGCTCAAAGCGTGGCGTATCAGCCACCCAAGTGATCCGCAGGCCTACCAGCCGCCGTTGGCGCACAACGGCGCCGGCGCCTGGCGACACACGCTTGAACGCCCGCAGCGGTGGGATCGACTGACACTGCTCAGGCGGATCGGCCACAGTACCGACGCCTTCGCCGACGAACAGTTGCTGACCCTTGGCGACGTGGCCGGAGTCAGCGATGAAGCCCTGCGCAAAATGCACCTGGACAACGCCTTGCCACCCCCGGAGCTGGCGGACGCCATGGGACTTTTCCGCGCCGAACGGGATGCCGGACTGATCGTCGAACAGGTGGTCGGTACGCAACCCATCGACGAGCGATACCTGCAGGTTTTGCCTTTGCTGCCCGAGATGCCACGCTGGCCGTGGGGGCGACAGTTGCAGGTCTACGATTCCCCTGATTTGTCGGGTAGTGCGCTGCGTTACGGGACACGGCGCGGTGGCAAGGCGCCCATCCGGGTCAGCCGGACCGAGGTCTTGAGCGGTGGGTTGCCGGCGCGGATTCTGGCCACGCTGGATGAAGCCGAAGTGGTTCGATTGCTCGGTGGTGAACCCGCACGGGTCGCCGCCGTGAGACCGCAGGAACTGGCCAGGCAGATCGGCGATTTTGCCGACGCTCGCAAACCGGCGCTGCTCGAGAGCCTTTTACGCACCGCCGATCCTGTTGCGCCACGGATCGCGAAATTGCAGCGAAGCCAGCCAGGCCTGACGGAGCGGGCCGCGCAGACGGTGTTGCATCAAGCGGATGCCGACGAACTCGCTCGGCTGGACAGTTCACCACGAGTTCCCCTGCATTTGCAGGAACTCAGCCGCGGGTATGCCGGTGAAGGGCGCCTGACCCGGGCCATGGCCGGGCTGCACGGCGACAGCATGGCGTCGAACGACAGCGCCCGACTGGCGCTGCATATCTTGGGCAGACTGCCGGGCTGGCCTGGCGATGTTCGTCTTGAGCTGCGTGAGGGCGGTATCGGCGGACCGCTGATCGATGCCATCGGCAGCGAGGTCGCGCCGCATCACAAATTCGTGGTCAGGAACGGTACGGCCTGGCAGGCCCTTGATGATCGTGCTGAAACGCTCAACAGTATGCCCGTCAAAGGGGACAACTTTTACGCCTCGCTGATGCATGCGCTGCCCGATGAGGCCCGGCGCTCGATCGGATTGCCTCAGGTGGGACAAAGCGGGGAACTGAAACGCGCGATCGTTGATTACGCACGCACTCATCGCACGGCGTGCGCGCAGGTGTTTCACCCCGTCGACCCCTGGTTCAGACCCCCTCGTCGTACGGCTTCCGGACGGCTGGGTTATCCGGCCAGTGGTGAGAGCGCCGGGCTGGATCCGGTGTTGACCGGCCGCGTCCAGGATGTCTATCCCGGGTTGAGTGACGCACAGGCCCGGGGTTTCATTCTTGAACAATGGCGCCTGGGCAAGACCGATCAACAGATCTTCCATTTGCTCAACAATCGTATGAGCGAATGGCGGGAGCTTGAAACGACACTCGATCAGTGGTTGATGTCACCGGAGCTGCGCCAGCAAGAGTCCCACGACGCAATCATGCGCACGGTGCAAAGCATCAAGGATGGCTGGCGCAATGCACCGTTGGCCGGACACGACCCTGAAGCGGCGCGCCTCACCCTCATCAGTGATGCGCCATTGCCGCCAATGGCAGCAGACTTCGCCCACGTCCGCGAGCTGACCCTGCGCGCACCGGTGGTCGCCGAAACGCTCGCCGTGTTTCCCAATGTCGAAAGGCTGACACTGACCACGAGTACGGCGGAGTTCGAGAAGGTGCTTGCGACACTGAAGTCGCTGCGACACATGACCCGCCTGAAACTTTCGACGCCGGTGACTGCGACAGTGGCGACGCGGCTTCGAGAGTTGAGCCGGCTTGAAGAGCTTGAGCTGCACTGTACCGGCAGCGCGATAAATCCGGTGGAGCCCGTGACGCTTGATGTAAGCGGGATGCGACAGTTGCGCCGGCTCGAAGTCGGCAGCCCGTCCATGCATCAGTGGCCGCTCGGTGTGCTGGACTTGCCCCGGCTCGAGCGATTGAACCTGCGCTCGACGGCCATCAATACGCTTCCGATGGAAATTTATGAGGGCCATCAGCGATTGTTGTCCGGCCTGTCTCTGGACTGGTCGAAGTTTCCCCGACGAGTATTCAAGTCCATCTATGAGTTTGTGCGCAGTCAACCTCGGCATCTGATCGATCTGGACGAAATGGTTGCGGATTACTGTCGCGGTGAACTCAAGCGTTTTCTCAACATGGAATCCAGTGTGCTCGATGTTTTGAACAGCGGTTTCAAAGCGCAATTTACAGATGCGACGAGCAGGTTCGCGGCCATCGAAAACCTCAGTGAACAGTTCAACGAACTCAATCGGTTGCAGGATTGGGTCGGATCCGAGCCGACGGTGCTCAATGGCGGCGCGGCGCGCTCGGCGGTGTCTGATGCGTTGATGGAAAGTTGGCGCAGTGGATTGCTTCAGCGCTATGGCACACGCACTGAAAGCGTATTTTTCAACCTGTACGTCAGTCTGCCCGTCGATGCTTCGGTACTGGATATCATGGGTTCGCCTGTGGATAGCCTGCCGACATTGTCCGCTGAAGGCTTCAACCATGTCCGCAATCTGCATCTGGCAGGGCTAGAGGCCCCGCTGGAACAAATGCGCGGTTTTCTCCGTGCCTTTCAACACCTCGATACGCTGGACCTGAGCCATTGCAATCTGTCCGAGTTGCCGCTGGAGCCGGGTGATCTGCCGGCGCTGGAAACCCTGAACCTGCATGACAACCCGTTGAGCAGTATTGATGTGCGCGGCATGAACCGACTGAAGGCGCTCGACCTGAGCAAGACCAACATCGATCAATGGCCGACCGGTGCCGGAGAACTGCCCGAGCTGACCTGGCTGGACCTCAGTGACAGCCGTCTGACGTCGTTACCGGCGGCGCTGCTGTCTCGTGATCAGCTTTTGCTCGACACCAGCCTGAGCGGTACTCCACTGAGCCCGCAGGCGCAGGCCGACCTGGCCGCAGCCAGGCGGCGGGTCGAGGACGACAGAGGCCTGGTTGCCGGTTCCCTGCAACGCTTTGCGCTGGAAGAGCCGCGTCATCGGACGCCGCCCAAGGAAAGCGGCTCGGTGGTTGCTCGGCGCCTGTTGCCGCTGCCATCGTTGCCGACGGGAGAAGGCCCGGTAACGTGGGGCGCGCGTTTGCGGCGGCTGCGGCCGGATTACGACGCCGCTCGTGCGCAGACGTCCATTGAGCGGATGCGGGACGCCGGCCTGGTCGATACACAGATCAGTGCCCGGATCGCGCAATGGGAGCAGTCATTCGAGTCGCTCACCCGGCGCCTGAACGACTGGCTGTTCACCCATGAAACCCGGGGCATGCACTGGGTCATATCGTCGCGCAGCCGCCAGCTCGCCGCACAGCGCATCATCAGGTGCTGGCGCGAAGGTACGATCGACTGGAACGGTGTGGCAGATCACGAGTTGAGCCTCGACGGTCTACAGGTGGGTAATCTGCCTGAACTGGGCGAAGCAATGCCGGCGGTGAGCAGTCTGAACCTGTCCGGGGTCAAGCTCACCACAAGTGGTTCGAACGGTTTTCTCGGGGCATTTACGCAACTGCGCCGGCTCAGTCTCAGCGGCAACCATCTGCCGGCAATTCCTGAACCTGTTGCGCAGATGCGCCAACTGGAACGGCTTGAGCTGTCGTTCACCGGCCTTGCGCAATCCACCCCCATGTATCCGATCCTTGAGAGGCTGGAACAGCTGCGCTGGCTGGATCTGAGCCATAACAGTCTGTACACGTTCAATGTCACTGGCCTCGGGCGGCTGGAACGGCTGGATCTGCGTGACAATCTGCTGGCTGCCTGGCCTGACGGTGTGTTGCAGTCGCCGAATCTGCAAGCGGTCGACCTGAGCAGCAACGAAATCGCGTCGATTCCTTCCGAACTGTATGACGGCAGTCATACGGCGCTGATCGCAGGCAGCAACCTGTCGGAGAATTACGAAATATCGCAGCAAAGCCTCGTCCGGTTGCGAGAGTACGCCGATGCCCGAGGGCGCCATGACGTGCTGGGCATTACCTATGCCGACATCGACCGGATGATCGATGACATGGATAGCACCACTGAGAGCGACGGGGAGGGTGCGGGTATCGAGAGCGAGCCGGAGTCGGATGAAGATCTTTCGACGCATGCTCAAAGCACCCTCGAACAACAGGCAGCCCCGTGGATGGAAAACATTGCCCGGGAGGATGTCGCGTCGTATCGGGCGATGTGGCAGCGATTGGCTGGCGAACCCGACAACGCTGCGTTCTTTCATCTGTTGTCGCGGATGCCGGATACCGAAGAGTTCCGGGTTTTTCGCGCCGACCTGACCCGGCGAGTATGGAAAATCGTCGAGACGGTCGATGGCAGCCGGGAGCTGCGCGACACGGTATTTTCCATGGCGACCACCCACACCACCTGCGTCGACGGACGAACCCTGGCGTTCAGTGAAATCGAGGTCAAGGTGTTCGAGTACAACGCCTTGCGCCATCTGCAGCCCGGCCTTGCGGAAAAGGGACGCGCCTTGCTCGACCTGTCACGGCAGCTGTTCCGTCTGGGTGAGGTGGAAAAACTCGCCGCCCGCAGCATGAACCGTCATGCCGACCCGGCGGAAGTGCGCCTGCAGTATCGAATCGGTTTGACCTCAGGCTGGGACGATGGCCTGCAGTTGCCGGGACAACCCGGTCACATGCGGTTTGCCCGTCCGATCAGGGGCGATGAACTGGTTGCCGCACGTGCTGAGGTGATGAAGGCAGAGAAAAGCGAACGGTTCTATGAGGACCTGATCAGCCGCGAATACTGGGTGCAATACCTGAGCGAGAAGTATGCGGAGACGTTCGCCGCGCTTGGCCGTAATGCCGATGAGCAACTCGAAAGGCTGGAAAATGA
Organism: Pseudomonas fluorescens; assembly: GCF_030344995.1. GTDB lineage: Bacteria > Pseudomonadota > Gammaproteobacteria > Pseudomonadales > Pseudomonadaceae > Aquipseudomonas > Aquipseudomonas fluorescens_BF. The sequence goes on from NZ_CP128260.1 coordinate 946,855, forward strand.
ACACGAAGACGTGAGCAGCACAGCCTATCGGGAGGCGGTGCAGATGCTTGAAGTCGAGCGGAGCATCGAGCGCAATATGAAACTGATCGAGTTGTCGCACCTTGAGACCGGTGAACCGATGCCCAGCGCAACCGAGGGCGCCTCGGGAGACCTGATGAACTCGTCAATTCGCTGATCACGAAAGCCCTGGACGCCGACTGTCTCGGCGACCAGGGCTTTGTCTCAGAACAGAAAGTAGCGCTGCGCCATGGGCAGGGTCTCGGCCGGTTCGCACCAGAGCAGCACGCCGTCGGCCTTGACCTGATAGGTCTGCGGGTCGACGTCGATCTGCGGCAGGTAATCGTTGTGGATCAGGTCGGTTTTCTGCACGTCGCGGCAACCTTTGACCACGGCGATTTTCTTCTTCAGGCCCAAGGCTTCGGGCAGCCCGGATTCCTGCGCCGCCTGGCTGATGAAGGTCAGGCTAGTGGCGTGCAACGAGCCACCGTAACTGGCGAACATCGGGCGGTAGTGCACCGGTTGCGGCGTCGGGATCGACGCGTTGGCGTCGCCCATCAGGCTCGCGGCGATGGCGCCGCCCTTGAGGATCAGGGTCGGTTTCACGCCGAAGAACGCCGGGCGCCAGAGCACCAGATCGGCCCACTTGCCGACTTCCACCGAACCCACTTCATGGCTGATGCCGTGGGTGATCGCCGGGTTGATCGTGTACTTGGCGATGTAGCGTTTGGCGCGGAAGTTGTCGTTGCCTTCGCCGTCTTGCGCGAGCGGGCCGCGCTGTTTTTTCATCTTGTCGGCGGTCTGCCAGGTGCGCGTGATGACTTCGCCGACACGGCCCATGGCCTGGCTGTCGGAGCTGATCATCGAGAACGCGCCGAGGTCGTGCAGGATGTCTTCGGCGGCAATCGTTTCGCGGCGGATGCGGCTTTCGGCGAACGCTACGTCTTCGGCAATGCTCGAGTCGAGGTGGTGGCAGACCATCAGCATGTCGAGGTGTTCGTCGATGGTGTTGCGGGTGAACGGCCGGGTCGGGTTGGTCGAACTCGGCAGCACGTTGGCGAAACCGCAGGCCTTGATGATGTCCGGCGCATGGCCGCCGCCGGCACCTTCGGTGTGGTAGGTGTGGATGGTGCGGCCCTTGAACGCGCCGAGGGTGGTTTCGACGAAACCGGATTCGTTGAGGGTGTCGGTGTGGATCGCCACCTGCACGTCGTACTGGTCGGCGACGCTCAGGCAGTTGTCGATGCTCGCCGGGGTGGTGCCCCAGTCTTCGTGCAGCTTGAGGCCGATGGCGCCGGCCTTGACCTGCTCGATCAGTGGCTCCGGCAGGCTGGCGTTGCCCTTGCCGGTGAGGCCGATGTTCATCGGGAACGCATCGGCTGCCTGAAGCATCCGCGCCAGATGCCATGGCCCGGAAGTGCAGGTCGTTGCATTGGTGCCGGTGGCCGGCCCGGTGCCGCCGCCAATCATGGTGGTGACGCCGCTCATCAGCGCTTCTTCGATCTGCTGCGGGCAGATGAAGTGGATGTGGGTGTCGATACCGCCGGCGGTGAGGATCATGCCTTCGCCGGCAATCACTTCGGTGCTGGCGCCGATGGCGATGGTCACGCCAGGCTGGACGTCCGGGTTGCCGGCCTTGCCGATGGCGGCGATGCGCCCGTCCTTGAGGCCGACGTCGGCCTTGACGATGCCCCAGTGATCGATGATCAGCGCGTTGGTGATCAGCGTGTCGACCACTTCGGCCGCCAGCAACTGGCTCTGGCCCTGGCCGTCGCGGATCACTTTGCCGCCGCCGAATTTCACTTCTTCGCCGTAGGTGGTGAAGTCCTGTTCGACCTCGATCCACAGCTCGGTGTCGGCCAGGCGCACCTTGTCGCCGACGGTGGGGCCGAACATGTCGGCGTAGGCTTGTCTGGAAATCTTCATCTAGCGTCCTTCAGGAAAATAGCGGTGAGCCATCGACCCTCACCCTAACCCTCTCCCAGAGGGAGAGGGGACTGATCGTGGGTTTCTTTCGACATGGTTCGACCTGAAATGTCGAGTCGAGCTCAGGGTCTGAAATACCCCCAATCGGCTCCCTCTCCCCCTGGGAGAGGGTTGGGGTGAGGGCTGCGGTACACGCAGATTCAGAGGTCACCCATGACCCGTCCGGCAAACCCGAACACCCGACGATGTCCGGCGTAATCCACCAGTTCCACCTCGCGGCTCTGGCCCGGCTCGAAGCGCACCGCCGTGCCCGCCGGAATGTTCAGGCGCATGCCACGGCTGGCGGCGCGGTCGAAGGTCAGGGCGTCGTTGGTTTCGAAAAAATGGTAGTGCGAGCCGACCTGGATCGGCCGGTCGCCGCTGTTCGCCACTTTCAGGCTGATCGTTCGGCGACCGACGTTGAGTTCGATGTCGCCGGGCTGGATTTTGTACTCGCCGGGAATCATCAGTTCGCTCCTTGCAGGACTTTGTAATAGAGGGCCGTCGGGCGATAGGTGCCGTTCGGGTCGCAGGCGTAATCGGGAATTTCCCCGGCGCGGGTGTAGCCCAGGGCCTTATAGAAATCTTCGGCGGGGGAGCCGGCCTCGGTGTCGAGGTAAAGCATGCCGCGCTTGTACTGGCGGGCGGTCTGTTCCAGCGCTTCCATCAACTGCTGGCCGAGGCCGCGTCGCCGGGCGTGTTCGCGCACCAACAGTTTCTGCACCTCGGCGCGGTTCAGGCCGTTGGCCTTCTGGCACAGGCTCAACTGGACACTGGCCTGCACCTGTTCATCCTTGACCACCACCCACAGCAAGACGTTGCCCTTGTTCAGGTTGTCCTGCACTTCATCGAAATAGGCGCGGGCCTGGGTGGCATCCAGATCAGCCATGAAGCCGACGCTGGCGCCATAACCCACGGCATCCAGCAGCAGCTCGATCAGGCCCTGACGATAGTGCGCAAAACTTTCCGCATTGACGCGTCGCAGTTGGGCGGGGTTCATCGGTGTCACTCCTTGTGGGCGGGCGGCGGCTCCGCGCCAGGATTGAGGGTCAGTTGCATGAAGGTCAGGTCGAGCCAGCGGCCGAACTTGGTGCCGACTTGCGGCATCTGCCCGGTGGTGATGAAACCGGCGCGCTCGTGCAGGCGGATCGACGCGGCGTTGCCGCTCTCGATGGCGGCGACCATGACGTGCTTGTCGCAGCTTTTCGCGCGTTCGATCAACGCGGTCATCAGTTGCGGGCCGAGGCCGTTGCCGCGCTGATCGCTGCGCACGTAGACCGAGTGCTCGACGGTGTGGCGGAAACCGTCGAACGGCCGCCAGTCACCGAACGAAGCGTAGCCGAGGGTGGTGTTGTCGGCGTCGACGATCACCAGGATCGGATAACCCTGGGCCTGGCGCGCGCTGAACCACGCTTGACGGTTGCCGAGGTCGACGGCGGATTCATTCCAGATCGCCGTGGTATTGAGCACGGCGTCGTTGTAGATGTCGCGGATCGCCGGCAGGTCGGCGTGCAGTGCATCGCGGATGGTGTAAGTCATGGCGCGGCCTCAGACGATCGGTTGGTGGACGGTGACCAGTTTGGTGCCGTCGGGGAACGTCGCTTCGACCTGGATCTCCGGGATCATTTCCGGGATGCCTTCCATCACCTGATCGCGGGTCAGCAGGGTGGTGCCGTAGTGCATCAGTTCGGCTACGGTCTGGCCGTCACGGGCGCCTTCGAGCAGCGCCGCCGAGATGTAGGCCATGGCTTCCGGGTAGTTGAGCTTCACGCCACGGGCCAGTCGCCGCTCGGCCACGAGGCCGGCGGTGAAGATCAGCAGCTTGTCTTTTTCGCGTGGGGTCAGATCCATCGTTTTAAATCCATTTGGGCAGATTTGTGTGGTTCTTTCGGTTTGAGGGGTGTCAGTCAGACCCAGCCCTCACCCTAGCCCTCTCCCGGAGGGAGAGGGGACTGAACTCGGTCGTTTTCAATGGCCAGCTCAGTCAGTTGAATTCTTGTGTCTGAAACATTTCCCGCGGTCACCTCGGTCAGGCGCCCTCTCCCTCCGGGAGAGGGCGGGGGGTGAGGGCTGGTTTTCAGGTGTTCCATATTCTTGGCGGTACTGCCTCGCGTCCCATCAATTTCGGCCGCAACAATCGCCACAATTCAATAAGCCAGGCCCGCGCCAGCAACGCTTCACTGGCCAGACAACGAGCGACCAAAAGTCCGGGAAGTTGCGTCAGATCCCCGCGCACGTCGTGGCCCAACGAACGGCAGCGCTCCAGCAGTTCGGCATCGATTTCGCCGGTCACCAGCAACGTCGCAAACACCGGATTGCCGTCCAGGCCAATCGGCGAATTGAGCAAGCCGTCATTGCCAACGATGCGCTGGCGCTCATGCCACAACAACCGGCCATCACGGCGAATATCCAGATGCGCCTGAAAATGCCCAAGATCGAAACGCTCGCCACTGGCCGGGCGCCCCAGGGCCACCACGTCCCAGTAAAACAGTCGCGCATCGCCTTCAAGATCAATCGAGGTCGAGAGTTCTGCCTGGGCGGCGCTGTAGACGATGGTTTCCTGAGGCAGCCATTCCAGTGTCGCGCCATCAGCGACCTGCAGGTTCAGCGACTGATAAGCGGGCCCCGCCGCGCGATACCACTTGGCTGCGCCGGGGCTGGTGATCTGTGCCCAGGCGCCTTGTTCGACGCGGGTGCTGATGTCGAGCCGGTCACCGCCGGCAATCCCGCCCGGCGGGTGGACGATGATGTGTTGGCAGACCTCGGGCCCTTCGGCGTACAGATGCTTTTGCACCCGCAACGGGCCGAGGTGCCGGCGTCGGGTCGGCCGCGTGCAATCGCCGAAGCGGGCGTAGGCCAGCTCCAGCTCGGCGTGCCAGCTCGGGGTAAACAGGGCAGTCGCAACAGGTAAGTTCATGTTTTCTGATTATCGTTAGGACGCTACAGATTAGACCGTAACCTCAAATAGTCACCAGCCCGCGCACACCTTCGGCTTCCATATTTTCGCCACGGCCCTGCTGCACGATCTCGCCCCGGGACATCACCAGGTACTGATCCGCCAGTTCGGCGGCAAAATCATAGAACTGCTCCACCAGCAGAATCGCCATGTCGCCCCGGGCCGCGAGTTTCTTGATCACCGCGCCGATTTCCTTGATCACCGACGGCTGGATGCCTTCGGTGGGCTCGTCGAGGATCAGCAGGCGCGGGCGGCTGGCCAGTGCGCGGCCAATCGCGAGCTGTTGTTGCTGACCACCGGACAAATCGCCGCCACGCCGCTGTTTCATTTGCAACAGTACCGGGAACAGCTCGTAGATGAAGGCCGGAACCTCTTTGGCTTCGCTGCCGGCGAAACGTGACAGACCCATCAGCAGGTTTTCTTCCACGGTCAGCCGGCCGAAAATCTCCCGACCCTGCGGCACGTAGGCGATCCCCGCGTGCACCCGTTGATGCGGCTTGAACGTGGTGATCGGTTTGCCTTCCCAGTTCACCGCGCCTTCCTTGGCCGGCAACAGGCCCATCAGGCATTTGAGCAGCGTGGTCTTGCCCACGCCGTTACGCCCGAGCAGGCAGGTCACTTCGCCGACCTTCACGTCAAAGCTCAGGCCGCGCAGGATGTGGCTTCCGCCGTAGTACTGGTGCAGCTTGTCGACTTGCAGCATTTCCAGATCTCCTCAAATCCCCGCATTGGAAAGGTGTTTGCAGTTTCAGCGGCCGAGGTAAACCTCGATCACGCGCTCGTTGTCCTGCACCTGTTCCAGCGAGCCTTCGGCCAGCACGCTACCCTGATGCAACACGGTGACGTGGTCGGCAATCGAGCCGACGAAGCCCATGTCGTGTTCCACCACCATCAGCGAGTGCTTGCCCGCGAGCGACTTGAACAGCTCGGCGGTGAACTCGGTTTCGGCGTCGGTCATGCCCGCCACCGGTTCGTCGAGCAGCAACAATTGCGGGTCCTGCATCAGCAACATGCCGATTTCCAGAAACTGTTTCTGCCCGTGCGACAGCAGCCCCGCCGGACGGTTGACCGAGGTGGTCAGGCGAATGGTGTCGAGCACTTCGCTGATCCGGTCTTTCTGCTCGCCGCTCAACTTCGCCCGCAGGCTGGCCCACACTGACTTGTCGGTTTTCTGCGCCAGCTCCAGGTTCTCGAACACGCTCAGCGCTTCGAACACCGTCGGTTTCTGGAACTTGCGGCCGATGCCGGCCTGGGCGATCTGCACTTCGCTCATCTGCGTCAGGTCGAGGGTTTCACCGAACCACGCCTTGCCGTGGCTCGGCCGGGTCTTGCCGGTGATCACGTCCATCAGTGTGGTCTTGCCCGCGCCGTTGGGGCCGATGATGCAGCGCAGTTCGCCGACGCCGATGTACAGGTTCAGATTGTTCAGCGCCCGGAAACCGTCGAAGCTGACGCTGATGTCTTCCAGGGTCAGGATCGTGCCGTGGCGGGTGTCGAGGCCAGGACCGACACGTTGCCCGAGGCCGATCGAGTCGCGGCTGGTGCCTTCGTCCTTGTTCGGCTCCACCGGGAAAAACGCCGGTTCCAGCATGAATTCAGCGCTCGCCGTGACTCTCATGATTCACCTCGTTTCTTCAGCAGACCGATCACGCCTTTGGGCAGGTACAACGTCACGACGATGAACAGCGCGCCGAGGAAGAACAGCCAGTATTCGGGGAAGGCCACGGTGAACCAGCTCTTCATGCCGTTGACCACGCCGGCGCCGAGCAGCGGGCCGATCAGGGTGCCGCGCCCGCCGAGGGCCACCCACACGGCGGCCTCGATCGAGTTGGTCGGCGACATTTCACTCGGGTTGATGATCCCCACCTGTGGCACGTACAACGCACCGGCCAGACCACACAACACCGCACTCAAAACCCAGACGAACAGCTTGAAACCGCGCGGATCGTAGCCGCAGAACATCAGGCGGTTTTCCGCATCACGCAGCGCAGTCAGCACCCGGCCGAACTTGCTGCGCGCCAGGCGCCAGCCGATGAACAGGCTCGCCACCAGCAACAGCACCGTCGCCAGAAACAGCACCGCGCGGGTGCCGGGTTCGGTGATGCCGAAACCGAGGATCGTGCGGAAATTGGTGAAGCCGTTGTTGCCGCCGAACCCGGTCTCGTTGCGGAAAAACAGCAGCATCCCGGCGAAGGTCAGGGCCTGGGTCATGATCGAGAAATACACGCCCTTGATCCGCGAACGGAAGGCGAAAAAACCGAACACCAGCGCCAGCAACCCCGGCGCCAGCACCACCAGACACATCGCCCAGAGGAAGTTGCCGGTGCCGCTCCAGTACCACGGCAACTCGGTCCACGACAGGAACGTCATGAACGCCGGCAAGCCATCACCGGCGGCCTGACGCATCAGGTACATGCCCATCGCATAACCACCGAGGGCGAAGAACAGACCGTGGCCCAACGACAGCAAACCCGCGTAACCCCAGACCAGATCGAGCGCCAGCGCGACGATGGCGTAGCAGAGAATCTTGCCGACCAGCGTCAGGGTGTAAGCGGAAACGTGCAGGGCACTGTCCGCCGGCAACAGCGACAGCAGCGGCAGGGCGATCAGCAAGGCGAGAACCACCGCGCCGACGGCGAGCGTGACTTTGGGACCGGCCTTTTGCGTGGCCGTAACTAGTAGGGGCTGGTTCATCAGTCGATCACCCGTCCTTTCAGTGCGAAGAGGCCTTGCGGACGTTTCTGGATGAACAGAATGATCAGCGCGAGGATCAGGATCTTGCCGAGCACCGCACCGATCTGCGGTTCGAGAATTTTGTTGGCGATACCCAGGCCGAACGCGGCGAACACACTGCCGGCCAGCTGGCCGACGCCGCCGAGCACCACCACCAGGAACGAGTCGATGATGTAGCTCTGGCCGAGGTCCGGGCCGACGTTGCCGATCTGGCTCAGGGCCACGCCACCAAGCCCGGCGATGCCCGAGCCGAGGCCGAAAGCGAGCATGTCGACGCGACCGGTCGGCACGCCGCAGCAGGCGGCCATGTTGCGGTTCTGGGTGACGGCGCGCACGTTCAGACCCAGGCGAGTCTTGTTCAGCAGCAACCAGGTCAGCATCACCACAAACAGCGCGAAGGCGATGATCACGATGCGGTTGTACGGCAGCACCAGATTCGGCAGCACTTGAATCCCGCCGGACAACCACGCCGGGTTCGCCACTTCAACGTTCTGTGCACCGAACACCAGACGCACCAGCTGAATCAGCATCAGGCTGATGCCCCAGGTGGCGAGCAGGGTTTCCAGTGGGCGACCGTAGAGGTGACGAATCACCGTGCGCTCCAGGGCCATGCCGATGGCGGCGGTGACGAAGAACGCCACGGGAAGCGCGATCAACGGATAGAACTCGATGGCCTGCGGTGCGTAACGCTGGAACATCAACTGCACGACGTAGGTCGAGTAGGCGCCGAGCATCAGCATCTCGCCGTGGGCCATGTTGATCACACCGAGCAGGCCGAAAGTGATCGCCAGCCCCAGGGCCGCGAGCAACAGAATCGAACCAAGTGACATGCCGCTGAAGGCCTGGCCGAGCAGTTCGCCGATCAGCAGTTTGCGTTTGACTTGAGCGAGGCTGGTTTCGGCGGCGGTGCGCACATTCGCGTCGGTTTCCACGCCAGGTTCGAGCAAACCTTCGAGGCGAGTGCGGGCCAGCGGGTCGCCGGTTTCACCGAGCAGCCGCACGGCCGCGAGGCGCACTGCCGGGTCGGTGTCGACCAGTTGCAGGTTGGCCAGCGCCAGGCTCAGTGCGGCGTGGACGCTTTCGTCTGTTTCGCCAGCCAGTTGCTGGTCGAGGAATTTCAGCTGCACCGGTTTGGCGCTTTTCTGCAATTGCTGCGCGGCGGTCAGACGGATTTTGGCGTCGGCGGCGAGCAATTGGTGGCTGGCCAGTGCAGTGTCGATCAGACCCCGCAGGCGATTGTTCAGGCGCAGGGTCTTGGGTTGGCCGTCGACGGTCAGTTCGCCTTGTTGCAGGGCGTTGATCAGTTCGACACGCGCCGGATCGGGCTGCGCAGCCCAGGCTTCCAGCAGTCTGGCCTGTTGCGTGGGGTTGGCGGCGATGAAGTCTTCCGCATCCCCGGCGTGTGCAGCCATCGGCAGCAGCAGCAGTGCGATGACGCAGATAAAGCGGTAGATGGCAGTCGGCATTGATGGTGTCCTGTTCAACCGCCCCCTCACCCTAACCCTCTCCCGGAGGGAGAGGGGACTGACCGAGGTGTTTGGGCGATGTGCTGCAACCTTCAGATTCGAGTCGAACTCAGGCTTTGAAAAGCTTGAAGATCTACTCCCTTTCCCCTCTCACTCAGGGAGAGGGGACTGACCGAGGTGTTTGGGCGATGTGCTGCAACTTGCAGATTCGAGTCGAACTCAGGCTTTGAAAAGCTTGAAGATCTGCTCCCTTTCCCCCTCTCCCTGAGGAGAGGGCTGGGCGGGCGGCGTTCCGATGAGGGGGAAGGTCTCAAGCCCGCCTCAAGGTCTGAACCCGCCTCAGTTGCTCTTCACCGCATACTCCGGCTTCTTGTCGTTACCCGGAATGAACGGACTCCAAGGCTGCGCCCGAATCGGCCCCTCGGTCTGCCACACCACGTTGAACTGACCGTCGCTCTGGATCTCGCCGATCATCACCGGTTTGTGCAGGTGGTGATTGGTCTTGTCCATGGTCAGGGTGTAGCCGGACGGCGCGGCGAAGGTCTGGCCGCCGAGGGCTTCGCGGACCTTGTCGACGTCGGTCGATTTGGCTTTTTCCGCCGCCTGCGCCCACATGTGGATGCCGACGTAAGTGGCTTCCATCGGGTCGTTGGTCACCGCTTTGTCGGCGCCTGGCAGGTTGTGTTTCTTCGCGTAGGCTTTCCAGTCGGCGACGAATTTCTTGTTCGCCGGGTTATCCACGGACTCGAAGTAGTTCCACGCCGCGAGGTTGCCCACCAGCGGCTTGGTGTCGATGCCGCGCAGTTCTTCTTCGCCCACCGAGAACGCCACCACCGGTACATCGGTAGCCTTCAGGCCCTGGTTGGCCAGCTCCTTGTAAAACGGCACGTTGGAGTCGCCATTCACAGTCGAGATCACAGCGGTCTTGCCGCCGGCCGAGAATTTTTTGATGTTGGCGACGATGGTTTGATAGTCGCTGTGGCCGAACGGGGTGTAGACCTCTTCGATGTCTTTGTCCGCTACACCTTTGGAATGCAGGAACGAACGCAGGATCTTGTTGGTGGTGCGCGGGTACACGTAGTCGGTACCGAGCAGGAAGTAGCGCTTGGCGCTGCCGCCTTCTTCGCTCATCAGGTATTCAACCGCCGGGATTGCTTGCTGGTTCGGCGCAGCGCCGGTGTAGAACACGTTCGGCGACATCTCTTCACCTTCGTATTGCACCGGGTAGAACAGCAGGCCGTTGAGTTCTTCGAACACCGGCAGCACCGATTTGCGCGACACCGAGGTCCAGCAACCGAACACCACCGCGACCTTGTCCTGGGTCAGCAACTGCCGGCCCTTTTCCGCGAACAGCGGCCAGTTCGACGCCGGGTCGACCACCACCGGTTCGAGCATCTTGCCATTCACCCCGCCCTTGGCGTTGATCTCGTCGATGGTCATCAACGCCATGTCCTTGAGCGACGTTTCGGAGATCGCCATGGTGCCGGACAACGAATGCAGAATCCCGACCTTGATGGTCTCGGCGGCCTGTACGGTCCAGGTCATGCCCATCGCGGCAATGGATGCCGTGAGTGTGAAAGCCTTGATCAAACTGCGACGCTTCATTGTGCGATCTCCATGAACGTTAAAGTTTTTTATGGTTGGCAGATGCGAACGACTGAAGGCTGTTTTGCAAGGGCTGTGCCCGGTCGGGATCGGGCAGGAAAATGTCGGTTTAGAGCGGTTGCGCGCGGCGTCGGCGCACCATGAGGGGACGTGTTGCATGCAAAGGTGCAACGGGGTGCGCCAGATTGGGGCGCGCCCCCGAGGATTCAGCGACGGCGCATCAGGCCAATAAAGAAGAGGCCGCCGAGGGCAGCAGTGGCGACGCCGATGGGCAGGTCTTCGGGGGCGATAAGCGTCCGCGCCGCGACGTCGACCCATACCAGAAACACACTGCCGAGCAACACGCACACCGGCAACAGACGCCGGTGCTCGGCACCGATCAGGCGCCGGGCAATATGCGGCACCATCAGCCCGACAAAACCGATGGAGCCGCTGATCGAGACCAGCACCCCGGTCATCAGCGAAGCAATCACGAACACCCGCAAACGCACCGCCCGCGCGTTCAGGCCGAGGGTGACGGCGGTCTGTTCGCCGGCCATCAAGGCGTTCAGCGGACGGGCCATGCCGATCAGCAGAATCAGTCCGAGCAACACGCTGAGCGCCGGCACCGCCAACAACTCCCAGCGTGCCAGACCAAGGCCGCCGAGCATCCAGAACATCACCGCCGAACTGGCGCGGTGGTCGCCCATGAACAACAGCAGATTGGCGATCGCCATCATCACGAACGACACCGCGACGCCGCACAGCAGCAGGCGATCACTGTCCAGTCGACCCTGCCGGTTGGCGATGCCCAGCACCAGAAACATGCTCAACAACGCGCCGATGAATGCGGCAATCGGCAAGGTCAGCAGGCCGACGATTTCACCGACGTGCAGCACCACGATCACTGCACCGAGCGTGGCACCGGAGGTGACGCCGAGCAGGTGCGGATCGGCCAGCGGATTGCGCGTGACTGCTTGCAGCACCGCGCCGATCAACGCCAGTCCGGCGCCGACCAATGCACCGAGCAGCATGCGCGGTACGCGGATCAGCCAGACGATGTGTTCCTGGCCGGCGCTCCAGTCCGGCACGCCGAGGCCGAACAGTTTGTGCAGCAGAATCCGCCACACCACGTCCACCGGCACCCGCGCCGGACCGAAGCCCAGCGACACCACGCACGACACCAGCAGCACCGCGCCGAGGGCGATCAGCAGCCAGGCGTAACGACGATTGATCATTCGCCGTGGAACCCTTTGGCCAGGGTTTCAACCGCCAGCACGTTGTCGATCCCCGGCGTGGCCTGCACGTAAGGGATGACGATAAAGCGCTGGTTCTTGATCGCGTCCACCGATTGCAGCGCCTTGTTCTTCAGCAGGAATTCAATCTTCTGCTCGGCGGTGATTTCGCTGTAGTCGACGATTACGATCACCTGCGGATTGCGCTCGACCACGGTTTCCCAGTTGACCCGGGTCCAGCTCGCTTCGACGTCATCGAGAATGTTGCGCCCGCCGGCCGCGTCGATCAGTGCTTGCGGCATGCCGAGTCGGCCGGAAGTCATGGCGCGGTCTTCGCCGCTGTCGTACAGGAACACTCGGGGTTTTTCGGCGGGCAGATCTTTGCTGATTTCCGCGACCTGGTTTTGCATGTCGGCGATCAGCGCGTTGGCGCGATCCTGCACGTCGAAGATCTTTCCGAGGTTGCGCAGGTCGTTGTAAGTATCGTCCAGCGTGGCGGCGGGGCGCTTCATCACGAAGGCGCAGGACTCGGTCAGTTCATAGACGTTGATGCCCAGAGGTTGCAGGGTCTGCGGCGTGAGATCACCGCCGACGCGCATGCCGTAATCCCAACCGGCGAAGAAGAAATCGACGTTGGCGTTGAGCAGGGTTTCCACCGACGGGTACTTGGCCGCCAGTTCCGGCAGACCGTCGAGCAGGCTCTGCATTTCCGGTGTTACCGACTTCCAGCCACTGACGCCGCTGTAGCCGGCCATCTTCGACTTGAGGCCGAGGGCGAGCATCATCTGGGTCATGTTGATGTCGTGGCTGACCGCGTGTTTCGGCGCTTGCTTGAAGGTCACTTCGCGGTTGCAGCTCTGGATCGTCAGCGGGTACTTCGTGGCCTCGGCGAAGGCTTGGGTGGTGCCCAGCAACAGAGCGAGGCAAAGCAGGGAGCGCACAGTCATGGTCGGGTTATCCAGGTGATTCGCGGGTAGCCGTGGAGGGGGTGGGCGTCGATCAATGCTTCGACGCCGAACACATCGCGCAGCAGTTCGACAGTGAGCACTTCTTGCGGCGTGCCGCTGGCGACGATGCGACCGTGGTTGATCACATACAACCGGTCGCAGAATGCGGCGGCGAGGTTCAGGTCGTGAATGCTCGCCAACGTGCCGATCTGCAAACGCTTGACCAGTTGCAGCAGCTCCAGCTGATAGCGCGGGTCGAGGTGGTTGGTCGGCTCGTCGAGGATCAGCAGTTGCGGTTGCTGGGTCAGGGCGCGGGCGAGGATCACACGCTGCTTTTCACCACCGGACAGCGTGGCGAACGCGTGGTCTTCGAAACCGTCGAGGCCCACGGATTTGAGGGCCTGAGTGGCGAGGCTGCGGTCTTCCAGCGTGTCGCCGTCGAACAGGCCTTTGTGCGGCGTGCGGCCCATGGCGACCACTTCCTCGACGGTCAGTCCGAAGGCGTCGGGGAATTCCTGCAGCACCACGGCGATGCGTTGCGCGCACCAGCGCGAGGATTGCTTCCAGACGTTGTGGTGATCGAGTCTGACCTCACCGTGCTCCGGCTGGCTGAAGCGATAGGCACAGCGCAACAGGCTGGTCTTGCCGCTGCCATTGGGCCCGATCAGCCCGACGAACTCACCGGCGGCCACGTGCAACGAAGCGTCACGCAGCTGGAACTGGTGATGGCAGTGGCCGTGGCCCAGGGGTGTCCAGGCTAGATCGGTGAGGGACAGTGAGGTCATTTCGTTCCTGTTCTAGAAGGTGTAGTCAGCTGTGACAAAGAACGAACGAGGCTCACCCAGAATCCACTGCTGGCCCTCATTGTATTGGCTTTGCGCATACGTCCGGTCAAACAGATTGTTCACCTGCAAGCCCAGCGTGGTGTTGCGCAGGGCTTTCCACGACAGCGTCGCATCGACCACGGTGTAGCTCGGCAGCTCGTTGCGGTTGGCCATGTCGGCGTAGCGCGCATCGACGTAACGCACACCGGCACCGGCCTTCAGGTCATCGCTCAGCGCCTTGCTCAGCCAAAGATTGGCGGTGCGCCGTGGTACGTCCACCGGACGATTACCGTTGCGCGACACCGGCACGCCGCCGACCACTTCTTCAAAATCGTCGTACTTGGCCTTCACGATCGCGGCGTTGGCTTGCAGTTGCCAGGCGTGTGGCAATTGCAGATCGAGGCTGGCTTCCAGCCCGTTCGACGATTGCTGGCCGACCTGCTGCTTGAGCGTCGGATTGCCCGGATCGTCGGTCAGCAGCTTCTTTTTCACGATGCGATACGCCGCCAGGGTGAACTCGCCGCGCTGATCCCAGAACAGTTGCTTCAGGCCGATCTCGGTTTGCCGGGCGGTGGACAGGTCATATTGCTGCTGGCTCGGGCTCAAGGAGATCAGCCCGCCGATGCCATCGGTGCTGGTGGCGACCTGACCGTAGAACGAGGTGCCCTGCGTCAGCGCGAACACCAGTCCGGCCTTCCAGTTGTTGCCGGTCAGGGTCTTGTCGCTCTGGCTGCCGTCGACCAGGTTGTTGCGATCCACATGCACGTAGTCGCGGCGCACACCGGTCACCAGCGACCAGCGCTCGCTCAGTTGCGTGCGGTTCTCGGCGAATACCGACATCTGTTTGGTGGTGCTGTCGAACTGATCGCGATACGGGTTCGCGCTCTCGAAGTAACCTGGTTGTGGGTGATACAGATCCAGCGGCTGGCCGTTCGGCAATACGTCATTGAACGGCGAGTTGCTGTCGAGCTGGAAGCGGATGCGGTTGTAATCGACGCCGGTCACGGTCTGGCTGTCGAAGCCGAACAGCGAATGCTTGAAGGTGAAGGTCTGGCGGTCGCCGACCTGTTCCTGTTTGTGGCCGATGCCGAAGTAACCGCTGCGGCTGAGTTGTTGGCTGCCAGCGTCGAAGTTGTAGTTCTCGGCGTTCTGCCAACGACGCTGGGCCTTGAGGTAGTACAGCTCGTTGCTGGCGCTGACCGCATCGTTGATCTGCCAATCCGTGGTCAGGCGCGTCCATTGATCGTTGTAGTGCTGCTTGTCGTCGCGCACGTTGTAGTTCTTGTTGCGCAGGCTGTCTTTCAACTGGCCGTTGATCAGTGGCGTGCCGAAGTAGTTCTGCGGGCGTTGGTCGCCGTAATCGTGGGCGAGGGTGAAGGTCAGGTCGTCAGTGGCCTGCCAGCGCAGGGCGGCGCTGATGAAGTCGCTGGACGAGTCGCCGCGATCGATCCAGCCGTTGCTGCGCAGGCGATTGAGGTTAAGGCGATAGCTCAGGGTGTCGGTCAGCGAGCCGCCGCTGTCGAACGCCTGTTGCTGGCGGTCGAACGAGCCGTAACCGACGCGCACATGGTTTTCGATTTCGCCTTCGAACGGCTTCTTCGGAATCACGTTGACCACCGCGCCGGTCGCGCCTTCGCCGTACAGCACCGAGGCCGGGCCGCGCAGGACATCGACGCGCTCCATCGACCAGGTGTCGACCGGGAACGTCACGGTGCCCATGCCGGTGTACATGCGGTTGCCGTCATACAACTGCATCACCGAGCTCTGTCCGGTAAAACCCCGAGCCTGCAACGAGGTGCCGCCGTCGCCCGGCGTGCCGGTGCGACTGATGCCGGTGCTGCGCGACACCGCGTCCTGCACGCTGCGATCGCCACGGGCGCGGACTTGCTCGCCGCTGAGGCTTTCGACGCTGGCCGGGGTTTCCATCGCGTTGAGGTTGAGGCGCGAGCCGGCGCTGGTCGGCGTGGTCAGGCTGACGGTCGGGTCGTCATTGGCCGGGGCGGTGATGGTGCCGGTGGGCAGCGTCAGCGGGGCGTTGTCGGCGTGGGCGCTGTGGTTCAGGGCGAACAGACAGAGGCTGGACAAGAGGTACTTGTTCATCGGGGCGGTGAATCACTTCTTCAAAAGAAAAGCCCGCAGGCTCATGACAATCCATGGCTGCGGGCAGAGCAGCAAATTTTCGTTATACAGTAACACTAAAAAATGCCGGAGTTTAAGCCCCGGCAGTTTAAAGATCTGTCTAGATCACGCATCTCGCCTGTTTCATGATGAAGTTGAGGCAGATTCAGCTTGTCGGCCCAGACGCGACAGCAGCAGTCGATCCAGCAACCACACCACCACCAGCGAAGCCCCCACCAGCGGAAACACCACCGCCAGAACCAGCATGATCGCCACGCCGGTTTTCCATTTCGGCAGATCGTGGCGCAGCGGTGGTACGCCGAACTTGCCCTGTGGCCGGCGCTTCCACCAGATCACCACGCCGCTGACGGCGCTGAGCAGGATCATCAAGCAGATCAGCAGCACGATGATCTGGTTGAAGGTGCCGAACATCTTGCCTTCGTGGAGCATCACGCCGATCTCGGTAGCCCGCGCTACTGCGCCGTATTGCTCGAAGCGCACGTCGGCCAACACCTTGCCGGTGTACTGATCGACGTGCAGGGTGGCATCGTTGCGCGGGTCGTCGGCGAACACCGCGATGGTGAACACACCGGTGGCGGTGGTCGGCAGGGTGATGCTGTAGCCCGGCTCGACCTTGCGCTCGATGGCGATGTTCTGCACGTCCTGCAGCCGGATGGTCGGTGCGGCGGGGCCGTGTTGCATGCCGCCATGGGCCATGTGTTCGGCGTGGTCGCCGGACATCGGCATCGGGGTGTTTTCCATCGCCCACGGCACGGTCTGGCGGGCGGCGTTGTTGAGGCTGCCGGCCTCGACGTCGGAGGTCGGCACGTTGTCCCACATCGCCGCCGGAAACACGTTCCACACCTGGGCGTACTGCTTGCCCCAGAAGCCGGTCCAGGTCATGCCGCTGAGCAGCATCACCAGCAACAATGTCGCGCCCCAGAAACCGGTAACCGCGTGCAGGTCACGCCACAGAACGCGGCCGCGACTGTTCAGGCGTGGCCACAGAATCCCCGCTGCCTGACCTCGCGGCCACCACAGGAAAACCCCGGATACCACCAGCACCACGCCCCAGCCGGCTGCCATTTCGATCAGTCGGTCACCGACGGTGCCGATCATCAGTTCGCCATGGATCGCCCGGGCAATGGCTTGCAGGTTCTGCTTGGCATCCTGCTCGCCGAGGATGTCGCCGTGGTACGGATCGACGAACACGTTCAGTTCATGGCCGGCATTGGCCACGACAAACTGCGCGCTGCGCTCGGCATTCACCGGCGGCAGGTACTGAGTGACCTGGCCCTGTGGATAAGCGCTTTTGACCTTTTGCAGCAAGTCATCGGCCGGCACGGTGTGATGCCCGGCAGGGACGTTCAGCAGGCTGCTGTACATCAGCGAATCGAGCTGCGGCTTGAACAGGTAAATGATGCCGGTCAGGGCCAGCATCACCATGAAAGGCGCGACGAACAATCCGGCATAAAAATGCCAACGCCAGGCCAGGTTGTAGAAATTCGGTTTGGGCTGTTTCATCACGAGTGCTCCGCTTGGCTTGGATCTTCTAGTTGTCTGTTGCCGCCCGCTCCCTGAAGGGAGCGAGCGCCCTTCAGGGTTAGAAACTCATGTCCACCTTGGTCCAGAGCGTGCGCCCCGGTTCATTGATCGCTTGCGGGTCGTTGGCCGGGTAGCCGAACCCGGCGTTGCCCGCCAGGTTCAGGTGTTCGGCGTAAGCCTTGCCGAACAGGTTGTCGACGCCGGTACTGACCTTCCAGTTTTTGTTGATCCGGTAGGCACCGTTGAGCGAGAACACGCCGAAGCCCGAACTCTTGTCGTAATCCTTGCCGACCACGTTGCCCTGGTTCTGGTCGATACGGTTTTGCGCGGCAACCACCCTCCACAGTGCGCCGGCGCTCCAGTTGTCTTCGGTATAGGTCAGGCCGAAGCGGGCATCCAGCGGCGGCATCTGCGGCAGAGCCTTGCCGTCGCTGCTGTTCTTGCCCCAGGCGTAGGCCAGGGTCGCATCGGCTTTCCAGTTGTCGGTGAGTTTGTAAGCGGCACCGAGTTCACCGCCCATGATCCGCGCGTCGATGTTCTCGGCGCGGGAAGTGCTCATGCCCATCATCCCCGGCGTGTAATCGAACAGGATGTAGTCGCGCACCACGCCGATGTAGCCCGAGGCCCAGGCTTCGAGCTCGGCGCTCTTGTAGTTCACGCCAAAGTCGAGCTGGGTGGTCTTTTCCGGTTTGATCGAATCGAACGCATTGACCGAACCCGCCGGGCCGGACTTGGGCGAAAACAGCTCCCAGTAATCCGGGAAGCGCTGCGCGTGGCCGAGGCCGGCGTAGAGCGTGGTCGGGCTGTCGGCCAGGTCATGCTCGTAACGGACGAAGCCGCTCGGCAGGGTGTCGGCGCGGGTATCGCCGGCAGTCGGATTCGGACGGGACATCATTCCCGAACCGGTGGTTTGCCGATAATCCTTGGCCGAGGCACGGTCGACCCGGGCGCCGGTAATCAGCCGGTCGCGGTCGGCGGCGTACCAGGTCATCTCGCTGAACACGCCGTAGTTATGGAAGTCGGCGTCCTTGGTGTACGGCTGATCCTTGTAGGTATCGATGCCCATGCCGCTGCGCTGACGGTGTTCGTTGGTCTGCGCATCGAGCCCGGTGATCAGCTGGATATCGGCCCAGCGCCAGGTCGCCTTGATCCGCGCGCCGAGGGTGCGGCGGTCGACGTTGGACGCCATGGGACCTGCCATCATCCCGGTGCCGGACGGCGTGCGCAGGGTGTAGTTGTCCATCACGTGGTCGGCGTAGTTGTAGTAGACCTGCGCTTCGAGCTTCTCCAGCACGTCGGTGATGTTGGATTTTTCGACGCGCAGGCCGATGCTTTCGCGCAGGAATTGCGAGCCGTCCATGCCGCGTCCGGCGTAGCGGGCTTCGCCGTCGCCCTTGCCGGCGGTCAGTTCGATCAGGGTGTCGGCGTCCGGGGTCCAGCCTACTGCTACATCGCCGTTCCACTTGTCATAGCGCGAGGCAACGATGTCGTTGTTGCCGTCGCGGTAGTCGTCGGAATGCGCGGTGTTGCCGATCACTCGCACATAGCCCAGTGATCCGCCGGCCGCCGCATCGACGACTTTGTCGAAGCGTCCGTGGGAGCCCGCCAGCACGCTGGCGTTCACCCGGGTGCCGAGTTCGCCGAAGCTTTCCGGCTCGCGGTCGAACAGGATCGTGCCGGCCGAGGCGCCCGGTCCGTAGAGCACGGTTTGCGGGCCTTTGATCACCGTGAGTTTGTCGTAGGTTTCGGGCGAGATGTACGAGGTCGGCGCGTCCATCCGGCCGGGACAGGCGCCGAGCATCATGCTGCCGTTGGTGAGGATGTTCAGGCGCGAACCGAACATGCCGCGCAGCACCGGATCACCGTTGGTGCCGCCGTTGCGCACCAGGGCGAAACCGGGAATGGTCTTCAGGTAGTCGCCGCCATCGCTGGCCGGAACTGGCTGGCGTGGGTCCTTCGGGTTGGTGACGATGGTCAGCGGCGAGCTCGGGGCGATGGCGGTGATCACCGTCGGGCTCAGTTCGTCAGTGTGGCCGGTGTGTTCGTCGGCGTGGACCAGCGGGGACAGCAGGACGCCGCAAAGGACGGCGGTAGCGTGCCTGAAACGAACGCGGGATTCGTTCAGGGCAAAGGACGCCGGGGCAGAACCCGGGCGTGGGACAGCAGAAAACCTGGACATGACAATTTCCATCAAACAGTCGTAAACGACACGGCCGGCAGCCTGAAGCTGTCTTCTCAAAACCGTGTGCAATCAGAGGTGGGTGATTACGCTGCGACGGGCGGGGCGCGGGTGCGGGCGCCGGGGAAAAAGGTCTGCCGGGCATGGCCCAGACGCGGGGAGGGCGGGGTGAAGGTGTTGACCAGAGGAATGCTGAAAGTGGCGAAGCTGCCGCCACCGGTCAGCGCCGGGCAGTTGAACAGCAGGCTGCAATAACCGCATTTTTCCCACAGCACGTGGTGCGAGGATTGTGGCGGACAGTGTTCGGCCGAGGGTTTTGTTTCATGCGCGGAGTGATCCATGCCCGGCATGTCCATCGACATGTCCATGCTCATCGGCATGGAGGTCGAGGCGTGCTGATCCATCGGCATCGACTGGGAAATCAGCGGGCCGATGAAGATCATCAACATGGCGAACAGGGCGATCCAGCTGCCGCGGGTCAGGTGTTCAGTCTGACGGCGTTGCAGGGAGGGCCTGGCGCTCAGGGGGCGCATGGGCGGAGTCTGCCGGAACGGTTACTGGGCGTGCGCGTGGGCTTGCGTGGCTTCCGGTGGCTTCTTCTGCACGGCGACCTCAACGGTCACGTCACCGGCCTTTTCGAAGTGCATCGTCAGGGGAAAGCGCTTGCCGTCGGTCAGCAGACTGCGGTCGGTAGGGTTCATCAGCATCACGTGATAGGCCATTGGCGCGAAGGTCACGTTTCCACCGGCCGGGATGGCCACGTTCGGCACCTGTTGCATCTTCATCAGATCGCCCTGCATCACATGCTCGTGCAGTTCCGCTGCTGGGGCGATCGGCGAGTCGACGCTGAGCAGGCGGTCAGCCGTCTTGCCACCGTTGTGAATGATGAAATACGCGGCAACGGTCGGCGCGTTCGGCGGCAGTTCCTGCGACCACGGGTGGGCGATTTCCAGCTCGCCGGCCTTGTATTCGTGGGCATGGGCGAAGCACGCCGGCAGCAACAGCGCAGCGATGACGATGAATTTGTTCAACATGGCAGTTCTCCAGAACGATTTGAAACGCAGGTCAAATGCGGGAACAAATCAAACCAGAGGAGAGGCGCGGGGATTGAGGCTCGGCCATTGCTGGCGCGGTGTCGGAGTTTGCAGCACGGCGGGCGCCACACTGCGATTGCTTTCGTACCGGGCGAAATACAACTGCGGCGAATGCCCCGGCAACGCCACCACTGGCGCCGATCCGGAACAGCACCAGCAATGCTGCATGGTCGAATGATTGTCACCGCTCTGCGGCGCTTTCTGATCGAGGCTGCCGATGTCGATCGCCACCATCTTCGTCCCGCTGCCGGTGCAGAAACTGCTCCACAGCAACTGCTCGGCCGGCGTTTGCGCCGCCTGCGCCATCGCTCCCGTCAACGGCATGGCGAGCATGTTGAACAGCACTGCGAAGCAGGCGATCCAGGCAAATGCGAGCCGGTGTCGGTTCATGGGACAGGTCCGTAGGGTGGGCGATCAGGCGCGGCTATTTAGCCTGATCAGGGCCGATAAGTAAAAAAGCGTCGTGCGGTTTGGTGTCGCAGCACTCTTTCAAGAGAGTGTAGCGGCTCGAATTTGCATTGCATGGGACTTGCGTCAACAACTGAAGCTATCGCGAGATGAAAAAAGCTCCGTCTCGATCACGGTTTTTCAAGAGCCGAGATGACGTCATCAACCGTCGCAAATTCCCGATCAACCCCCGCCAACTCCGGTCGCCTCAACACCATCACCGGCACCCCAAGCTCCCGCGCCACGTCCAGTTTCGGCTCGGTCGCGGTGCTGCCGCTGTTCTTGCTGATCAGCACGTCGATCTGCCGGCGTTCGAACAGCGCCCGCTCATCTTCCAGCAGAAACGGTCCACGGGCGCCGATGACTTCGCAGCGTTCGTTGCCGGGGTAGACGTCGAGGGCGCGCAGGGTCCAGAACTGGTGCGCGGGGATTTCGTCGAGGTGTTGCAGCGGTTCGCGGCCGAGGGTGAACAGCGGGCGGCGGAAGGGTTCGAGGGCGTTGATCAGTTCGGCCCAGTCGGCGACTTCGCGCCAGTCATCGCCCGGCTGTGGCTGCCACGCCGGGCGGCGCAGGGCCCAGCAGGGGATGCCGGTGAGTTGCGCAGCGGTGGCGGCGTTCTGGCTGATCTGTGCGGCGTAGGGGTGGGTCGCGTCGAGCAAAAGTGTGATGCCTTCGTCGCGAATGAACTGCGCCAGACCTTCGGCACCGCCGTAGCCGCCGACGCGCACCTGACAGGTCAGATCGGTCGGTACCCGGCCGACGCCGGCCAGGCTGTAAATGTGTTCCGGCCCCAACGTGCGCGCGATGGCCAGCGCTTCAGTCACGCCGCCCAGCAACAGAATCCGTTTCATACGAAAGCCCCCGCATGGCCAACGATGCCGCCCTGACGATCAATCGCAAACACTTCGACCTGCACCTGCGCCGGCACCACGCTGCGGGCGAATTCCAGAGCATGGCGACAGACCTCATCACCGAGGGCGACACCCGCCGCGCTGGCCATCGCCAACGCCTGCTGACTGGTATTCGCCCCTCGAATGGCTTGCTGCAACGCATCGTCAGCACCAATCGCCGCCGCCCATTCAGCCAGTTGCGGCAGGTCGATGCTCGAATGGCGCGAGTGCAGATCCATGTGCCCGGCCGCCAGTTTGCTGATCTTGCCGAAGCCGCCGCACAGGCTGAGTTTATCCACAGGCACTTTGCGCAGGTGCTTGAGTACCGCGCCGACGAAGTCGCCCATTTCGATCAGGGCGATTTCCGGCAGGTTGTAGACCCGGCGCATGGTGTCTTCGCTGGCGTTGCCGGTGCAGGCGGCGATGTGCAGGTAGCCGTTGGTTTTCGCTACGTCGATGCCTTGATGGATCGAAGCGATGTACGCCGCGCAGGAAAACGGCCGGACGATGCCGCTGGTGCCGAGGATCGACAGGCCGCCGAGAATGCCCAGGCGCGGGTTCATGGTTTTCAGCGCCAGGGCTTCGCCGCCCTCGACGTTGACCGTCACTTCGAAGCCGCCGCAATAGCCGGATTCTTCGGCGAGCAGCGTCAGGTGATCGCTGATCATCTTGCGCGGCACCGGGTTGATCGCGGGCTCGCCGACGCCCAGCACCAGCCCCGGCCGGGTGACGGTGCCGACGCCTTTGCCGGCGATGAAGCGGATGCCCGGCTCGTCGATCAGTTGCACGCGGGAGTAGAGCAGGGCGCCGTGAGTCACGTCCGGATCGTCGCCGGCATCTTTGATCGTCCCGGCTTCGGCGCCGTTCTCGGTGAGCCGGCAGAACTCCAGGCGCATCTGCACCTGCTTGCCTTTGGGCAACACGATCTGCACGGCGTCCGCCACCACGCCGCCGAGCAACAGGCGCGCGGCGGCGAGGCTGGTGGCCGTGGCGCAACTGCCGGTGGTCAGGCCGCTGCGCAGGGGCGCAGGTTGTTCGGCGGTTTCGTCACGCATCGAGGGGCTTGACCAGATCGAGCAGGGTGATCGGCAGGGCCTGGCGCCAGGTGTCGAACTCGCCCAGCGGCTGGGCTTGAGCGATGTGGACGCGGGTCAGCTCGCCGCCGTGGCGTTCGCGCCAGCTCATCAAGGTCATTTCGCTTTGCAGGGTCACGGCGTTGGCGACCAGCCGGCCGCCGGGTTTGAGTTGTTCCCAGCAGGTGTCGAGCACACCTTCGCGGGTCACACCACCGCCGATGAAAATCGCGTCCGGACGCTCCAGTCCGGCGAGCGCCTGCGGAGCACTGCCGCGAATCAGTTGCAGGCCGGGAACACCCAGCGCATCGCGATTGTGTTCAATCAATTGCTGGCGGCCGTCATCGGCTTCGATGGCCAGCGCACGGCAACTCGGGTGAGCGCGCATCCACTCGATACCGATCGAGCCGCTACCGGCGCCGACGTCCCAGAGCAATTCGCCCGGTGTCGGGGCGAGGCGGGCGAGGGTGATGGCGCGCACGTCGCGTTTGGTCAGTTGGCCGTCATGTTTGAAGGCTGAATCCGGCAGGCCGGCGAGGCGCGAAAGGCGCGGTGTCTGCGGATCGGCCAGGCATTCGATGGCGATCACGTTGAGGTCGGCAACGAGCGAATCGTTCCAGTCGTTGGCGTTGCCGTCGATCCGGCGCTCGGCGCTGCCGCCCAGATGCTCCAGGACGCTCAGGCGACTGGCGCCGAATCCGCGCTCACGCAGTAACGCGGCAACGGCCGCCGGGCTTTGACCGTCGTTGCTCAGCAGCAACATTCGCACGCCGCTGGACAACTGTGCGTTGAGGGCGGCCAACGGTCGTGCCACCAAGGACACGATCACAACCTCCTGCAACGGCCAGCCCAATCGGGCAGCCGCCAGCGAGCAGGACGACGGCGCCGGCAGAACCAGCATCTCGGCCCCCGGCACCTGCCGCGCCAGACTCGCGCCAACGCCGTAGAACATCGGATCACCGCTGGCCAGCACGCACACCGCTTCGCCACGGCGTTCGAGCACCGGGGCCAAGGAAAACGGGCTCGGCCACAACTGACGCTCGCCACGGATGCACACCGGCAACAGTTCCAGCTGACGCTGACCGCCGATGATCCGCGAAGCGCCCATCAGGGCGCGCCGGGCATTCTTGCCCAGGCCCTTGAAGCCGTCTTCACCGATTCCCACTACCGTCAGCCAGGCCGTCATGCTGTTCCTCAATTCGTGTGCGCGTATCAGGGCGGCATGATAGCGCGGTGGCCGTTGTCTCGCGCTGGTCTGTTGTCGGCCATCGAAACTTCCCGTTGCTTTGAGGCGGTTGTCGGATTCGATATGCCTGTTAGGGTTCGGATGAACTTGAACCAAAGCCAGGATTGGCGGGGATTACATATGGATATGAATGTGAACGCAGGGCTGCTTGCTCATCAGGCAACCCTGGTGGGAGATATATTGCTGACGGGCCTGCAGGGACAGTCCCGAACGGATTACGACTTTGCATTGAACTGCACCTATCTGGCAAAGAAGCAGGCAGACAGTACGTACAGCAGCGAAACGCAACCGGGGCGCTGGATCGACTACTACGCCGATGTCCTGTGGTCCCACGGCTGGAACCGCGACCAGCCTGCGGTGGAGTATGTCCAGCCGCAGTTTTCGGGAAGCGTGAAGCAGGCCTGGATGAGGGCGGCGACTTCCTTGCTCGCTCCAGGACAGGTCGCGGGTGTGGAGGCTGGACTTGCGACGCTTGAGCAGCGAGTCGATCTGTTGGAAAAGACCAAAGGGCTCAGCGGCAAGGCGTTCGACCTGAAAATCATACCGGTCAGCTATAACCCTGCAGGTGATATGGAGCTTGTCGTGACACAAGTCAGATTCATCAAGTCGAGTCTCAATACCCGATATTTGTTCTGGGACATTTCCCAAGCCATGAATCAGCTGGATATCAGAGCGCGGCGGCTTGTCATCAGTCGCCGGGTTCTGGAGGCACGTCGTGCCAGTGTCGAAAAGGCGATCAAAAACATGTCGTTCAATTTCGAGGACTATGAGCTGTAGACCCGCTCGACGAGGAAATTCCCCGGCTCCGGGGAATCCGACCGGCAGGCATTTTCATGCAGTCAGGCAAAGCAGGCATAATGGCGACCTTTCGCCCATCCTGGCGCTGCCCGTCAGCCGGTCATCCCTTGAACGAACGTCCACTATCCACTGCCATACGCCCCTCGGCTTGCCCGGGGTTGTTGCGTATCGTCCAGGCGCTGGATGGCGGGATCTGCCGGATCAAGCTCGATGGCGGCTCGATCACGGCCGATCAGGCCGATGCTGTGGCCAACGCCGCCGAACGGTTTGCCGGCGGGGCGATCGAGGCTACCAACCGGGGCAATCTGCAGATTCGTGGCATCGGCGATCAGTCCGCCGCGCTGATCGACAGCTTGCTGGCCGCCGGTCTCGGGCCGCGAACCGCAGCGGGCGACGATGTGCGCAACCTGATGCTCAGCCCGGCTGCCGGCATTGACCGGCAGATGCGCTTGGATACCCGTCCACTGGCCGGGCAGATTCTCGAGACCCTGCAAAGCCATCCGCGCTTCCACGAGCTGAGCGCCAAGTTCGCCGTGCAACTGGATGGCGGTGAAGCGCTGGCGATGCTCGAACATCCTCATGATCTGTGGTTGTCGGCATTCGATGATTGCGGCGACACGATGTTGGCGTTCGGTCTGGCGGGTTGTCCGACGGATCGATCACTGGCCGCCGTGGCGCTTGCGGATGGACATGCGCTGGTGGTGGCGGTGCTGGAACTGTTCCTCGATCTGGCCCGTCCGGACCAGACGCGGATGCGTCACCTGCTGGATGAATGCCCGGCGCCGGTGTTCCTCGAAAAACTCGGTCAGCGGATCAATCTGAAAGCCGCTGCTGATTGGCAGCGCGAAGCCGGAGCAGAAGGTTTGCACCTCGGCATTCATCCTCAACAATCGGTCGGTCAGGTGTATGTCGGTGCTGCACCGGCACTCGGCCGCCTCGATCCGGACATGCTGCGTGGCGCTGCGCAACTGGCCAGAACCTTCGGCGATGGCAGCTTGCGTTTCACCCCCAGGCAGAGCCTGTTGTTGCCCAATGTGCGGGAAACCGATGCGGTTCAAGTGCTAGAAGAATTGGGCAATCTGAACCTGCTGGCCCATGTCGAAGATCCTTTAGTGCATCTGATCGCCTGCACCGGCGCCAACGGCTGCGGCAAAGGCCTGGCCGACACCAAACACGATGCCCGACTTCTGGCTACGCTGTTGCCACACGCCATGGATGTGCACCTGTCCGGTTGCCCGCGCTCCTGCGCCGCCGCACATCGGGCTGCGGTGACTCTGCTGGCGGTCAGCCCCGGTCACTACGATCTCTATTTTCGCGATGCAGCGCTGCCGGGTTTCGGCGCGCTGCACGCTCACAACCTTACTATCGCAGCAGCGGCGAAATTGCTCGCCGCCCGCTCACGGAGCCCCCTTGATGCTTGATTACATCCGCGACGGCCAGGAGATCTATCGCAACTCCTTCGCGATCATTCGCCGCGAGGCCAACCTGGCGCGCATCCCGGCCGACCTGGAAAAACTTGCGGTGCGGGTGATCCACGCCTGCGGCATGGTCGAGGCCATCGACGGGCTGCAATTTTCCGAAGGCGCCGGCAAGGCCGGGCGCGATGCGCTGGCCGCCGGCGCGCCGATCCTGTGCGATGCGCGGATGGTTTCCGAGGGTGTGACCCGTGCGCGCCTGCCGGCCAACAACGAAGTGATCTGCACCCTGCGCGATGACAGCGTGCCGGAGCTTGCGCGTGAGTTGGGCAACACTCGTTCCGCTGCCGCTCTGGAACTGTGGCGTCCGCATCTGGAAGGCAGCGTGGTGGTGATCGGCAATGCGCCGACCGCGCTGTTCTATCTGCTGGAAATGCTCGACGCCGGCGCCCCGAAACCGGCGCTGATCCTCGGCTTCCCGGTGGGCTTCGTCGGCGCTGCCGAATCCAAGGCCGAGCTGGCCGCCAACAGCCGTGGCGTGCCGTTCGTGATCATGCAGGGCCGCCTCGGCGGCAGCGCCATGGCCGCCGCTGCGGTCAATGCCCTCGCCACGGAGATCGAATGATGCAGGCTAAAGGACGTTTGATTGGCCTGGGCGTCGGCCCCGGTGATCCGGAACTGATTACCGTCAAGGCCCTGCGCCTGCTGCGCGAATCGCCGGTGGTGGCGTATTTCGTGGCCAAGGGCAAGAAGGGCAACGCGTTCGGCATCATCGAAGCGCACCTGCAGGACGCGCAGAACCTGCTGCCGCTGGTCTACCCGGTGACCACCGAAGTGCTGCCGGCGCCGCTGTCCTACGAACAGGTGATCAGTGATTTCTACGACGACGCTGCCGAGGAAGTGGCCGCGCATCTGGATGCCGGTCGCGACGTGGCGGTGATCTGCGAAGGTGATCCGTTCTTCTACGGCTCCTACATGTACCTGCACGATCGCCTCGCCAGCCGTTACGAAGCCGAAGTAGTGCCGGGCGTCTGCTCGATGCTCGGCGGCGCGTCGGTGCTGGGCGCGCCGCTGGTGTATCGCAATCAGAGTCTGTCGGTGCTGTCCGGCGTGCTGCCTCATGACGAGCTCAAGCGCCGTCTGGCGGATGCCGACGCGGCGGTGATCATGAAGCTGGGGCGCAACTTTCCGAAAGTGCGCGACGTCTTGGCAGAACTGGGCCTGGCCGAGCGTGCGCTGTACGTCGAGCGCGCGACCATGGCCAACCAGAAGATCGTGCCGCTGGATGAGGTCGAGCCGATGTCGTCGCCGTACTTCTCGCTGATCATTGTGCCCGGCGAACGGTGGCAAGGCTGATGACCCATTCCACACCGGCCATCGTCATCCTCGGCCAGGGCGCTCTGGCCACGGCCCGTCGTCTTCAACAGGTCTATCCGGCCACGCAGGTTCACGGACTGAAAGGGCGCGTCGAAGGCGCCGACCTGACTTACAGCGAGTTCGGCGCAACCCTGCGCGAGCTGTATCAACAGGACACGCCGATCATTGCCCTGTGCGCGGCCGGCATTGTCATCCGCACACTGGCGCCGCTGTTGCTGGAGAAAGGCGTCGAGCCGCCCGTGCTCGCCGTGGCTGAAGACGGCAGCGCCGTGGTGCCGCTGCTCGGCGGCCTCGGCGGGGTGAATGTCATGGCCCGCGAGATCGCGGCTGCGCTTGAAGTGGCAGCGGCAATCACCACCAGCGGCGAGCTGCGCTTCGGCACCTGCCTGCTCAATCCACCCGGTGGTTACGCACTCGGCGATCTGGAGCAGGGCAAGCGCTTTGTCTCCGACTTGCTCGCCGGCCACAGCGTGCGCATCGACGGTGCTGCGCCGTGGCTTGAGCAGGCGCAACTGCCGGAAGATCCACAGGCGCAGCGCTCGATTCATGTCGGCAGCGATGCCCGCGTGGCGAGCGCCAGTGAGTTGCTGATTTATCCGCGCAGTGTGGCGGTGGCGGTCGGTGCCGATGTGGCCGACTTGCCGGGTGCGATTCGCGATGCGTTGCAGCAGGCCGGTGTGGCGATCCAATCGCTGGCCTGCCTGGTGGCGGCGGACGTTCAGATGGCCAGCCCGGCATTGCGTGAAGCCGCGCTTGAGCTGGCGGTACCGCTGCGCTTTGTTGCTCCGGCGAGTGACATCGGTGAGCTGGCTCGCGATGCAGTCCCCGGTGCTCGAGTCATTACAACAGACCACGACATTGCCATCGCCGTGGCCGAACAGCCGCTGGACGTTTCACAGGTCGGTCGCCCGCGCGGTCGTCTGGCCGTCATCGGCCTCGGCCCGGGTGCGGCAGAGTTGATGGTGCCAGCGGTGAAAGCCGAACTGGCCCGCGCCACCGATGTGCTCGGCTACGAAACCTACGTGCGCATGGCCGGTCCGTTCCGCGACGACCAGATTCAGCATTGCACCGACAACCGCGAGGAAATGCAGCGTGCCCGTCACGCCTTCAGGCTGGCCGCCGAGGGCCGTTCGGTGATCGTCGTTTCATCCGGTGATCCGGGCGTGTTCGCCATGGCGGCGGCGGTGCTCGAAGCGCTGCACGAGTCGACGGATCCGGCGTGGCACAGTGTAGATCTGGAGATCCTGCCGGGTGTTTCGGCGTCGCTCGCCACCGCCGCTCAGGCCGGTGCGCCGCTGGGCCACGACTTCTGCGTGATGTCGCTCTCGGACAACCTCAAGCCATGGTCGATCATTGAAAAACGCCTGGATCTGGCGGCCGAGGCGGATCTGGCGCTGGCGTTCTACAACCCGATCTCCCGTGCCCGTCCGTGGCAACTGGGGCGAGCGCTGGAAATCGTCGCGCAACACCGCACGCCAGAAACACCGGTGGTATTGGGTCGCGATATCGGCCGGCCGGGGCAGACACTGCGGGTGACGACGTTGGGAGCGCTGACCCCGGATCAGGTGGACATGCGCACCATGGTGTTGATCGGTTCTTCCACCACCTGCACATTCGCACGCGCCGAAGGTGGGGAGTGGGTATATACGCCGCGTTGGTATGGGGAAAAACCGGTCGGTTGATAATGGTGTAGTTGCCAATTGTTGCATCCACACGATGAATGCAAATGACAAGGCCGCAAACGGAAGTTTGCGGCCTTTCTTTTTATGGCTGATTTGTCTCGGCTTGTATTTGAATTAAGTTAGAAATGATGAGTTGATGTTGTTGGTTGTTTCGATTGACATTGTTTGAATGGCTTCGCTTTTGTTTTTGCAGATGCGTTGTACTAGTTTGCTTGAAAGGTTTATCTCTCGAATTATTCATTGTTTCAACTGGCCCGAAAGCATTGCTTTTTTCGGTCGAACATTTCTGTGCGCAATTTGTTGTTCATCTGTTATCGAGTGTTTCAGGGAAGGTGGTTTATGCAAAATATGAAGTTGAAGCCGGTTGATGGAAAGTACTTGAGCTTTGTCAATCTGTTCAAGTTGTCGGAGCTTGAGCAGGCACTTTTACCCTACAGGAATACTCGTCAATATGACGCGGTTATCCGTTATTACTTTGCCTGCATCGGTTTGCTCGATTCACCTCGCTTGCAACACCCGCTGGCGCTGTTCAGACAGGCGCTGGGAGAGTTCGGACAGCGTCGTGTACGTCGTGAAGTGGAGCAGGATCCTGCGCCGAGCCCCGATAAAGAGGCGGCTCCCGGTCTGACACGCATCCTTGAAAGAGTGGATGATTTCCAGGCGCGACTGCAATACGGCGTCGAACTGATGAAAACGCCGGCGACGCAAGTGCCGAAGATACTCCACTTTGTCTGGGTCGGAGGGGGCATCGGGGATATACAGCGTGATTACATCAATATATGGAAGCAGGTGCTGGCTGGACACGATTACACCATCAATCTCTGGTACGACAGCGATGCGTTACTGGCCCATCAGACCAACCGTTTGATTGTCGAGGCCGCCAAAGCGGATGCCATGTTGCAGGGAGGAACCGAGAGTGTGTCCGAGCGCGCATTGGGCGAATCGTATGTCGCCCGCGCCATTGTTCTGAAACAACAGATGTACGACTGCATCAATGATGCAACCGCACGAGGCGAATCGGCCGATGACGCGAGAATTCAATTACTGGCTCGTGCTTATGGGCAAAACGCAGGGGAATTACGAGAGCTGAAGGGCCGCAATCGTGAAAGCGTAACAGCCTTGCTTGATAGTGGCTTGCGACTGCGCGACCTGGCGAGTTCGGAAACACCTTTGCAACTGAGAGATATCTACGAACGCGAAATGCGTCTGCGCGGCAACTTCGCTGCAGCGTCGGATATTGTCAGAGTGGAAGCTTTGTACTCGGAGGGTGGCATTTATTCCGATGTCGATAACTTGCCTCCGTTGCTGCAAGAGATCGGTGGCATCGACATCAGCGGCTTCGAAAGCGACGCACGACTGGGCGTATTGCAATTGCTGCTGGATCACAACCCCCACTGGATGCCTGGCCGTGAAGTACTGCGTAGTCGATACACCGAGTACACGATGCGAATTGCGAATAAATATCGTGTGGAACTTCAGGGGTTCGTCGATAGCCAGCCAAGCCTGACTCAAGTGTTCCAGCCTCCCCGGGACCTTCTCGCCCGACCTTATACCTTGCGGGCCGTGAAGGATCGCACCACGATCAATAATGCCTTCATGTTGGCCCATCCCGGTTCGGCGGTCCTGGAGTCCGTGCTTGATCGCTTCCGGTTCAATTATCGGTTGGTTGAAGACACCGCCCGGCTGGCAGCTCAGAGAGACGTCAGGCTTGAAGATTCAGAGAAGATGTCCGCGCTGGCGAACGAGGTTGTGGAAAAAGCCTACGGGCCGCTCATCGACCTGCCAGAGATGGAGGCGGTTTTCGCTGCCCTCCTTGCTGACGCCGCCGCCAAATACTACAACGACGGCATCCGCCCGCAAGGTGAGGGAACAATTTATTTGACCGGTCCGGCCGGCATCAAGGATGGAGCGAGTGATTTCGAAAAGGCCCGGTTGACGTCTCGCGGCGCGGAAGCCTCCCGTTCAGAGATGGCAATAGACCCCTTGACGACAGTCAATCGCACGACCGAGGAGGAGCAGGATCACTCCTGGAAAGACAATGAAACCGACTTTGGCAGGTGGGTGGAAACCGAGAAGCAGCACTGGCGCGCGGGCCGATACAAGGCCCGCTATGCCGGGAACATCGCTGAGTTGTTCAAGCAGACGAGCGTCGAGTTCGAACTTGGCTGGCCGCTTATTGAAGGACGCCATCTCCTGAATACCGAGTTGTTGCAGCGCATGGTCGATCGCCTGGGCAAGCCGTTTGCCAACGCGATGATGAACGGCCATGACGGCACGGTCGTGTTCGCTGAGAGGTTGCCGTTGAGCTTCGAAGATCGTCAGTCCATCGGTCATCAGAACACTCGCCTGCTGCCACCGGCATACCCGCTAATTCCGATCACCCAGAGTCTCGCGCTGGATGAACTGTTGATCGGCCTGGGCAACGGTTCCTGGAAACCTGAGCAACTCAATCCGTTGCAGCGTTTGACGATCGGAGCACTGCTGGGGGCCGAGTCACTGGATGCTCAGAGCATTTCCGCCCTGAACGTGGCGTTGGACAACCTGATCAACAGCCTCAATGAGCGCGGGACGTCCGGGCGTTACGCGGTGATCGAACAGCATCTCTATCAGCGCCGCGCGCCTGCGTTCATGGCAGGACTGTCCAGTGTGGGTGATGAATTGCCCGTACGCTCGATCAATGCACTCAGCCTGAAAAAAAACGCGCTGGCCAACGCTGCGACGCTGTTTGACTGGGGGCGCCAGGTGGCACAGATCCAGCGGCTCGCCACTCAAGAGCATCGCGAACAAGTGCAGGAGCGGCTGGAACAGGTACTCAATCAGTTCGAGGCTGGCACCATAAAACTGGTGCCTCAGGATTTGTTGATGAAGGGGGCAGGTGACAGCGCTGCCGGACGCTGCTTTCCGCTGGCGCTGGCAATGAGCGCCGCTCTTACCCAGGGCGAGGTCGCGACCCGGCAATTGCGCGAGCGGTTTTTCCTGGCGGTGCTGGAGCCGGAGCATTCGGATTCGAAGGCGTTTCTGGGAGCGCTGGAGGACATGCGCGGGGTGAACGCCGCCGAAGTGGGCGCGGCCCTGGGGCGCGTTGATCTGGATAAGGTGGTTGCGATTCTCGAGGATTCCGTGGGGCCTCGGACTCTGATGCTGAATTCGGATAACCACTCGATGCTGGTGGCTCGGACTGTCAACGGGGCGAAAGACGCTTACCACTTCTACGATCCGAACTTTGGCCTGTTCGAATTTGACAGCCCCACGACCTTCCAGATGGCCCTGAAGCAATTCTTCAAGAACACAGACCTCGCCCGTCATTACGCCGTGTATGGAAAACCTGGCCGGGCGCAGTTCGACCTGATCAATGTGCAGGGGGAGAAAGTGGCCGGTCTGCAGCTGTCGAACGGCATCAAGGTCGGGCAGTTGCTCAGGGATGACCCGCTGCCGGACAAGCCGTTCAGGCCCGTGCGCCAGAGGGTGAACAGTGCTCACGGGCGATCGCTGATGGAGAATTCGCACCTGGGCAGTGCGCTGCTGACTTCTGACAATCACTGGTGGGCCGAGCAGATTGCCGACGCCACAATGCGTTTGCAGGAGGGGCATGACTCTGCGCCGCCGCTGGTGCCGTTGTTCGATTCGCTGGAGGTGACGCCCGAGGGCAGTTACCGGGTGGGCATGCTCGATCCGCGCAGTGGTGAGTTGGTCACCACGGTCATCAGCCGGGATGATCGCCTGCTGCGAATCAGAAACTACCTGACGGACCTGTTCTCGACCCTCGGACGCAAGCGTGCGGCTGGCGCTGCGGTGGATCCGACCGAGGCGGCGGCGGTGCATACGCTCAATGCCGGTTTTGCGGTTCAGGCACTGATGAATGCACTGCGCGGGCGCGAAGGTGAAGACCGCACTTTGAGTACCGCTGTGCAGTGGCATGCCTACGTCAACTACGCACAACTGGCGCATGGCAATGTGGTCGATGTGGCGGGGTTGATCAGTCTCGTACAAGCCGCGTTGCGCGATGAAAAACTGATTGCC
This sequence comes from Pseudomonas fluorescens, assembly GCF_030344995.1. Lineage (GTDB taxonomy): Bacteria > Pseudomonadota > Gammaproteobacteria > Pseudomonadales > Pseudomonadaceae > Aquipseudomonas > Aquipseudomonas fluorescens_BF. The sequence continues at coordinate 980,446 of NZ_CP128260.1, forward strand.
CGCACCAGTGCGAAGGTGGTCGGCGAAGCGCTTGAGCCTCTGGCCGGCAGAACGCTCGGCGCTGTGGCCGGGCATGTAGCGAACGAGGGTGTCGGTGCCGTGCTGGGATTGGCCAATGTCGGCTTCGATATCTATCAGTTGGTCAATGCCCGCAACGATGTCGAGACCGCCACGTACGCCACCCAGCTGACCTTCGACGCCAGCAGTCTGGCTCTGACGGGCGCCGGACTTGGTGCCGGTCTTGCCGGCGCGGGTACCGCAGCTGCGGTGCTGGGCGGCGCCGGGGTAATTCTTGGTGGCCTCGCCGTTGGCGTGACTGCGCTGGCGCAGAATTTTGCGACCATTGCTGAGGAAGCCAAGGCAGTCGGACTGTTTTTTGCAGAACTGGAGCAGGCGCATCAAGGGGAGGGCTACCACTACAGCCGCGAGCAAGGGGCCTGGTTGCCGCGAGCGCCACTGATCATCAACGGTCTGGACCTGAGGGCCGGCAAACTGTTGCTCGACAGCCCTCGTCTGTATCCGCTGCGCGATCATCTCGGTGTACCGGAATTCGAGGTCGATTACCCGCGAGCCATCCACCTCGGCAAAGAACTGGGCTACCCCGCCGAAATGAAATTCGCATTGCCGGCCGAAGAGGCCATTGTCCTGCCGTGCACGCCGCTGACCTGCTACCGCTACGAGTATCAGATCCTGCCGTTTTCATCGCAGCGCCACGACAAGGGCTTCGACATCGCCCGGCGTCTGGAGAAGAAAAAGGCCGACGGTCAGTGGTTGTTCCTGTTTTCGTTCTACACGTTTCCCAGCCACTACATTGTCCATCGGATGTATCCCGATTATCGGCCGACTGAAATCAGCGTCACGCTCGACGGGCAGGCGCGCAAACTGGTTGTGCCGGTGATACCTGAGCCCTGGCACGAGCAGATCAGCTATCGGATTCAGGGTGGTGGAGGCGCCTGCACACTGGTGCTCAATCCAGGTGTAAACATTGAACTGGTGTCAGTCGGCGCACAAAAGAACCGCTGGATCATCGTCGCACCCTGGGCCAGCGAGAAGGACATCGTGTTCGGCAAGGACGGGCAGTTCAGTGTCAGAGGCTGCCAGTTCAAGGTCGCGGCGGACAGTACGCCGGAAATTTCCCTGCTGATCGAAAATGGCCGGCTCTTCAGGATCGCTGATGGCAAACGGTATGAGCTGGAGCTGCTGCAGGAACACGCGCCCAAAGGTCTGGACGACCAGACCCTGCAGGATCATCTGCAAGCGCTGGCGCGGGCTCATCGACTGGCGCTGCGCTATACGCCGATCGACGAATACCTGGTTCCTTTTGAAAACCTCAAAGCGCCGCGTTACACCAACGGCTGGTACGACGCCATGGAGGATCGGATCCTCTATATCCGCAATGATGAAGTGTTCGACGATGAGGGATTGTTGTCAGTGGTGACAGGCGGCTCGGCGTTTTTTCATGATCCGGTCGGTTACGACATTTGCCAGGTCGATGCGGGCACGGGGCTGCTCAGCCATCGCTATCGCCTGTTGTTTCGACGCTCTGGCGTCAGCACGATTCGCAGTATCGAAGCCGATGCTCAGGGCGTCGTGCATGTGGTGCAGGAGTATGTTTTTGCAGACGGCACGCTTGAGCGCCTCAATTACCTGATCCATGACGGTGAACTGTGGCTGAGTTCGCTCACGCGCGGGCTTGAATCCACCTATGAGGCGCTGTTCGACGACAGCATGAACCTGGCGGATTGGGCACCGGTGCTGGGTGAATGGGTAGCGCACAAGCCTGCTCGTGATGACGAGGGCTATGCCACAGTCGACTGGCAGTTCGCGCCTTACGTTTCGATCTGCTGGAAGGTCGAAGAGAACGACCGGGACATGGCCTGGGTTCGTACCCGAGACAACCTGATCGTGCGCCCGGTACCCCGCCATCACCGTGCGCGCGCCTGGCCCGACTCGATCCAGAACCTGAGCGAGCTGATGCTGCTGACGCCGGCTGACGACGGCGATGTATTTGTCATTTACGACCGCCAACTCCAGAGTTTGTGCAGGGCGCAGCGCACCGTGGCACAGACACGGAATCAATGGTCGCATCGCTGGGTGCAGCCCGAGGGCCTGAAACAGGTGACGGCTGAGCACGGTGGCTATCAGGTGCAGACCGAAGACGGATTGTCATTCGAGATCGGCTCTGACGGTAACGTGCGCTTTGCGGGCCTGGCCGAAGCCTGGCTCAAGGGACGCAAGCAATGGTGGCTGGCACTCGAAAGCATTGCCCGTCGATACGCTGTCGAGCAGTTCCTGATTGTCGGCATTGCCAATGCAGACGGGGACGCGCGCTTGCACGCCTGGTACATGGACAGCCGCTTATTGTTATGTGACGCGCGACAGGCGCAGGTCCGCCTGCTTGGCATGACACCGGACAATCAGTCGGCATGGCTGTTCGAACCCGAGAGCGGTGAGGTCTGGCGCCAGGTGTTTATCGATCCGCAACAGCTGGAGTCGGCATTCGGAAACGGCACGCAGTTGTTGCATCCCCCAATGTTGATAAGGCCGGAGCGAGAGTGGGCGACGTGGCGCTTTGCCGAGGTTCGGGTCGACGGTGCCGGTCTTGTGGGCACAACGCTGGAGGGAGTGGTGCTGCAACTGGAACATCAGGAGCAACCGCAGATCATCGGTGTTCAGCACGATTGGCTGGCGGCCCATGGCGAGCATCTGATCAGCGACTTGCAGGCCTTGCTGGCTAACGAAGCGCACCGTCCGTTCATTTCGCTGGCGGCTCAGGATGCCAGTGTCCAGTGGTTCATCGCAGACAGCGCACGACTGATCCAGATTCCTGCCGCCGATCTGCCGGCGGATTTCGAGCTGCTTGGCACCCGTCGGCATGCCGATGTCCTGCTGCATGAACCGCAGGAGCGGGTCGTTCAGGGTTATCCGAGCCTGCGCCAGATCAAGCCGCTGGATTATGTCCAGCGCACGGGTGATGTGCTGGTGCTCGAAGGCCGGGTGGGCGCCAACGATCTCCTGCCGCTGGTGCCGGACGATGTGCGCACGCTGGTTCTGCGGATAGGGCGCGGTGCGATGAAATGGCAGCTGTCCGGGGCGCTCATGCGCAAGCTCGACTCGCTGGTGGTCGATTGTCGGTATCCGCTCGAAGGTCGTCCGCTGGTCATGAGCCGTTTGATCATTGCGCTGGCCGATCCGCAAAAACTGGAGATAGGAATGGTCGATGATCACCTGGTGTTGATCGATCCCGACAGTGAGCACTGTGTGCTGGTGCGCGATGCGGATGCGTCAGATCCCTCGCTGCGGGGCGATGCGATGCTTGAGGTCGAGGGCTTGCGTCCGTGCCAGGTATCGACGCTGGTTCGCTGGCTGAAGGCGCGCAAGGTTGGAGCCGATAGCGTGTCGCTGACAGCGTTGATCGATCAGGCGGATGTGCAGAAAACTGTTGAGTCTGTGAATTGACGGTGCGCGGTCACTGACAAAAAAGACCGCCGATGTTGCCGTCGGCGGTCTTTTCGTTTCAGGGTTCAAGGCACCAGGTAACCTTTGACCCCGGTAAAGATGATCTGCGCTGCCAGTGCGCAGACGAACAGCCCCATCAGGCGGCTGACAATCTGCAAACCCTGATCGCCGAGAATCCGCTCGATGCGGTTCGACAGGTACAACACCACGCCAACCGTGAAGCTGGCGAGAGCGATACTCATGATCGCGATCAGCTTGTCGTCCCAGTGCGGCTGGCTGACGCCCATCACCAATAGTGCACCGATGGTGCCGGGGCCGACGGTCAGTGGAATGGTCAGCGGGACAATCGTTACATCCTGCTGCACGTTGTCGGTCTGCACGGCGGACTTGCCCTGCGCCATGCCCAGCGCCGAAATGAACAGCACGCTGCCGGCACCGATGCGGAAGGCGTCCACCGTGATGCCGAACACATCGAAAATCACCCGCCCGAACAGATACAGCAACACGCTCGAGACCAGGGTAGCGATTGCCACTTTCCAGGCCAGACGCCGTTGTTCCTTGCGCGAATAACCCCGGGTCAGGCTGATGAAGCAGGACAACACGAAGAACGGGCTGTAGAGCACCAGCATCTTCAGATAAACGCTGAACAGCACATGGAGCATGGTTAAAACTCGCGCGGGCGGAAGTTGAAGGGAGTCTATCAGGCGCCGCACTGTCTGTCGGCAAGATCGTTATGGATGAGTGAGTGGTACTTTTTAAGTTGCTGTTGTTTATTTTAAGGTAAATGCTGTTGTGACTATTTGTTGTTATCTATTGGTAATGGTTGTTGGCTTGTTAGTTGGTTTTTTGCTGTGTAGTTTTGTTCTGCGGACTCAGGAGTGGTTCGTTGAAATCAAACTAAGGATATAAGTAATGGAAAAAAATTCTGTTGTTACCGTCGCTGATCGTCTGGAACGTCTAAGTGCTTACGATGTAACGCCTGAAAAGATTATTATCAATTCTCGCAGTGCTTCCGGTTTGATGGCTTTTGATATTGAACCACCGAGTCGGGCTTCGGTCGTGGGTGATGCGATTCTGTCTTTTGTTTCGGGGATGTCCGATCAGAATCGTGCGGATGTGCTTAACACCTATCTGTTTGCATCGCTGGCGGCGAACAAGAAATACCCCGCCGATCATCAGGGCAAGGAGTGGTATCAAATATTCCTTACGGTTATGCAGGACGCTGGCTGGACCATCAAGAGTCGTTACTACGATTCGACCAGTGCCTCGGGTAAAAGCTTCACCATGGACCAGTTGGCCCTGAAGATCCTGAGCTCGGCAGTCGCTGCGGCTGCTGTGCCTGGGCCGACGTCGGCGTTGTTGCTGAAAGTTGCAGGCGATGCGATGGCCTCGCTGCAGAGTTCGGATAAACCGCTGAAAGTATTCGATCAGAACATTAAAGATAAAGGCACCGGCGGCTTTGCCGTGGGTTCTTGCCTTGAAATTGATGGTCAGGAAGTTATTCTGACCTTGGGTTCTGTTCGTTTTATCAATCATACTAATCAGACCAAGGTTCTTTTTGTTAATTGGGATAGCAGTTCCGTGGATCTGTATCGTGGTGAGTCGCACATGACCATGGTGCCTTCGATTATTGAAAGGACTCGCGCCATTATCGCCGGCAAGTTGGGTGATCGTGCGGTCAAACAAATCAGTGAGTGGGAAATCTGATTCAATCAAAATAGATGGCGGTGTGAAACATCGCCATCTATTTCCTGTGCAGGAGATATGGATGAAGACGCAATACTCGGCTTATGCCAATGCGGGTGCACTGGTTTTGTTACCGTCAGGCATGTCCGTTCAGGAACAGCAAGACGTTCAGCACTCCGTCTTGTTTGCACAATTGGCAGCTACCCGGAAATGGCTTCAATCCAGTCAGGTCGAATGGTATTCAATCTGGCAGCAGGTTTTGAAAGACAGTTGGCTGCAGCGGAAAGTAGCATGGGACACCTTCACCCCGCCGGTAGACACTACGGCGTCGACCATGGACTGGATGACCCTGCTGCTGAAGAAGTCGCTCGATGATGTCGACGCCCGTGAATGGCTGCCGGTACTGCAGGATATTGCCGGTTTGCCGGCGGCAGATCCGCTGATCGGTTTTCTTCGGGAGAGGATCCAGCAAACGGTACTGGCACCTGAGGACCAGGCCGGGTCGGTTGACCTGCTTCGTTTTCTGGTGGTCGTTGCGCAACCGGGTCCTCGCCTGAACGCGGTGTACATCACCTTGAACTCTTCAGAGGGCGGTGCAGTCAATCCGTTTTCCAGGGTGTTCACATCGGCCGATGTGCAGGGCGTCGTCGAACAAAAATTTTTCCAGGCGGATATGTCGGCCGTACTGCAGGAGCCGATCCGAAGCGTGCTGGAAAAACGCCTGGAACCGTTCGCTGAGCTGATCCGGAAAATGCCCGGGACGCCAGGGATGGAGGTCGGCGTCGAGCGCTGATCAGGACGTCCGTGCGGTACTGCGATTTTGCTGGTCACGCTGGGCCACCCAGTGCTCGATCAGCTCGCGCAGTTGCGACAGTTCCACCGGTTTGGCCATGTGCCCATCCATGCCGGCCTGGCGCGCACGTTCCTTGTGTTCGGCGAGGATGTGCGCGGTCAGCGCGACGATCGGCGTACGGATGCGCTGATTGCCGACTTCCCAGGCCCGCAGTTGCTGGGTGGCGGAGAACCCATCGAGAATCGGCATTTCGCAATCCATCAGCACCAGGTCGTAGCGCTGGGCTTTCATGGCTTGCAAGGCTTCTTCGCCATTGCTGGCGGTGTCTGGCTGCAGGTTGAGTTTGCCGAGCATGCCACGGATTACCTTGGTGGAAATGGTGTTGTCTTCGGCCACCAGAATACGGAAATCGCTCGGCACCTTGACCGGCGCTGCGGGACTGGCTGGCTGCGGCTGAAACACCACCTGGCCACGGTTGCGCTGGTTCAGTTCGTCGGCCAGCGTGGTCTTGAGGGTGTAGCCGGCCACCGGTTTGGCCAGGATGCGCTTGATCCCCGAGTTGCGCGCGATGATCTTGCTCGGCGCATTGCTGATGCCGGTGAGCATGATCAGCAGGATGTCGTGGTTCAGGCTCGGGTCTTCCTTGATCTTGGCGGCCAGTTGCATGCCGGTCATGCCGGGCATGTTCTGGTCCAGCAGGACCACGTCGAAATAGTCACGCAAATGCGCCTTGGTGCGCAGCAGGGCCAATGCTTCCTTGCCCGATGGCACAGCGCTGACGTTCAGGCCCCAGGCGCTGCATTGCTGCACCAGCACCTTGCGGCAGGTGTCGTTGTCGTCGACCACCAGCACGCGCGCGCCTTGCAGCGGACTGTCCAGGTCCGAGGTCGGGTGCTCCAGGCGATCTGGGTCCAGCGGCAGGGTCAGCCACAGCGTACTGCCCTGGCTGGCGCCGCTCTTGATGCCGAACTCGCCCTGCATCAGACGGATCAATTGCCGGGCGATCACCAGCCCGAGGTTGCCGCCCAGGCGGTTGGCCGAGAGGAAATGCTTGCTGTGCAACTCGGCATGCATCAGGGCGTCGCGCTCTTCCTGATCCATCGGCTGGCCGCTGTCCTGAACGGCAATGCGCAGGCGTGGCCCGGCGCTGCGGTCGTCGAGGGCGACCACCACCAGCACTTCCCCTTCTTCGGTTTTCTTCAGGGCGTTTTCCAGCAGGCTCAGCAGCGTCTGGCGCAGACGCGTCGGGTCGCCGCTGATGACCCGTGGCACTTGCGGCTGGATGAAGCTGATCAGCTCGACGTTCTGCTGTTCGGCCTTGGCGCGGTAGATGCTCAGGCAATCATCGATCAGCGCGTTGAGGTCGAACTGCACATCGTCCAGTTCGATCTGCCCGGACTCGAGCCGCGAGATGTCGAGGATCTCGTTGATCAGGGTCAGCAGCTCGTTGCCGGCGCTGTGAATGGTCTGCACATAGTCGCGCTGCTTGACCGACAGCGGCGTGCCGAGCAGCAGTTCGGTCATGCCCAGCACGCCGTTCATCGGCGTGCGGATTTCGTGGCTGATCTTGGCCAGGAATTCGGCCTTGGCGTTGATTTCGGCGTTGCTTGCGGCGAGGTCGCGGCTGATGCTGAAACGGCTTTCGGTAATGCTGCGCTGGCGCTCGCCAAGTGCGATGCTCATCAACAGGCCACTGATGCAGATGAAACCCGTCAGGACCATGATCAAGCCCTGCGGCGCCACCAGGGTCAGCCCCAGCAAGGCCGGGAGGATGATCAATGTGCCGATGTTGAACACCACCATCGCGGCAACGAACAACCGGGCAGGGCGGTAGCCTTTCTGCCAGTGATAGAAACCCACCAGCAACATGCTCAGCCCGGCCAGGGCCACCAGCGCGTAGGTGATGATGTTCAGCGGCAGGGTGTTGACGAACAACAGCAACAAGCTACAGATCACGATGAACAGGATGTCGCCGATCAGCAGCTTGTTCAGCGGATGTGGGCCGAGCGGAGCGAAGAAACGGTAGGCGAACATCAGGCCCGCCGGTGCGGTCAGCAGCAGAGCCAGGTAGGCGCCGGGAGTCTGGATTGCGTGCCAGTTCGGCAGCCAGGGGCCGGCGAGGTTGAGCAACAGCAACAGGCTCAGGCTCAACAGGCCTTCACACACCGCGAGCCACAGGCTGCTGCGCGAGCGGGTGTAGGCATAGCGGATCAGGTTGTGCAGGATCAGCATCGCCAGACAGCCGAACAGCAGGCCGTAGATCAGCGTCTGGTTGTGATTGGCCGCAGCCATCACCGCCGATTGCAGGGTGATGTACGGGCGCAACTGGTGATCGGAAACCAGTCGCAGGTAAACGTCGAGGGGTCTGTCGCTCTGTGGCAACGGCAACATGAAATCGCTGCTCGGCAGCGGTCGCTCCACCTGAGGCTGGGTGGTGCCGGTATCGCGCTGTTCGATCAGGCGATCGCCGTCGAGGACATACAGATTGAGATGCGACAGGTCGGGGGCGAAGATCCGCAGCACTTGTTCGTGCTTGCCGGGCGCCAGCCTGAAGCGCAGCCACAACGCGCCGTCGGGTTCGGCCGCGGTGAGGCGGTCAAGCTCGATGGGGCTGAATTGATTGGTATAGCGGGCGGAGCGGATGTCGCTCAACTGGAGGTTGCCCTGATCGTCGAGCAATACCGACCAGCCACTGCCTTGCGCGGCCAAGGCCGGCAACATACAGAGCATGGTCAACAGCGTGACGGTGAAGCCTATGGCAATCCTGAGCCAGCGCACGGCGAAATCCCTTCGTAGGTTGATGCCAGAATATAACGATGCGCAGCGTCGGAACAGTCCGGCAAGGACCAAGGGCCCTTGCCGGAAACACAGCGTAGCTTATTACTGAGACTCACCGCGTTCACGGGCAATGGCGCGGTAGCCAATGTCGGTGCGGTAGAAGCAGCCTTCCCAGTCGATGGCCTTGGCCAGTTTGTAGGCCTGCTCCTGGGCAGCGCCAACGCTGGCGCCCATGGCGGTGGCGCACAGCACCCGACCACCGGCCGTCACGACGTTGCCGTCCTTGAGCGCGGTACCGGCGTGGAAGACCTTGCCTTCCAGTGCGGCGGCTGCGTCCAGACCGTTGATCGGCGCGCCCTTGGCGTAGTCGCCCGGGTAACCGCCGGCGGCCAGCACGATGCCGACGCTCGGACGTGGATCCCACTGCGCTTCAACCTTGTCCAGCGCCTGCGCCAGTGCCGCTTCGACCAGCAGCACCAGGCTCGATTGCAGACGCAGCATCACTGGTTGGGTTTCCGGATCACCGAAACGGCAGTTGAACTCGATGACCTTCGGATTGCCGGCCTTGTCGATCATCAGACCGGCGTACAGGAAACCGGTGTAGACGTTGCCTTCGTCGGCCATGCCGCGCACGGTCGGCCAGATCACCTGGTCCATCACGCGCTGGTGCACGTCAGCGGTCACTACCGGAGCCGGGGAGTAAGCACCCATGCCGCCGGTGTTCGGGCCGCTGTCGCCGTCGCCGACGCGTTTGTGGTCCTGGCTGGTGGCCATCGGCAGGACGTTCTTGCCGTCGACCATGACGATGAAGCTGGCTTCTTCGCCGTCGAGGAATTCCTCGATGACGACGCGCGAACCGGCATCGCCAAAAGAGTTGCCAGCGAGCATGTCGCGCACGGCGTCTTCGGCTTCGGCCAGGGTCATGGCAACGATCACGCCTTTACCGGCGGCCAGGCCGTCGGCCTTGATCACGATCGGTGCGCCTTTTTCACGCAGATAAGCCAGCGCCGGCTCGATCTCGGTGAAGTTCTGGTAGTCGGCAGTCGGGATCTTGTGGCGCGCGAGGAAATCCTTGGTGAAGGCTTTCGAGCCTTCCAGCTGCGCGGCACCGGCGGTCGGACCGAAGCAGTCCAGACCACGGGAGCGGAACAGGTCGACGACGCCGGCCACCAATGGCACTTCCGGACCGACGATGGTCAGGGAAACATTTTTCTCGGCGAAGTCGGCGAGCTGCTCGAGGGCCAGCACGTCGATGGCGACGTTTTCGCACTTGGCTTCAATCGCAGTGCCGGCGTTGCCTGGCGCGACGAAAACTTTCTGCACGCGCGGATCCTGAGCCACTTTCCAGGCCAGGGCGTGTTCGCGGCCACCGCTGCCAATGATCAAAACATTCATTTCAAAAACCTCGGATGACGCTAATTCTGTTTTAGAACCTAAAGCGCTTCACGCTCCAGGAGGTCGCAATGAAGTCGGTAGATGCAAGGCGGAGTCGACCTCGGTGAGCGGAGTTGCCTTTTGGCAATGAGCATCATCGAGGTCGGCTCCAACGCAGCAGATGCCGGCTTCAGTGCGGCCGTTGTCTGATTAGTGACGGAAGTGGCGCATTCCGGTGAAAACCATGGCGATACCGGCTTCATCAGCGGCAGCAATCACCTCGGCATCACGCATCGAGCCACCTGGCTGGATCACCGCAGTGATACCGACCTTGGCCGCATTGTCCAGACCGTCGCGGAACGGGAAGAACGCGTCCGAAGCCATTACCGAACCGGCCACTTGCAGACCGGCGTGCTCAGCCTTGATCGCAGCGATACGCGCGGAGTTCACGCGGCTCATCTGGCCGGCGCCGACACCGATGGTCTGACGGTTCTTGGCGTAGACGATGGCGTTGGATTTGACGAACTTGGCCACTTTCCAGGCGAAGATCAGGTCGTGGACTTCCTGTTCGGTCGGGGCGCGCTTGGTCACCACTTTCAGGTCGTCGGCGCCGATCATGCCGATGTCGCGGCTCTGTACCAGCAGACCGCCGTTGACGCGCTTGTAGTCCCAGGCAGGAACGCGATCCGCCGACCACTCGCCGCAGGCCAGCAGGCGCACGTTGGCCTTGGCTGCAACAATGGCGCGGGCTTCTTCGCTGACGCTTGGGGCGATGATCACTTCAACGAACTGACGCTCGACGATCGCCTTGGCGGTTTCGGCATCCAGTTCGCGGTTGAAGGCGATAATGCCGCCGAACGCGGATTCGGTGTCAGTGGCGTAGGCCAGTTCGTAAGCCTGACGGATTCCGCCTTCGGCGTCCGGGCTCACGGCCACGCCGCACGGGTTGGCGTGCTTGACGATCACGCAGGCCGGTTTGACGAAGCTCTTCACGCATTCCAGCGCGGCGTCGGTGTCGGCCACGTTGTTGTACGACAGTTCCTTGCCTTGCAGTTGGGTCGCGGTGGCGATGCCGACTTCGGCAGGCTTGGCTTCAACGTAGAACGCCGCGCTCTGGTGCGGGTTCTCGCCGTAGCGCATTTCCTGGGCCTTGATGAACTGGCTGTTGAAGGTGCGCGGGAATTCGCTGCGACCTTCGGTGCTGAGGGTGTCAGCGGCCTGGTTCACGGTGCCCATGTAGTTGGCGATCATGCCGTCGTAGGCGGCGGTGTGTTCGAACGCCTTGAGCATCAGGTCGAAACGCTGAGCGTAGGTCAGGCCGCCGGCCTTGAGGTTTTCCAGGACGTTGGCGTAATCGCTGGCATTCACCACGATGGCCACGTCTTTATGGTTTTTCGCGGCCGAACGGACCATGGTCGGGCCGCCGATGTCGATGTTCTCGATGGCGGTCGGCAGGTCGCAGCCTGGCTTGCTGATGGTGGCTTCGAACGGGTACAGGTTGACGGCTACCAGATCGATCGGCTTGATGCCGTGCTCGTTCATAATGGCATCGTCGATACCGCGACGACCGAGGATCCCGCCGTGGATTTTCGGGTGCAGGGTTTTCACCCGACCGTCCATCATTTCTGCGAAACCGGTGTAATCCGCGACTTCCACTGCGGCCACGCCGTTGTCCTGCAGCAGCTTGAAGGTCCCGCCGGTGGAAAGGATTTCCACGCCCAGGGCTTCCAGCTCCCTGGCGAATTCGAGGATCCCGGTCTTGTCGGAAACACTGATCAAGGCGCGGCGGATCGGCAGGCGGGTAGTCTGGTCGGTCATCTCAATTTCCATCAAAAGCAAGGGAAGTCAGCAAAAAAGGCGACCGGTTTTACGCGGGCGCCTTTCTGGTTTGATTGAATGCTTACAGCAGATCGTACTGCTTGAGTTTCTTGCGCAGCGTGCCGCGGTTCAGTCCGAGCAGCTCGCTGGCCTTGGTCTGGTTGCCCTTGACGTAGTTCATCACGCTTTCGAGCAGGGGAGCCTCGACTTCGGAGAGCACCAGGTTGTACACGTCCGTGACGGACGCGCCCTCAAGGTGGGCGAAATAATTGTGCAGCGCCTTCTCGACACTCCCGCGAAGGGTCTGGCCTTCTTCGCTCGGGGTATTGAGGTGCTGTTTCAAATTCACGTTGTCGCTCACGGGTGTTGTTCCACTCACTAAAGTCTCGGTCATCATCGTCATGCGGCCACCCCTTCTCCGTCCCCTGTCAGGCTCTTGTAACGTTCGGCGAAGAACTCCCGAACGTTGGCGCATTGTGTTTCCGTACCATCCAAACGATTGAAGTGGGCGCGAAATTCCCTGGCGCCCGGCAAGGTTGCGAGATACCAGCCCACATGCTTGCGGGCAATTCGCACACCCATCACGTCCCCATAGAAGGCGTGAAGGGCGGCCAGATGCTCAAGCAGAATGCGTTCCACCTCGATCAGCTCCGGCGCCGGCAGTTTTTCGCCGGTACGCAGGAAGTGTTCGATCTCGCGAAAAATCCATGGCCGCCCCTGGGCAGCCCGGCCGATCAACAGGCCATCGGCACCGGTCGCGTCAAGCACGTAGCGGGCCTTTTCCGGCGATACGATGTCGCCGTTGGCAAAGACCGGAATCGACACCGCCTGCTTGATCGCGGCAATGGTGTCGTATTCGGCTTCACCGGTGTACAGGTCGGCGCGGGTGCGGCCATGCACCGCCAGCGCCGTGATCCCGGCCTGCTCGGCGATCTTCGCCACGGTCAGGCCGTTCTTGTTGTCGCGATCCCATCCAGTGCGGATCTTCAGGGTCACCGGCACATCAACTGCCGCCACGACGGCGTTCAGGATCTCGGTAACCAGTGCCTCATCCTTCAACAACGCGGAGCCGGCAGCCTTGTTGCAGACCTTCTTCGCCGGGCAGCCCATGTTGATATCAATAATCTGTGCGCCCAGCTCGACGTTGGCCCGGGCCGCATCCGCCAGCATCTGCGCATCGCCACCGGCGATCTGTACCGAGCGTGGCTCGGGATCACCTTCGTGGATCATGCGCATGCGCGACTTGCGGGTGTTCCACAGGCTCATGTCACTGGTGACCATTTCCGAGACTACAAGCCCTGCGCCCAAACGCTTGCACAGCTGACGAAAGGGCTGGTCGGTGACACCCGCCATCGGGGCGAGGATCAAGCCGTTCTGCAATGTATATGGGCCGATGCGTACCGCCGACATAGGACTTCCCTGAAGTGGGGCCGGATCATGAGAGTTCGAAAAAGGGTTGGCATGATACCCGCTCTCGATGACTGGATAAAGGCTGAATTGAACAAAATCTGAACAGTTATTCTGTTATTACCGCCGGTTTGGTCGTGCGCTGCGCAGTCAGAAAACTGCCGTCAATCCGGGAGCGGTGAAGCGTTTCACTCGGGCGAGTGGAAACTCAGGCTGTAGTTCACGGCTTTCGGGCCTGGATCGAGGATGTCCAGGGCGATGTGGATAGGCGTCTGCGGCGGCATTTCCGCCATGCCTTCGAGGTCGCCGTTGAGGTATTCGCCGGGTTTGAAGCGACGACTGGCGATCAGGTGTCCGTTGAGGTCGGCGAAGCGCAACTCCAGCAGCGGAAATGGCTGCGAGAACGGCGCGCGGTTATAAATGATCGCGTCCACCACCAGCGCACCACTGAATTCCGGGTGGCTGCGCACCACCAGGTTGCTGCTTTTGATCTTGGCGATATCCACTTTGGACGGCACCGTGCAGCCGATTTGCGGACACAGCTGCTGGAACCACGGTCGGTACTGATCCTGGCGGGCCAGCTCATCGAAGTGATAGGCGATGTACTGTCCGCCCAGCCCGGCGGCGGCCAGCAGGATCAGCAACAGCCAGAGCAGACGACGGCCCCACGGCGAGCGGCGTTTCTGCCAGTCCAGTTGCAGCGGATCGTCGGTCAGATCCTGCAAGGCTTCGGCGCGAACACTGGATTCGACACGTTCGCGCTTTTTGCGCGCAGGTTCGCTCAGTGGCAGTTCGTCGTCGACGTCGTCGCTGGCCGACAGGCGTTCGCGGCGGGCATTCGGGTCGATCGGATCGTGCAGGCGCAGTTGCGGAATTGGCGGTTCGTCATCGAGATCCACCGGTTCCAGCGACAGCGACGGTTCGGTGCGCTCCGGTCGGGGCAGCTCGGGTTCGACGGCTTCGGGTGCCTCTTCGACTTCGGGTGAGCGTTCATCCGCCGGTTCGCTGAACAGACTGTCCGGCCACGTCGTGTCTTCCGGTTCGTGGCTGTCGCGGCGGGCGCTCAGGGCGTCTTCGCGTGGACGGCCGAACTCGATGGTCGGCTGGATTTCCCGCTGTTCAAGGCGAGCCAGCTCTTCGTCCAGATCCAGACTGTCCAGATCCAGCTCGGCGGCGCTCCATTGCTTCTGGCTGATGGCACGCGGTTCGGGCGTTTCGACGATGGCCGGTGGCTCAACAGGCGCCGGCTCGCTGATCGGCGCCGGCTCGCTGATTGACGGCGCCACCGGCGTGACCGCTTCCTTGCCTGCGTGTTGCTCCAGCAATTGCTTGGCGGCATTGAACACTTGCAGGCAGGAGCCGCAACGAACCACCCCGCGGGCCACGCTCAACTGGGCGTGGCTGACGCGGAAACTGGTTTGGCAATGCGGGCACTGGGTGACGAAGCTGTCGGTCATGCGGCGATCCGGATTGAGCAGGCGGTCATTCTAGCGCCGACGGCCGGTGATGCGCACCCAGCCATCACGATTGGCGATCGGGTCGAGATCGAAGTCCTGTGCGTAGGCGGCAGCGACTTCGTCACCTTGTTCGGCGAGGATCCCGGACAGTGCCAGGCGCCCGCCGGACTTGACCAGGCCGGACAGTTGCGGCGCCAGGGAAACCAGCGGACCGGCCAGAATGTTGGCCACCAGCACGTCGGCTTTGACCTGAGGCAGGTCTTGCGGCAGGTACAGTGGGAACAGTTCGTCTGCGATGTTGTTGCGCCCGGCGTTGTCGCGGGATGCTTCGAGTGCCTGCACATCGATGTCGGTGCCCACGGCTTCTTTCGCGCCGAGCAGCAGGGCGGCAATCGCCAGAATCCCGGAGCCGCAACCGAAGTCCAGCACGTTGCAACCTTTCAGGTCCTGGCCGTCCAGCCATTCCAGGCACAGGGCGGTGGTCGGGTGAGTGCCGGTGCCGAATGCCAGGCCCGGATCCAGCAGCAGGTTGACTGCGTCCGGCTCCGGTGCGGCGTGCCAGCTCGGCACGATCCACAGACGCTGGCCGAAACGCATCGGCTGGAAACCATCCATCCAGCTGCGTTCCCAGTCCTGGTCTTCGATCACTTCGCTGTGATGCTCGGGCAGCGGGCTGCCGGTCAGCAGTTCCAGATGGGCCAGTACCGGGGCGGCTTCGGTGCCGCCCTCGAACAGGGCCAGCAAATGGGTGTGCGCCCACAGCGGGGTGGTGTTGAGTTCCGGTTCGAAGATCGGCTGATCTTCGGCATCCATGAAGGTCACCGAAACGGCGCCGACTTCAAGGAAAGCGTCTTCGTAGGTTTCGGCTTGTTCCGGGCTGATGGCGAGTCTTACTTGCAGCCAAGGCATGGCGGGCACCTGTGAAAAAGATTGATTGCAGCCTAGCGGCCTGCGAGAAGCGCGCAAGTTTACGCGAGCGCGACGGTTTTGTGGGAGCGGGGAATGTGTGAGCAGATGAAACCTTCGGAAACAACAAAGCCGCCCGAAGGCGGCCTTGTCTGGTGCGGGCTGAAGCTTAGTGCTTGTCGCCAGCCAGCTTGTGCTCGAGGTAGTGAATGTTCACGCCCCCTTTGCAGAAGCCTTCGTCACGGGTCAGATCACGGTGCAGCGGGATGTTGGTCTTGATCCCGTCGACCACGATTTCGTCCAGGGCATTGCGCATGCGGGCCATGGCTTCGTCGCGGGTCGCGCCGTAAGTGATCAGCTTGCCGATCAGCGAGTCGTAGTTCGGCGGAACGGCATAACCGCTGTACAGGTGCGAATCGACGCGAACGCCGTTGCCGCCTGGCGCGTGGAAATGCTTGACCGTACCCGGGCTCGGCATGAAGGTTTTCGGGTCTTCGGCGTTGATCCGGCATTCCAGCGAGTGACCGCGGATAACCACATCATCCTGAGTGAACGACAGCTTGTTGCCAGCGGCGATGCTGAGCATCTCCTTGACGATGTCGATACCGGTGACCATTTCCGAAACCGGGTGCTCCACCTGAACACGAGTGTTCATTTCGATGAAGTAGAAACGACCGTTCTCGTACAGGAACTCGAAGGTGCCGGCGCCACGGTAGCCGATGTCGATGCACGCCTTGACGCAGCGAGCCAGGACTTCCTTGCGCGCGTTCTCGTCGATGCCCGGTGCCGGCGCTTCTTCGAGAACTTTCTGGTGGCGGCGTTGCAGCGAGCAATCGCGGTCGCCCAGATGGATGGCGTTGCCCTGGCCGTCGGACAGAACCTGCACTTCGACGTGACGCGGGTTGGTCAGGAATTTTTCCAGATAGACCATCGGGTTGCCGAACGCCGCGCCAGCTTCGGAGCGGGTCAGTTTCGCCGAGGCGATCAGGTCCTCTTCCTTGTGCACCACACGCATGCCGCGACCACCACCGCCGCCGGCGGCCTTGATGATCACCGGATAGCCGACTTCACGACCGATGCGCAGCGCCGTTTCCTCGTCTTCCGGCAGCGGGCCGTCGGAACCAGGAACGGTTGGCACGCCCGCTTCGATCATCGCGTGCTTGGCCGATACCTTGTCGCCCATCAGGCGAATGGTTTCGGCTTTCGGGCCGATGAAGGCGAAGCCGGAGTTCTCGACCTGCTCGGCGAAATCAGCATTTTCCGCGAGGAAACCGTAGCCTGGGTGAATGGCGGTGGCGCCAGTCACTTCAGCGGCCGCAATGATTGCCGGGATGTGCAGGTAGGATTGCGCGGCAGAAGCCGGGCCGATGCAGACGGATTCGTCTGCCAGACCCAGGTGCATCAGCTCTTTGTCGGCCTTGGAGTAAACGGCGACGGTCTTGATGCCCATCTCTTTGCAGGCACGCAGAATCCGCAGGGCGATCTCACCGCGGTTAGCGATCAGAACTTTTTCCAACTTCGCAGTCATCAAAGGCTCTCCGCAGTTCAAACGATGGTGAACAGCGGTTGGTCGTACTCAACCGGCTGGCCGTCTTCGACGAGGATGGACTCGATCACACCGCTGGTTTCAGCTTCGATGTGGTTCATCATCTTCATGGCTTCGACGATGCACAGGGTGTCGCCTTTCTTCACGGTCTGGCCGACTTCAACGAAGGACGGCGAGGTTGGCGAAGATTTGCGATAGAAGGTGCCGACCATCGGCGAACGGGCAACGGTGCCGTTCAGCGCTGGAGCAGCAGCGGCAGCTGGAGCAGCGGCTGCAGCAGCAACCGGAGCGGCAGCGGCGGCAGGTGCAGCGGCCGGAGCCTGCATCGGAGCCGGTGCGTAGTACTGCTGCGCCGGGGTCTTGCTGTGACGGCTGATGCGTACGGACTCTTCGCCTTCCTTGATCTCGAGCTCGTCGATGCCGGACTCTTCCAGCAATTCGATCAGTTTCTTAACTTTACGGATATCCATGAATCATCAACTCCCAAGGGTCGGTCAGGGGCGTATAGCTTGGTGTTCAAGCTGCTCTAGTGCAGCCTCCAGGGCCAGTCGATAACCGCTGGCGCCAAGGCCGCAGATCACTCCTACCGCTACATCGGAGAAGTAAGAGTGATGGCGGAAAGGTTCGCGTTTGTGCACGTTGGACAAATGCACTTCGATGAATGGGATGCTCACTCCCAGCAGCGCGTCACGTAATGCGACACTTGTGTGTGTAAATGCTGCCGGGTTGATCAGAATGAAGTCCACGCCCTCGCCGCGTGCGGCGTGGATGCGGTCGATCAATTCGTACTCGGCGTTGCTTTGCAGATACAGCAGATGATGGCCGGCTTCACGGGCGCGGCGTTCCAGATCCTGATTGATCTGCGCCAGGGTGGTCGACCCGTAGGTCCCGGGTTCCCGGGTGCCGAGCAGGTTCAGGTTGGGGCCGTGCAGCACCAGTAGCGTTGCCATCTGCGTGTTCCTTGTTATGGGTGAGCCTTCGTCAGAACCCGGCGACTATGCCGCAAAGACTTTGTGACTGTCCAGTTCTCTGCAATAGCCAGCACGATGACCGATGTTTGCGCAAAATATGTGACTGAGTGATTAAATCCGGTCATTCGCTTTGGCGACACGTTCGGCGAAGTCGCTTGCGTTGATCTCGCCGATCACCCGCACATCGCGACGTTCCACCCCGTCCTTGCCGAAGAACATCAGCGCCGGTGGGCCGAACAGGCTGTAGCGGTCGAGCAGGGTGCGCTGTTCGGCATTGCTGGCGGTGATGTCGAAACGAATCAGCCGATAGCCCTTGAGCCGATCCACGACCGTGGCGTCATTGAGCACTTCGTGTTCGATGACTTTGCAGCTGATGCACCAGTCGGCGTACCAGTCGAGCAGCAGCGGGGTGCCGGCGGTTTTCGCTTCGAGCAGCACCCGGTCCAGTTCTGCCGGGGTGCTGACGGTCTGCCACGAACCGCTGTTTTGTGCGGTCGAGCCGCTGTCGGCAAGGCGTGCCGGGGCTATCGGATTCAGCGGGTCGGTCTGCCCGCTGAATGCGCCATACCAGCAAGCCAGCGCATAAAACAGCAGGAACATGCCGAGCAACTGGCCGAGGCGTTTGCGCGGCGGTTTGTAGACGAATTCCAGAGCGCCGAGGAACAGGGCGACGCCACCGGCCAGCAAGCCGATCAGCAGCAGCGTGATCTGCCCCGGCAACACCCGGCTGAGCAAGCCGATCGCCAGCCCGAGCAGCAACACACCGATGCCGTTCTTCACGTACATCATCCACGGCCCGCTTTTCGGCAGCCACGCCGCGCCGCCGGTGGCGACCAGCAACAGCGGCGCGCCCATGCCCAGCCCGAGCATGAACAGCTTCAAGCCACCGCCCAGCGCATCGCCACTGGCGCTTATATAAAGCAACGCACCGGCCAGCGGTGCGGAAACGCACGGCGATACCAGCAGACTCGACACCACGCCCAATACCGCCGCGCCCCACAGCGAGCCGCCTTCGGTGCGCCCGGCGATCCTGTCGAGGCGGCTGCTGATGAAGTGCGGCAGTTTCAGCTCGAACACGCCGAACATTGCCAGCGCGAACACCGCAAAAAACATCGCGAACGGCACCAGCACCCACGCCGATTGCAGCCGTGCCTGCAAATTCAGTTGCGCGCCGAACAGCCCCATCAAGGCCCCGAGCAGCGCGAAGCACGCGGCCATCGGCAGCACATAAGCCAGCGACAGATTGAAGCCGCGCAAACCACCGACCTGTCCGCGCAACACCACGCCGGACAGGATCGGCAGCATCGGCAGTACGCAAGGCGTGAAGGTCAGGCCCAGGCCCGCCAAGAAGAACAGCGCCAGATCACGCCAGTCCCAACCCGTCACCGGAGCGGACGCGTCACTTGTCGCTGCGTTGCCCTCAATGCTCAGGCGTTCGGTTTCCGGTGGATAGCACAAGCCCTTGTCGGCGCAGCCCTGATAGGTGACGGCCAGGGTGAACGCCCGGGAGTCATTGCGGGGCACTTCCACGTCGAGAATGCCGTGGTAGACCTCGACGTCGCCGAAATACTCGTCGTGTTTCTGTTCGCCTTGGGGCAGTTGTGCGGCGCCGAGTTTCACCTCGGCAGGCTCGGCACGAAACTGGAAGCGATGGCGGTAGAGGTAATAGCCTTCGGTGGCGACGAAGCGCAGTTTGACCGATTGCGGCGTGCTCTCGACCAGGCTCAGTTGAAAGGCTTCGCGCACCGGGAGGAAGTCGGCGCTGTTGTTGACCGAGCCCAGCGTGGCGCTGGGTTTGCTGTCGAACAGACCGGCGGCGCCGGCCGGCAGGGCGAAGACGAAAAACAGCAGGCAGAGCAGACGGCGCATGACAATCTCGCGAATCAAAGGTGCGGGAATGATAGCGGACTTGGCCCTGCGCTGTGTGTCACACGCGGAACGCTTGCACGGCGGTGTGCAGCTGGCCGCCCAGCAACAGCAGGTTCTCGCCTTGCTCGCGGCCCTGGCCGATGCGCAGCAGATTGTCCCCGCCCAATTGGTGAATCCGCTCGCTGTGATCGCGGATCTCGCTGACCGCGCCGCTCTGTTGCGCGGTGATGTCGGCGATGCGGATCGCGGTGTCGGAGATGGTCTGGATCGCGCCGACAATCTTGTCCAGCGCACCGTCCGCCGATTGCGCCTGATTGGCCGTGGCCTCGGCGTGTTCGACCTGCGCGCGCATGCCCTCGACCGATTGCCGGGCGGCGGTTTGCAGGCCGGCGATCAGGGTCTGGATTTCCGCCGTGGCGCCGGCGGTGCGTTGCGCCAGCGAGCGTACTTCTTCGGCTACCACGGCAAACCCGCGGCCCATTTCCCCGGCGCGGGCGGCTTCGATCGCCGCGTTGAGCGCCAGCAGGTTGGTCTGGTCGGCAATCGAGCGGATCACCGTCAGTACGCCGCCGATGGTTGCCGACTCTTCGGCCAGGTGTTCGATCATCTGTGCGTTGCCTTGCACTTCGCCGACCAGCGCGTGCAGGCCGGTGAGGCTCTGGCCGATCACTTGTTGCCCGTGTTCGACGGCCAGTCCGGCATGACGACTGGCGTCGGCGGCCTGGCGTGCATCACCGGCCACTTGCTGGATGGTCGCCTCCAGTTCGCCAAGGGAATCACGGATCAGCGCGGTATCGCCGGCCTGATGTTCGGCACCGCTGTGCAAGTCATTGCTCAGCTCGGCGAGGGTGCGGCTGCTGCCGGCCACTTGCTCGGCATTGCCGCGAATCGTCCCGACCAGATCCACCAGATAGGCGCGCAGGCGATTGAGTGAGGCTTCGATGTCGTGCAGTTCGCGGTTGGTCTTGCCCAGATGAATGTCGCGGCTGAAATCGCCTTCGGCCCAGGTCGACAGCGCCGGGGCGAGGTTGGTCAGGGTGCGGGCCAGACGGCGCTGCAGGGTGTCGATCAGCAGCGCGATCAGCAGAATCAGGCCGATCATCACGCCTTGCATCAGCCGCACTTCGCCCTGGATCTGCCCGTGCTGGGCGCGCACCACGGGTTCGAGGCCGGCGATGGCTTGCTGCACTGCGGCGATTTTCTGGTGGGTTGCGGTGCTCAGGTCAGTGCGTTTCTGGATCTGATCGCGGGTGCGCGACAGCTCCGCCGGGTAACGACCGAGCAAGCTGTTGAGTTCGCGTTTGAGACCGACACCGGCATCTTCGGCAGCGGCTTTTTCTGTGTTTTCGATACCCATCATCGCAGCGAAGTCGTCGCTGCCGGATTCACTGCTGGTGACCACGCCGAGCAAGGGCAGGGCATCGATTGTCTGGGCCTGGGCGCGGATGTTGCTGACTTCGCGCTCGACATCGGCGGCCAGTTCACTGCGTCCGCTGCTGACCAGTTTGTCCCGGGCCAGCGACAGTTTGCCCAGATGTTGAGAGGCGACCAGCAGGGGCGTGAGATAGGTCGCGTTGCCGCCGGCGTAGGTGCTGAGCTGGTCGAGGCTGGCGCTCAACTCACGTTCGGCCTGCAACAACAGAGCCTGCGGATCGCCGG
This sequence comes from Pseudomonas fluorescens, assembly GCF_030344995.1. GTDB lineage: Bacteria > Pseudomonadota > Gammaproteobacteria > Pseudomonadales > Pseudomonadaceae > Aquipseudomonas > Aquipseudomonas fluorescens_BF. Next base: position 1,002,169 of record NZ_CP128260.1, read on the forward strand.
CCAGTTTGCCGGCGGCCAGCAGGTCGGTTTTGCTGAATTCGTCGAGGCTGGTGAGGCTCGGGCGCAAGGTGTCGGCCAGGGCTGGCGGCAGCTCGCCGAGTTCTTCCTGCAAATGATCGATGGCCTGGCTGGCGCTGCTCAGGCGCAGGGCGTCGCCGCTGGCGAGGTAATCCTCGACGTTGCGTGCCACGTCATTCTGAAATTGCTGCGACAGTCCCAGGTAACGCTCCATCAACAAATACGGGCGTTCGAGGGCTTTCTGCGACCACCACAGCGTGGCGCCGAGGGCCACGCAGACGGCGACCAGCAACAGAGTATTGAGATTGGTGAGCAACTTCAGGCGCATGACGGCTACCAACGGCAGAATGGTAAGCGCCTGAATTTATTGCGGTTCTGTTACAGGGTTATGACCGATTGGGTCGAATCCGATGAAAAAGTGGCACTTTGCTTTGAGTCCCGCGCGGTCTGCACCCGATTGCGTCCTTCGCCCTTGGCGCGGTACAGCGCCTCGTCGGCCTGGCTGGCCATCATCAGGCTGTCGGAGTCGTCGTGCATCTCGACCACGCCTGCGCTGAAGGTGCACCACAGATCCTGCGGCTGGGCCGGATAGTGGATCTCGGCAAAGCGCTGGCGAATTTCGTCGAGCACTTTGTGCGCGGCTTCTATATCGGTGTCGGGCATGACGATGGCGAATTCTTCGCCGCCGTAACGGCCGATGAAATCGGTCTTGCGCAGACGCTGCTTGAGGAACAGCGCCAGGCTCTTGATCACCCGGTCGCCCATGGGGTGGCCGTGGCTGTCGTTGACCCGCTTGAAGTGGTCGATGTCGAGCATCGCAAAGCTCAGCGGCTTGTTCTCGCGGCGGGCGCGGAACGAGCAGTCTTCGAGCAATTGCAGAATGTGCGTGTGGTTGTACAGGCCGGTGAGGCTGTCGCGGACCATCCGTGCTTTCAGGTTGCGCGCACGGGCGGCGCGGTTGCGCACGGTGGTGATCAGGTGGCGCGGCTTGATCGGCTTGGTCAGGAAGTCGTCGCCGCCCTCGCTCATGGCGTCGAGCTGCTTGTCCAGATCGTCCTCGGCCGACAGGTAAATGATCGGCACGCTGACGTAGCGGTCGTTGTGACGGATTACTTTCGCCAGCTCGGTGCCGGTGCAGGCCGGCATGTACATGTCGAGGATGATCAGGTCCGGCTGGAAGTCCGCCAGCTCGGCCATCGCCTGGATCGGTTCGATCAGGGTGCGGGTGACGATCCCGGCGCTGTTGAGCAGGCGTTCGGTGTGCAGGGCCTGGGCGCGGGAGTCGTCGATGATCAGCACTTTATAGGGTTCGTACTGGGCGACGCAGGTCAGGACTTCGATCTTCTCCAGCAGGCTCGAAGCTTCGAGGGTGCCGGTGAGAAATTCCTGGCCACCAGCGCGCACTGCGGCGAGGCGGGTCGGGGTGTCGGTTTCGTGCAGGCTGAAGAACAGCAGCGGCAGCGGTTCTTCCAGACCTTGCTGGGCTTCGGCAGCGAGTTTCAGGCCGACGCCGGCACCGCTGAAGTCCACGTCCATGACGATTGCGGCCGGCAGGCGCTCGACCATCGAGGAGCGAAATGCGGAAACGCTGTCCAGCGCCTGGGCGCTCAGACCGAAAAACTCCAGCTGCTTGGCCAGCCGCTCGGCGCGGTCGTGATCCTGCAGCATCACGTAGATCGGTTTGCGCAGGGGCGGCAGAAAGGTCTGGTCAAGCTGATCGCCATGGCGCAGGCCGGTGCGCGACAAGCGCTGCATCAAACGGTTGAGATCGGTGATCAGGCCGCTGCTCAGGCGTCCGCGATTGGCGTCCACCGCTTCCAGCGACTGACTGATGTGGCGGGCCAGCTGCGTGTGTTCGGGCTGTTCGAAACGCTCGGCAAAACGCAGGAGGCGCAGATTGGCCTCGCTCAGTTCGGCGAGATCGGCAGTGGACCACTCACTGCGTTGCAGGCGCTGCCATATCTCAAGAATCTGACGTGCCTGATGAATTACCCGCTGGGCAAAGTGGTGCTTGAGGCGCTCACGGCTGGGGTCTTCTGGCTCGGTCATATCCTGACTACTAGTTAGGCTGCATGCTGAGATCGACTGGTGGCTCTATGCTAGCACCTCTTTTCCCTTACATGAGTGTCGTACGTCAATAATCTGCAATGCAGCATCATTCAGTTTCTGACTGCCGGGTTTCAATTTGAACCTGGTCGTCGGGGAAGGCCCCGTCTGCCGGGCATTTGCTGACCTGCACACCGGTGAATTTATCGGAGGATGAGAAAGGTGGGGCAGGGTATTTTTGCCGTGCCGTTGCGGGTCTCGGCGGCGCAGTGGCAATGAATCCGCCATCGGGGAATCCCTTAGGGCGGTCTGTTCCAGCCTTGCGTCGGGTCGTGAGACATATTGACGGGTGCCGGGTCGAGGCACGTTGTTGTATGGTTGCGGTCGAACCGTTGAACCCAAGATTGAAAGGATATCGCCATGCTGGACTGGAAGAACCGCGCGGGCAGCGCGCCTGAACGTGCCGCCGAGCCCAAGTCGGCCGCCCGCAGCTATGTCGGCGGGCTGTTGTTCAGCCGGGCGCTGGCCACGCTGGTCGCCATTTATCTGTTGGTGACTATTGCCCTTGGCTGGTACTGGAGCCAGGAGCCGGCGCTGTTTCCCGTGGCGCAGAACGCTCAGGTTGCCGCCGAGAAGGAAGGCAAGCAGATGGTGGTCGGTTACACCACCGTCGAAACCCTGAAAACCGTTGCCGGCACGTTGCTCGACAAGCCGGGTGGCTACATTTCCAACGACCGTTTCCCGCCGGGCCTGTGGATGGACAACATGCCGAGCTGGGAATACGGCGTGCTGGTGCAGGTGCGCGACCTGACCCGTGCCCTGCGCAAGGATTTCGCCCGCTCGCAATCGCAATCGGCTGAAGACGCCGACCTGGCCAAGGCCGAGCCGCGCTTCAACTTCGACAACAAGAGCTGGATCCTGCCGTCCAGCGAGTCGGAATATCAGGAAGGCATCAATTCCCTGAGCCGTTATCAGGCGCGCCTGTCCGACCCGACCCAGAAAAACGCGCTGTTTTATGCCCGCGCTGACAACCTGAACAACTGGCTGGGCGATGTCGGCACCCGCCTCGGTTCGTTGTCGCAACGCCTGTCGGCCAGTGTTGGCCGGGTCAAGCTCAACACCGCGCTGAAAACCGAAGTACCGGCGGTGGGTGAAGTGCCGCAGGTCGACGAGGAAGTCGTCGAGACTCCGTGGATGCAGATCGACAACGTGTTCTACGAAGCTCGTGGCCAGGCCTGGGCGCTGTCGCACCTGCTGCGCGCGATCGAGGTCGATTTCGCCGACGTGCTGGCGAAGAAGAACGCGACCGTCAGCGTGCGTCAGATCATTCGTGAGCTGGAGGCGTCTCAGGAGCCGGTCTGGAGCCCGATGATTCTCAATGGCAGTGGCTTCGGCGTGCTGGCCAACCACTCGCTGGTCATGGCCAACTATATTTCCCGGGCCAACGCCGCCGTGATCGATTTGCGCCAACTGCTCAATCAGGGCTGAGTCATGGACGAGAGCGCCAAAGAGGCGGCCCACCGCGCCGCCTCGGATGCCGAACAGATCGCCTGGGTCGACGAGCAGGACAACCTGCTCGGCGCCCTGGTGCGTTCCGACCTGCGCGAGCGCGGGCTGATCGGCCGTGGCACCTACATCATGCTGTTCAACTCCGCCGGTGAACTCTGCGTGCATCGGCGCACGTTGAGCAAAGCCATCTATCCCGGTTACTGGGACGTGGCGGCGGGCGGCATGGTGCAGGCGAACGAGACCTACGCCGAGTCGGCGGCCCGTGAGCTGGAAGAAGAATTGGGCGTGAGCGGCGTCGAGCTGACGGCCCACGACCATTTCTACTTCGAGGACACCGGCAATCGCCTGTGGTGCTCGGCGTTTTCGGCGGTGTGGGACGGGCCGCTGATCCTGCAGCCCGAGGAAGTGCTCGAAGCGCGCTTCATTCCGGTCGAGCAGGTCATGCTGGAAATCCAGCAAAAGCCTTATTGCCCGGACTCTCTGGCCGCGTTGAAACGCTATCTGAAGGCGCAACAAAGCGACGTCGCAAAGAACACATAAATTGGCGCCGATTGGCACTTAGCAATCGACGTTTTTGCCGTTACACTGCGCGACCTTTTCAAGCTGTGCCGGCCCGCTTTCAGGAGCTCATGGCACAGTAGCGCTGCCCCTGCCTGAGTGGGGCTTCGCGGTCGATAGCCTTGCCCAAGGCTGCGATCAGTCTTTGTCCTCCCGAGAGGATTGCCGGTGGCCAAAAAAGCCGCATCCTTCGCCGCCCTGGGCGGCCTGGTATTTTCCACCGACGCAGGTCGTCATTGCCCGGAATGCAGCAAGCCGGTGGACGCCTGTATCTGCAAGCAAACCGTGATCCCGGCCGGCGACGGCATTGCCCGCGTGCGCCGCGAGAGCAAGGGCCGTGGCGGCAAGACGGTGACCACCATCACCGGCGTGCCCCTGGCCGAAGACGCACTCAAGGAGCTGGCGACAACGCTGAAGAAGCGTTGCGGCACCGGCGGTGCGTTGAAAGACGGGGTCATCGAGATTCAGGGCGACCATGTCGAGCTGCTCCTGGCCGAGTTGGTCAAGCACGGTTTCAAGGCGAAGAAGTCCGGCGGCTAGCAGCCTCTGTGAAACCCACCGGCGGCTTGATTCAGCTCCAGAGTTCCTGGGTCTGACGTCGTTTCCATGGTTTTCACAGAGCCTGTTCATGACCGGTTTCTAAACTCAACGCTGTCAGCGCGGTCTACCGCCCCGCTGACGAACCGTCATTTTCATTCTTTAGACTGCGCCGGCCTGAGATCAGGCGACGCACTATGACTTCTTTATAGGGGACTTCGATGTCCGTACGACGCACACGCAAAGACGATGGCAGCCAATGGACAGTTGCGGACAGCCGCAGTGTTTACGGGATTCGCCATTGGGGGGCCGGGTATTTCGCGATCAATGACGCCGGTCGCGTCGAAGTTCGTCCGAACGGCCCGAGCAGCTCGCCTATCGATCTGTTCGAACAAGTCGACCAGTTGCGCAAGAGTGGCTTGTCCCTGCCGCTGCTGGTGCGTTTCCCCGACATCCTGCAAGACCGCGTTCGTCAGCTGACCGGCGCTTTCGATGCGAACATCGAGCGTCTGGAATACCAGAGCAAATACACCGCGCTGTACCCGATCAAGGTCAACCAGCAGGAAGCGGTGATCGAGAACATCATCGCCACCCAGAACGTTTCCATCGGTCTGGAAGCCGGCTCCAAGCCTGAGCTGCTGGCGGTGCTGGCACTGGCGCCGAAGGGCGGCACCATCGTCTGCAACGGTTACAAGGACCGCGAGTTCATCCGTCTGGCGTTGATGGGCCAGAAGCTCGGCCACAACGTGTTCATCGTGATCGAGAAAGAATCCGAAGTCAGTCTGGTAATCGAAGAAGCTGCCTCGCTCAAGGTCAAGCCGCAGGTTGGCCTGCGCGTGCGTCTGTCGTCGCTGGCGTCGTCGAAGTGGGCGGACACCGGTGGCGAGAAATCCAAGTTCGGTCTGTCGGCGGCGCAACTGCTGTCGGTGGTCGAGCGCTTCCGCGCGGCGGGCCTGGATCAGGGCATCCGTCTGCTGCACTTCCACATGGGTTCGCAGATTGCCAACCTGGCCGACTACCAGCACGGCTTCAAGGAAGCGATCCGTTACTACGGCGAGCTGCGCAACCTCGGTCTGCCGGTCGATCACATCGACGTCGGCGGCGGCCTGGGTGTGGACTACGACGGTACGCACTCGCGCAACGCCAGTTCGATCAACTACGACATGGACGACTACGCCGGTGTCGTGGTCGGCATGCTCAAGGAATTCTGCGATGCGCAGAGCCTGCCGCATCCGCACATCTTCTCCGAAAGCGGTCGCTCGCTGACCGCGCACCACGCGATGCTGGTGGTGCAGGTGACCGACGTCGAGAAACACAACGACGACGTGCCGCAGATCGAGAACAAGGAAGCACTGCCGGAAACCGTGCAGTGGCTGGTTGACTTGCTCGGCCCGACCGACATCGAAATGGTCACCGAAACTTACTGGCGCGCCACTCACTACATGAGCGACGTGGCCGCCCAGTATGCCGACGGCAAACTGACCCTGGCCGAAAAAGCCCTGGCAGAACAGTGCTACTTCGCCGTGTGCCGGCGTCTGCACAACTCGCTGAAGGCGCGTCAGCGTTCGCACCGTCAGGTACTGGACGAACTCAACGACAAGCTGGCCGACAAGTACATCTGCAACTTCTCGGTATTCCAGAGCCTGCCGGACACCTGGGCGATCGATCAGGTCCTGCCGATCATCCCGCTGCACCGTCTCGACGAAGAGCCGCTGCGTCGTGCCGTTCTGCAAGACCTGACCTGCGACTCCGACGGCAAGATCAACCAGTACGTCGACGAACAGAGCATCGAGACCAGCCTGCCGGTGCACGCGCTGAACGAAGGTGAGGACTACCTGCTGGGCGTGTTCCTGGTCGGCGCCTATCAGGAAATCCTCGGCGACATGCACAACCTGTTCGGTGACACCGACTCGGTGAACATCTACCAGAACGCCGATGGCAGCGTGTACCACGCCGGCATTGAAACCCACGACACCATCGAAGACATGCTGCGCTACGTGCACCTGTCGCCGGAAGAGCTGATGACCCACTACCGCGACAAGTGCGCCAGTGCCCGCATCAGCGCCAGCGAGCGCACCCAGTTCCTCGATGCCTTGCGCCTGGGTCTGACCCGCTCCTCCTACCTGTCTTCCTGAGGCCAGGTTCCGCTTTCATCTGGTTGTCTGAAATTGTTCCGCTCACTGCGGACGTTTCAGACAACCGGGTGAGACGCTTCTTTTTCTCTTCGCGAAACGGCTTGCTTCCAGGCCAGCAAAGTGACGTCGTCTGCTTTTCGCGTAGGTCATTTCCGAATTTGTAGTTCGGCCCTCTACTCGGCCATGGGTCTCGGCGAGAATCCCCGCCCGCCCCCCTGTAGAGAATCCCCCCATGTTCGATCCAGCCGACGAGCCGTCGTTTCGTCTCGATGTAGCGGGCCTGTCCAACTCACTTGAAGTCCTGGCATTCACCGGTTGCGAAGCCATCAGCGAGCCTTTTTCATTCGAAATCGATGTGCTGGTCGATGACCCTCACCTTGACCTTGCAGGCCTGATGTATCGTTCCGCGCGCTTGTGCTTCGGGCCTTGCGGCAATGGTATTCACGGGCAGTTGCACAGCCTTGTCCAGCATGAACAGGGGCGCGGTGCCCGGTTGTTTCGGGCGCGGCTCGGGCCGCGTCTGAGCTGTCTGGGCCTGCGTAACAGCCAGCGCATCTTCAGTGATCTTTCGATACCGCAGATTCTTGATCAGGTGCTCAGGGAGCACGGAATCAGCGGCATCCGGCGCCGATTCGATCTGCACGGTGCGTATCCGCCCCGGACGTTCTGCACCCAGTACGGCGAGTCGGATCTGCAACTGTTGCAGCGGTTGTGCGGCCAGGCACGCATTCACTATCACTTCGAACACGGGAGCCGGGGACATTGCCTGGTGTTCGGGGACGATCCGGCCCGGCTGCCCCGCGCCGGGAGCCTGCGATTCGAGGGCGAGGAAGGGGAGTCGCGGGCATTGAGCCGCTGGCAAGTGGGCGAACATGCGGGCCTGCACTCAGAAGGCTCGCGGCGGACACGTACGGCGCAGGGGCATTCCGGTTCGCCGACCCTGCGCAGTGGTCACTGGCTGACGATCTCCGGCCAGCCTCTGGCGGACGCGAATGCGCACTGGCTGGTGAGCCGAATCGAGCATCGGGCCGATCAGTCCCTCGAGCCGCCCTACGGCAACCGGATTTTTGCCGCTGACCAGTTATCGCTGCCCCGGTCATCCGTTGCAGACCGGGGGGCGCGCATGTGCAGCCCGCAACGTGCGTGGGTGGTGTCGGTCGAGGAGGCGCAACCGGATGCCGTGCGGCCGGTGGCCGTTCAGTTCGACTGGCTCTATCAGGGGGAAGGGGCCCGCCCCAGCCACTGCTGGCTGCCGCTTGCGCCGGCGTTGGCCGATACGCCGATGGCATCATTGAAGGACGGGGTAGAGGTGGTGGTGAGTTTTCTGGAAGGTGACCCTGAGCAGCCCGTGATCAGCGGCGTCTTGCAGGTTCCGGCACTGACCGAAGTCATCGAGGATGACGCACCGTCACCGCTGCCCTCGCGTCTGGCGAGCGCGGGCCTGCCTCAATGGCTGAAAGCGGCCGAGCCATTATTGTTGTTGTGCCTGATACCCGGAGGCGGCAGTTATCGCCATTGCGCGGCGTCACTGTGCAGCTGTCGATTGGTCGCCGGGCTCAAATCGAGCGACGGAAGATGAGCGTCGCGACTCCCGGACAGCGCGCTCAGTGGTTGTTGCTGGACATCGCACAGGCGCCGCAGGCCGTGCAGACGTTACGCCGGGGATTTGCCGGTGTGCACAGCCTGAGGCTGTTTGACGGTACGGAGTTTCAGCCTGTCAGTGAACAGGGCCCGTGGTTGATCGACTTGCGTGACAGCCCGGCGCTGTCGGCGCTCTGCCACACCGATCCGCTGACCTGGCAAGGTCTGCTGCTGGGCAGCGAGGCCTCGGAGCCGTCATTGCGCGAACACTTGCAGCGGATGCTGACTGTGTCTGTCGGCCTGAATCACCGGGCGCTGCTCAATTTCTACAATCGGCAGACTGCCAGCTACTTTTTCGATGCCTGCGACGCCCGACAATTGAGCTGCTGGCTCGGGCCGATCAGATGGCTGCGCTGGTTTGGCGGGACCTGGGCCGATCTGGCTGGCGGCAGTCAGGGCTGGCAGCAACTGCGCAATCCGGGGCTGGCCGTGGAGCCGCTGCGGATCGAGCAAAGCCTGACCCGTCGACAGCGCGAACGCCTGCACCGTTGTCTGCTGGATCAGCATGTCTGGCGCTGGAGTCAGGCGATGGAGAACGACTATCGGCTGATGTCGTCCTTTCAGGAGCAAGGCCTGGAATTGGGGTTCAGCGAGCAGGCGCTACTGGACGACTGGTTGTGGCTGCGTCTGCAGCATCCGCATGCCGAGCTGACGCCGCTGCCGCAAGGATTGGCCCCACGGGAACGGCTTGAGTTGTTGCGTCGGCGCTGGTTGAACGACCCGTCGTGAGGCACCGTATCAGTGAGCGGCACCGTTGAACCAACCATCGGTGCGCCGCAGCCACCACGCCAGTCCCCCGAGCGTCAGGCTGCGCAGCACCATGAACAACAGGAATGAAATCCACAGGCCGTGATTGCCCAGACCTTGCAGGGCCCAGGCGACAGGCAACAGCAGAATCACGGTCGCCAGCATGCCGTTGCGCATTTCCCGGGCGCGGGTGGCACCAATGAACAGGCCGTCGAGCAAGTAGCTCCAGACCGCGATCAACGGCAGAACGGCCAGGTAGGGCAGGTAGATGAACGCGGTCTCGCGCACGCTCTGGATGTCGGTCTGCATTTCGATGAACAAGTGGCCGGCCAACAGAAACAGTGCCGCAAAGCCCAGGCTCGCCAGCAACGACCAGCCACCTGCAACCACCAGCGAGCGGCGCAGGGCCAGACGATCACGGGCGCCGATGGCGTGGCCGCACAGGGCTTCGACGGCGTGGGCCAGACCGTCCAGCGCGTGGGCGGTCAGCAGCAGGCCGTTGAGCAGCAGCGCGTTGGCCGCGACCGTGGCATCGCCCAGTCGCGCACCCTGCACGGTGATCAGGAAAAACACCGATTGCAGGGCCAGGCTGCGGATGAAAATGTCACGGTTGACCGCCAGCAACGGGCGCCAGCTCTGCCAGACTTTCAGGGCGGCCCAGGCGATGTGTCCGGGATAGGCACGAAGTGCTTTGCGAGTCATCCACAGGCCGAGCAGGGCGCCGCTCCATTCGGCGATCACCGAGGCGCGCGCCGAACCGACCACGCCCCAATCCAGGCCAATCACGAACCACAGGTTGAGCACGATGTTGATCAGGTTGGTGCTCAGCAGAATCGCCAGCGGCGCCCGGGCGTTCTGGGTGCCGAGGAACCAGCCGACCAGCGCATAACTGGCCAGCGCCGCCGGCAGACCGAACAGCCGGGTATGGAAGAAGTCGCGAGTCAGTTGATCCAGTTCCGCCGACGGTTGCATGAAGTGCAGCGCGACCCCGCTCAGCGGTACGCCCAGGGTTCCGAGCAGCAGCGCCAGCCCCATCGCCAGCAGCAGGCCCTGAAGCAGAATCTGCCGCAAGGCCGCGCCGTCGCTACGCCCGGCAGCCTGGGCGGCGAAACCGGTGGTACCCATGCGCAGGAATCCCATGGCCCAGGCCAGAAAGGTGTACAGGCTGGCGCCGACGGCCACTGCGCCCAACTGATGGGCGTGAGGCAGATGCCCGATGACGGTGCTGTCGACCAGCGCCACCAGCGGCACGGAAATGTTGGAGAGGATCATGGGGGCAGCGAGGGCCCAGACCCGGCGATGGGTCGGGCGGTCGCGCCAGTCGGCGATCAGGTTGGACATGCGGGCTCCTTGGGGAGCGGCATTGTAGCGGGAGGTGTCAGTGAATGATCCAGCTCAGCAGCCATAATCCCAGCAGCAGCCAGATGATCCCGGCAATGATCGAGGCATTCATGAACGCGCGGATCGCCGACCACAGCAGCATCAGGCCGACGATCAGCGCGATGATGCTGATGATCGACGTGTCCATGCCCAGCGCCTTCGACAGCCCTTCGACAAAGTTGCCGCCGGCGTTGCCGAGCAGATTGAACAGGCCGCTGAGGCCGTCGACGATGAAGCGGATGATCGAGCCGAGCGCCTGGCCCAGCCATTCGAAAAAGCTTTCTACCTGCATGTCTGTTTCCTGATGAAAGAGCTGAGCCTTGGGCCGCAGCGGGGGCGGTCGAGTTCCCTGCAAGCATAGAGGGTTTTAACGGGCGACTGGCCCTTGCCTTCGCGCAGCTTCCCCCCGAAGCTATACGCCTTCAGGAGAGCCCGATGAACCTTGTTGAACTGACCGAACGCCTGCACGCCATTCGCGACCGCAATGACTGGCGGCAATTTCACAGCCCGAAAAACCTGGCCATGGCCGCCAGCGTGGAAATGTCCGAACTGGTGGAAATCTTCCAGTGGCTGACCGAAGACCAGTCCCGCGAACTGCCGGCGGACAAACTGGCCCACGCCGGGCAGGAAGTCGGCGACATCGTTCTCTATCTGTTGCTGCTGTGCAGCGAACTGGGGCTGGACATGAATGAAGTGGTGCGCAGCAAACTCGCCGACAGCGAACGGCGGTTCAGCTGATGAGCGACCGTCATTTCGATCAGTTGGCGACCCGCTTCGCCGAGAAAATCTACGGCGGTGCCAAAGGTGCGATCCGCCTCGCGGTGTTGCAGGCCGACCTCGCCGAAGCCCTGCCGGATCGTCCGTTGCGGGTGCTGGATATCGGTGGCGGCCTGGGCCACATGTCGCTGTGGCTGGCCGAGCGCGGGCACGAGGTGACCTTCACCGAACCGGCCGAGCCGATGCTTGAAGGCGCACGCCAGCGCTTTGCCGATGCCGGGCAAACCGCAACGTTCATTCAGGCGCCCTGGCAGGAACTGCTCGGCCAGCTCACCGAACCCTACGATCTGGTGCTGTGCCATGCAGTGCTGGAGTGGCTGGCCGAACCCCACGCGATCCTGCCGGTGCTGCATCAATTGACCAAGCCCGGCGGCTGGCTGTCGCTGGCGTTCTACAACCGCGATGCGCTGATTTACCGGAACCTGCTCAAAGGCCATTTCAAGAAAATGCGCAAGAACGAGATGGCCGGCGAGAAGCAGAGCCTGACCCCGCAGCAGCCACTCGATCCACGGGAACTGGCGACGCAACTCGCCGGGTTGTGGCAGGTCGAAACTCAGAGCGGGGTGCGGGTTTTCCACGATTACATGCCGGTGGAATTCCAGGCCCGCGCCGAGTTGATTGATTTGCTCGAGATGGAACTCGCACACCGTCGTCACCCAAGCTTCGCCGGGCTTGGGCGCTACTTGCACTGGATCTGCCGGCCGATCTGATCGGAGCGAGATATGAAAGGTCATTCAGGGTTATTGCTGATCTGTCTGGGGCTGGCCGCCTGCCAGGGCAGCAACCCTTACGTGGCGCAGTCGCGGCCATTGCCGCCGGCGCCACCGCAAGCGGCGACCACCTTCGACCGCAGCGCTTATCCCGCGCCGCCTCGGGATTACGGGCGTTACCGCAGCTGGGCGTGGCTCAACGGTCAGTTGCCACCGGGCACGGCCTGGGCGGATTCGGCGCAAGTGGCCGAAGCCGTGAGCAGTGCGCTGGATCAGCGTGGTCTGCGGCCGCTGCATGATAATCGCCCGGCCGACCTGCTGGTCAGTGCCAACCTGAGCCTGGAAACCCGCTTGCGTCAGGTGCAGGACGATTACGGTTACTACGGCGGCGGATACGGTGGTTATGACCGTTACGGCCGGGGTTACGGGATGTACAACACGGTGCCGATCGTTCGTACTTATCAGGAACAGGTCGTGGTGGTGCGGGTCGATCTGTTCGACGCCGGCAGTGGTCAGCCGGTCTGGAGCGCCAGCGCCGAAACCGGCACTCAGGGCAAGCAAAGTGATCGCACCGATGCGATTCGGGAGGCTGTCGAAAAGGCCATGTCGGCGTATCCTCCCAGTTAGCTTCCTGCAAATGAGAAGCTCCCTCAGGTTCATGTCTTCCACCGGAGAAAAATCATGTTCCGCCGTCTCGCTTTACTGGTCGTGGCCGCACTGCTCAGTGCCTGTGCCGCCAACCAGGTCAATCATGACTTCGACGCCAGCCGCGACTTTGCCGCTTATCGCAGCTGGAGCTGGAAAGACCCCGCCCTGCAATACCGCCCCGACGATCCACGGATCAAGAGCGACCTGACCGAACAACGCATCCGTCAGGCCGTCGCCGACCAACTGGATCAGCGAGGCCTGCGCCCGGCCGCTTCGGGCGCCCGAGGCGATCTGAATGTACAGACCTACCTGATCGTCGAGGACCGTCAGCAACAAGTGACCACCAACTACGGCGGCGGTTGGGGTGGTCCGTGGAACGGGTACTGGGGCGCGCCGATGTACAACGAAACCCGCAACATCACCTACAAAGTGGCGACCATCCAGGTCGATCTGCTCGACGGCAAGGACGGCAAACTGGTGTGGCGCGGCAGCGACGAGCAAATGCTCAGCCGCACGCCGAACCCCGCGGATCGCAGCAACGCCATCCGCGAAACCGTGGCGCGGATCCTGTCCAACTATCCACCGCGCTGAGTCTGTTGAAAAACAACGGGAGCCCATGGCTCCCGTTTTTTATGGGCGGGTGAAACTGGCGCGTTGCCAGCAGTGTCGGTGTAGCGCGTCTACACTCAAAACCACCAATGGAGGTTGCGCCCGGCAGTGCGCCGGCAAAGGAGTGCGCCATGTCGCGTCATCCGCAGTGCGGCGGCCCTGCCCGGCAGCGGGGGGCCATCGGCCTGATGGCGGCCGCCACGCTCAGCCTGGCGCTGGTGTTGATGCTGCTGGTGGTGGACACCGGCCGCCTGTACATGGAACAACGCAAACTGCAGCGCCTGGTGGACACCGCCGCCCTCGAAGCCGTCAGCCGTGGCGGCAATTGCCTGCCGGGCCTTACCGCCGCCAGTTACGCGGGGCAAAGCGCGACGCGCAACGGGTTTGTCGCCAATGCCACCAACGTCCTTGTGATCGATTGCGGAAAGTTGGCGACAGCCGCTACCGGCCTGCGCACGTTTACGGTGGACGCGACGCAATCAGAGGCGGTCAAGGTCGCAGCCAACCGCACCGTCACCACCAGTTTCGCCGGCGGCGTGCAGGCGTTGTTCAGTGGCACACCGGTCAGTCTCAACACCGTGCTTTACGCTTCGGCGGTGGCGGCCAAACCCAAGCCGACCGTCGCTCAGTTGAACATCCGCAGCAATCTGGCCAGCATCAACACCGCGCAATCGAACATCCTCAATCCGCTGTTTTCCGGGCTGCTCGGCGGTAACGTCAATCTGACGGCCGTGGGCTGGAATGGTTTGCTCAATACCGATATCAACCTACTCAGCTACCTGAACCAACTGGCGATCAACCTCAACGTCGCCGCCGGCAATTACACCCAGTTGCTCAATACGCAGGCCACAGTGACCCAACTGATCCAGGCCGCGATTACGGCGGTGCAGCTCAACGGTGCCACCGCTGAGGTGATTACCGCGCTGGGTCAGCTGCAAGTGGCGGCGATCAATGCCGCACCGGTCAAACTCGGCGACATTCTGCAATTGCAGACCGGTACCACGGCCGCCGGGCTGGATGCCAATCTGCAATTGCTGCAACTGGTCCAGGGCGTGATTCAGCTGGCCAACAGCAAGAGTGCGGTGGCCGCGACCCTGCCGATCAGCGTGCTGGGGCTGGCAAATGTCACGGTGCGGGTCAAGGTCATCGAGCCGCCGCAGTTTTCCGCCATTGGTGATCCGGCGCTGGCCAGGGCCAACCCCACCGGGCCGAACCGGATTTATGTGCGCACCGCGCAGATTCGCACGATGCTTTCAATAAATCTGCCGGTGCTGTCCGGGGTGACTGGCTTGGCCAATGCGGTGCTGGGGCTGGTTGGCACCCTGACACCGACGCTCAATGCGCTGTTGAGCCTCAATCTGGTCGCCACACTGAATTCGGTCGGCTGCCTGCTCGGGGCCGGTTGTGAGCAACTGGACCCGCAGCTGTTGCCCTCGCCGCAAATCGACATCAGCCTGGATGCCGGTGGTGCCATCAGTTATGTCACCGATTACAGTTGCCCGACCGGCAACACCGGCACCAAAAGCCTGACGGCCCGCACCCTCACCTCGATCGCCGATCTCAAACTGGGCAAAATCGACCCGACCAACGCCTTTTCATCTGCCGCCGAACCCACCGTCGCACCGTTGCCGCTGGTGGATCTGGGCACGGTGACCTGTCACAAGATTCTGGGGATCGGCAGCTGTGACCCGAGCACTCACGTGCCCTACGGCGCAGGCGGCATCGCGATCATGGTCAACACCAGCGTGGCGCAGAACACCCAGAATCTGGTGTTTTCCAGCACCACACCATTCGCCACACCGCCCAACCTGAAACTGCCGCCGAGCGTGATTGCCGCCGCGCCCTCCAGCAACATCGTCAACAGCCTGGCAAGCACCCTGGCCGGGATCAATCTGATCGTCTACAAACCCCAGGGCAGCAACCCGTTGGGGGCGATTGTCACCGGCGTCGCCAGTTTGATCAGCGATGTCACGACGATCCTGCAACCACTGATCACCAACCTGGTGAGTCCGTTGCTGGATCCGCTGCTCAACAATTTGCTCAAGGGGCTGGGGATCAACCTGATGGATGTCGACGTTGGCGCCAACATGACCTGTGGCCAGACCGGCAAGGCCTATCTGGTGATCTAGTCGTCGGGGGCGATCGGCAGTTCGATGCAGAACCGTGCGCCGTCCGGGGAATTGCGCACGCTCAAGTGCCCGCCCATGTTCTCGATGATCCCGTAACTCACTGACAGTCCCAGGCCGGTGCCGACGCCCACCGGTTTGGTGGTGAAGAACGGCTCGAAAATCCGCTCCAGCAGACGCGGGTCGATACCGCCGCCGTTGTCCTCGACCCACAGGCGCACGTTCTGCTCGTCGCGCTCGGCGTAGATCGATATCCACGGCTTGAATGCCGAGTCGGACTCGCGTTTGCCCAGCAGCGCATCGCGGGCGTTGACCATCAGGTTGATCAGCACCTGTTCAAGCTGATCGACGTACCCGCGCACCTGAACCTCGAACGCGGTTTCGCTGATGCGCAAATCCACGCCTTTGCCGCGCATGCCCTCGGCCAGCAACGACAGCGTGCCTTCGATGGCGCTGGCCGGGTTGAACAGCTGTTGCTCGATCTCGGAACGGCGGCCGAACACCCGCATGTGGTCCACCACTTTTGCAGCGCGCTGTACCTGAGCGTCGATGCGATTGAGTTTGTCGGTCAGGTAATCGATCTGCACATCGCCGTTGCTCAGGCGCTTCTGCACGTTGACGATGGCCATGCGCATGACGTTCAGCGGCTGATTGATTTCGTGGGCCAGGCCGGTGGCCATTTCACCGAGAGTGGCCATTTTTGCGCTTTGCGTGAGTTGCTGTTGCGAGCGGCGCACTTCGGTGTTGTCGCGGCCAACGGCTTGTACTTCGATCAGCGTTCCGTGCTCATCGAACACCCCGCGATCCGACCACACCCACCACGCATGTTCGCGCCCCGGCAATTGCAGGTTGATTTCGGCGGTGCTGACGGGGGATTGCGGGGTCAACCGGGCCAGGCGTTCAACGAAGGCGGCGCGCTGAACGTCGGACATCCAGCTACCCAGATCGACCCCGGCCAAGTCTTCGGGAGCGCATTCCAGATAGGTCGCCAGCGGCCGGTTGCCAAACGTCAGGATCAGGTCCGGACGATAGCGGCAGATCATCGCTGGCGAGTCCTCGACCAGAATCCGGTAGCGCTCCTCACTCTGTCTGACCTGCTCGGCGGCCAGTGTCGCTTCGGTGACGTCCAGCCACAATCCGACGGCTTCTACCGGCAGGCCGAGGTCATTGCGCAGCAGCCGGGCTTCGTCGAGCAGCCAGTGATAATCGCCGCGACTGTCGCGCAGGCGATAGCGGGCGCGCACCGAGCCTTCACGCAGCAGTTGCCGGGTTCGCTCGAAATACAGGGCCCGGTCATCCGGGTGAATCCGCTCTGCCAGCGCACTGGCGTCACAGTCCTCCAGGCTCCAGCCCAGCAGCGGTTGCAGGCTGGCGCTGAAAAACGCCGGCAGCAAGGCGCCTTCGACGTAGTGCTGGACGTAAATCACCGCCGGTGAACTGGCGATCAGGTTGTCCAGCCGCGCATGGGCGGCGGCGGCCAGTTGCTGCTGGTTCTTGATGTCGCTGATATCGAGCATGAAACCCACCAGCCGGCGATGTTCGCCGGTACCGGTGACCTGCCCCTGAAGGCGATACCACGCCGGCGTCTGGCTGGCGTCACGAGAATGCAGGCGCACGCACAGGTCGAGGATTTCCCCGTGCAGTTGCAGGGCTTGCAGGCGGCTGCGGACTTCTTCGCGATCGGCGGGATGGATCAGGTTCAGCCAGTTGTCGAGCGTCAACGTCGAGCTGTCCTGTTGCAGAGTGGCGGCCAGCGTCGGGGCCAGTTGAATCTGCTCGCTGCTGCTGATTTCCCACCAGCCTGTACCGAGCAGCGTCTGCAATGACTCCAGCCGCTCCAGTTGCAGTTGGTGCTGTTGTTCGCGCAAGCGACCAAGCAGGGGGCCGGCCAGTGCACCCGCCAGCATCAGCCAGTCACGGTCGGTCAGATACGGCGCGGTCTTGTCCACCGCATAAAAACCGCAGAGCAGCCACGCCATCACGCCTCGATCATCGCTGTAGGGCACGGCAAAGCCTTCGGCATTACCGAACAGGCCCTGGACCCGCGAGTGCTCGTACTGGCCGTAATGCTCGCCCAGGCGCTGCGGGCCGGTGCCATTGAGGCTGTCGAGCGGCGTGCCCAGACGCTGGCCGTCGTGCCACAGCGCCGGTGCGTCATGGGCGTGGAATTGCTGATGGATCTGCCAACCTTGTTCCTGTTCATCGAGCAGGGCGAGTGCCAGGCACGGGATCTGCCAGCGCTGGGCGATCACCTGCAATTGTTCGCTGACAAGCACCGGCAACCGGCCAAGGCTACAGCTGCGCAACTGTTTGCTGATCTGCTCGGCGATCATTTGGCACGCCTCGCGCTGATGCGCTTGCTGGCGTTCGGACAACAGGTCGGCGATGTCGATCAGTTGCAGCAGCCAGCCGTTGCCCAGCGGCTGGACCCAGCCGCGCAGGTGCAACGTCTGGTCGCCCAGGCCAGGGAAATCCAGATCCAGCAGTTGACCTTGCCAGTCCTGCGGGCGGCCCTCGATGGACAGCGTGCTGTGCGCCAGCAGGTAGTCGCGCAACGGCAGCGGTTTGTCACGGAGCGACTGTTGCGTCAGCAACAGGCGCAGCGGACCGGCCACTTGCAATACGCCGCCGTCGCTGTCGAGGTGGATGTGCAGGCCCGTCAGTGGGGTGCCGAGCACATCCGGCAAGTCGCTGGCGACCATGCTCCGCTTGAGCAGGCGGCCGAGCAGGTTGTCACCCGGAGTCAAAATTTCAGGCTCGAAATGGCGGTCAGGTTGGTGGGCAGGCTGGGGACAGCGCCGATGCCCGGCAACACCAGAAACGGCATGACCCGGTTGAGCTTGCTCACCGGGTAATTGACGCTGACGGTGAGCGTGCCCTGGGTCGGGTCATAGACCGTGGAGGTATCAGTGCCAACGACCAGGTTCAGTGACGAGGGCATCAGTAAAAATTGCTGGCTCAACGCGGCATTGGCGGTATTGACCAGCACGGTCGGATAGTTGGGAATCGTGGGGTCGACCGCCACCGCGCGGCGGATGGCTTCGGCGGTGACCTGGTTGAACGTCTGCATCAGCACGAACGGCAGGCTATAGCTGACGAGGCCATAAAACACCGCGAAAAAGATCACGAACACCAGGGCGAATTCGATCGCCACCGCACCTTTTTGCGCCTTCCGAGAGCCGGTTTTCATCCGTGCGTCTACCCTGACAGTCACTGCGTAGTATCAGCATAGAATCATTCAGCAAAAACGGACGGTTTTTACCGCATGCAAAGCCTTGTCCTTCTGATCTGGTTGACGGCCTGCGCGGCCCAGGATGCCCGGCAACGAAGGATTGCCAACGCGCTGACGCTGGGCGCCGCCGCTTTCGCGCTGATCTATCTGTTGTCTTTCGGTACTACCTGGATGGGCGCCGAAGCCGGGCAGGGCGGCTGGGCCTGTGTCGTGGCGCTGGCGTTCACGCTGCCGGGGTATTTCATGGGACGAATGGGCGCCGGCGATGTGAAATTAATGACAGCTCTTGGCCTTTCGACGGACGGCTTGTCGCTGCTCGGGATATTCATCGGCGCCGGTGCGGCGAGCGTGGTCTGGATGCTGGTGGCGCCAAGACTCTGGCTGCATATGAGTCAACGACTTAGGGATCGTCTTCGATATATGGCGCCATCCATGTCAAAAAAGCTGCCATTTGCGCCGTTCGTGTTAGTCGGTTTTGTGCTTGCGCTACCTTGGATCCATTAGTCGCCAGATGCCACTAGTCTTATGTACATAGTCGGAAAGTGGGTCTACTTTCAAAGGTACCGGTCAGTACAGGAATGGCCAGTATTGGCCTGGGCATGGAGTGGCACGTGAACAAGCTTACCTCTGCGATAAAAGTCCTCGTTGTCGATGATCAGGCACTGATCGTCGAAGAGCTCTGTGAATTCCTCGAGAGCAGCGGCTACCGCTGTGTGCCGTGCGAGTCCAGCAAAGAGGCGATCGAGCGTTTTTCGGACGACATCGCGATCGGACTGGTGCTGTGCGATCTGCACATGCCGGACATGGACGGCATTCAACTGGTGCAGGAACTGCAACGGCTGGCCGGCAAACACCGGGCGTTCGAAGCCATCATGCTCACCGGTCGCGCCGACAAGCAGGACGTGATCAAGGCCTTGCGCGCCGGGATCGCCGACTACTACCAGAAACCGGTCAATCTGGATGAATTGCTCGAAGGCCTGCAACGCCAGGAAGCGGTACTGCAGGAACGTCAGAAAACCCTGCAACTGGGCCATCTGAATCAGAAGCTGCAGGACCTGTCGTCGTCCATCGATGATCTTTACCAGGATCTGGACAAGGTGCGGCGCGGCCCGGCGCCGGTCAGCGACGAAACCGCCCGCGAGGCCGGTGAGCTGGAAATCCCGGCGATCTTCAATCAGCTCTCGCCACGGCAACTGGACGTGGCGCGCCTGGTGGGCAAGGGGCAGACCAATTATCAGATTGCCTGTGAGCTGGGCATTACCGAAAACACCGTGAAGCTCTATGTTTCGCAGGTGTTGCGCCTGACCCACATGCATAACCGCACGCAGTTGGCGTTGGCGTTATCGCCGGGCAATTCCGGTTTGCGTCAGCGGGTGACTGCCCACTGAATCACACTGCCGGGCATTCTCTTTACCCGGCATTCATCTTCGGCTTGGGAAACAGGTTGTCGAGGGTTTCCAGCAGCCGCACGTGATAGATCGGCTTGCGGAACAGGTCCAGCACCTGCAACCGCAGCATGTCGCTCACGTCTTCCATGTCCGCATGCCCCGACGTCACGATTACCGGCAGATGCTGGCGCGAGGTGTGTTCGCGCAAGCGCTTGATCAGCGACATGCCGCTTTCTTCCGGCATGCGCAGATCGGTGATCACCAGGGCGATGTCGGGATGGCGGGTCAGATGATGCAGGGCGAGTTTGACCGATGTGGCGGTATGACAGACGAAACCTTCACCCTCCAGCAACTCCGCCAGCTCCAGCAACGCGTCCTCTTCGTCGTCAACCAGAAGCAACTGTTGGCGTGGGGAAGAAGACACGTTCATGGGCAGTACCTGAAAGCTGAATGGAAGATCGAGTGTAGCCCGACATCAGCAAGGTGCTGGCGCAACTTCGATTACGGAGTTGGCCGGGTTTGCGCAGTGCCGCCCAGCGACACCAGGACGTTGTTGAAGATCGCCAGCATTCGATCACCCAGCGGAGTGACGAAAACGACAACCACCACGGCGACCATGGCTACGACAATGGCGTATTCGATTGCCGAGGCACCGTCTTCATGTTTGTAAAACAGCAGGGCTCTGGCCATTAAATAATCAACGATCATTCGAAACATGTGCCCACTCCTTTGCGCTCCTGGCGCCGATGTAACGGCAGCGGCAAAGCGTTCGCCGTGCCATTTGAGCATTGTCAACAAACCCCCACCCAACAACTGTAAGAACGGATTAGTCACAAAGGATTAGTCGCTTCGTCGTTCCCGGTATTTCGACTGCTAATTGGCCAACACCCATACTTTCGTGGGTTATTTGGCTGTCAGTAATGGCGTTTTGGCTTGTTTCAGCTAGCGTGGAAATAGCGAAATAGTTGGATGTTCATAGCTGCCTGATTGCGATGTTCCCTTGACAGGAAGTGCGGCTGGTAGTGCAGCAGGAAAGGGAGAGCCGTCATGAACAGTCGTGTGACCATGGGCCTTGCAGCGGTGCTTTTACTGGGCGCCATCGTTGTCGGATATTGGGGCCTGGTGCTCAGCCGGCAGCCCGCTCCGGTTGCCGAGGCGCCCGCGCCGGCGGTGGTTACCGTCGAAAAAACCGTTGCTGCCGCCGAAGACCAGACCCGCCAGCCCGTCGTGGTGCTGGTACGTGACGTCCCGCCATTTACCCCACTCACCGCCGCCGATCTGGCCGTCGAAAAACTGCGCAGCGCTCCCGCCGGCAGCCTCGGCACCCTCGAACAGGCCGTGGGCCGTACACCGTGGCGCCACCTGAGCGCCGGCACCTGGCTCAACGAAGAGAGCTTCGAGGCCGGCGGCACACTGGCGCGGATGATCCACCGCGACGAGCGCGCGCTGGCCGTGTCGGTCGATGAAGTGATCGGTGCGGCCGGGCAGTTGATCCCCGGGGATTACGTCGACGTGCTGTTGTACCTGCGCCAGGACGCCAGCAACCCGCAGCAGTCGGCACAGATTGTGGTGCCGGCCATGCGCGTGCTGGGTGTCGGCGAGCAATACGGCCTGACCAATGACGGCCAACCGTCCGCCCCTGCGTTGAGTGCCGACGACAAAATCAAGCAGGACCAGCGCCGGCTCACCGCGCGCACCGTGGTGCTGGCGGTGCCTGAACAATTGTTGAGTCGAATGATGCTCGCCACCCAGGTCGGGACATTGCGCCTGGCCGTGCGCAGCAGTGAAGAACAGCGCCTGGCCAAGTATTGGGCCGGCGAAAGTCAGGCACCGGAAAAACTGGTTGCCGCCAACAGTCAGCTTTTCCAGTTCACTCAGCTGGCGCTGGGGACGGCGCCGAAGGCTGCTACCGGTGGCGACCATGGCGGTGCGGTACGGCCTGCGGTGGAAGTGATTCGCGGCAATCAGCCCCTTCAACAAAACCCATGACTGAGCAAGGATCCAAGTGCATGCAGAGTCGTTCCTGGCCGATCTTCAATCCCGTGCTCCGGGCCTTGCTGCTGATGGGACTGTCAATCAATGCCGCGCACGCGGCCACCGGCAACTGCGCGGCGCTCGGGCGCTTGCCGCCGGTGATCGAAATCAACGAAGGCTGGCAGCAGGACATGCAATCCCCGGTGGCGATCACACGCCTGGCCATCGGCGATCCGAAAATCGCCGACGTGCATGCCAATGGCAATTCCTCGTTCCTGCTCACCGCCGTGGCGCCGGGCGCTACCAGTCTCATGGTCTGGACCGGCTGCTCCAGCGAGCCGCGCCAGAGCATGGTGTTCGTCAAGGGCGCCGCCACCTCGGCTTTGACCAATACCGGTGCACTGCCGTCGGATGATGCGTTGCTGCCCTCGCAGGTACAGACCGACATTCGCTTCGTCGAAGTCAGCCGCACCAAGCTCAAACAGGCCTCGGCTTCGCTGATCGGCACCCGTGGCAATTTCCTGTTCGGCTCGCCCGGAACCCTGCCGCCCATAGACGGCGTCCCGCAACCGCGACTGCCGGTGGACAACTCGCTGTTCAACTTCTCGTGGATCGGCGGCAAGACCATGGCGATCATCAATGCCCTCGAAGGCAGCGGCTTCGCCTACACCCTGGCGCGGCCAAGTCTGGTGGCGCTCAACGGGCAGAGTGCAAGTTTCCTCGCGGGCGGGCAGATTCCGATTCCGGTGCCCAGTTCCGGCAGCGACAACGTGTCGATCGAATACAAGGAGTTCGGCATCCGCCTGACCCTGACGCCGACCATCATCAGCCACGATCGCATTGCCCTGAAGGTGGCACCGGAAGTCAGCGAACTGGATTTCAGCAACGCGGTGAACATCGCTGGCACCACGGTGCCGGCCCTGACCATCCGCCGCACCGACACCAGTATTTCCCTGGCCGATGGCGAGAGTTTCGTCATCAGCGGTCTGATCAGCACCACCAACAGTTCCCAGGTCGACAAGTTTCCAGGGCTGGGCGACATCCCGGTGCTCGGGGCCTTTTTCAAAAGCTCGCAGATCAAACGCGAAGAGCGTGAGCTGCTGATGATCGTCACTCCGCACCTGGTGCGCCCGCTCTCGGCGGAGGCACAACTGCCGTCGTTGCCGGGTGAAAAACTGCGCAACTACGACCCGAATTTCTACCGCATGTTCTTCCTGGAAAACGGTAACTTCGACAAGCGCAGCGGGTTATCCCAATGAGCCAGAGCCTGAGCCAGACCTTTCTCGCCATCACTCGCAACAACACCGATCTGGAGTGGCTGCAAAGCGCCCTCGCGCCTCTGGGCCAGGTGGTCAGTGCCGGTACGGGCAGCCTCGACGAATTGCTCGCGCTGGTGGACGTCACCTTCGCCAGCCTGGTGTTCGTCGGCCTCGACCGTGAACACGTGGTGGCCCAGAGCGCGCTCATCGAAGGTGCGCTTGAGGCCAAGCCGATGCTGGCGATCGTTGCCCTGGGCGACGGCATGGACAACCAGTTGGTGCTCAATGCGATGCGCGCCGGGGCACGGGATTTCGTCGCCTATGGTTCGCGCTCCAGCGAAGTGGCCGGGTTGGTGCGGCGCTTGAGCAAACGCCTGCCGCCGGTGACCCACAACGCGTTGCTGGGCGGGCTGACGGTGTTGTACGGCGTACAGAGCAGTTCCGATGGCGCGCTGCTGGCCAACCATATGGCGCTGGTGGTGCAAAAAAGCGGACAGCAGACGCTGTTGCTGGACCTCGGGTTGCCCCGTGGCGACAGCCTGGCGTTGCTGGGGCTGGAGAGTTCGTTCCACTTCGGCGATGCCTTGCGCCACCTGCGCAGGCTCGACGCAACATTGATCGACAGTGCGTTCACCAGCGCCGAAGCGGGACTGCGGATTCTGGCGTACGCCGACAACGACGAACCGCTGGAAAGCACCAGCGCCGCCGAGCTGTACATGCTGCTCAGCGCCTTGCGCCAGCACTTCCAGCACATTGTCGTGAACCTCACCGGCCAGCCTGACAGCGAGGCACTGCGCACCTTTGTCAGCCATTGCGACAAGCTGATCTGGTACACCGACCAGAATGTTCTCGATTGCCGACGCAATCTCGCGGTGTTCAATCTGTGGCGCGAAAAAGGCATGAAGCTTGATCACGGACGGCTGCTGGTCGACCGCTATCTGAGCAACGTCGCGCCGGATGCGGACACCCTCGGCAAGACCTTCAACCTGGAAGTGATCGCGGTGCTGGCCTTGAGTCCGGAGCTGCGCCTGAACGCCAAGAACCAGGGTGTCAGCCTGTTTGAGCTGGCCCCCAGGGAGAAACTCACCCAGAGCCTGCGGGTGCTCGGCGAGCGGCTGGCCAAGCGCTCCGAAGGCCTGGCCAAACCCAAGGTCACCTGGTTCGACCGGTTGCGAGGCACCTCATGAGCCCGGAAAAACTCTTCGGTGCGCCGGCGCGGGGCCCGTCGGGCAACACCGACCACGAAGGCCTGAAACTGGTCCTGCATCGCTACATCATCGATGCCATCGAGGAGTCCGGGAAAAACCTGCTGGAAGGTTCGCGGCAGTTGCTGGCGCAATTCGTCACCGACAAGGTCGCCGAATACATCGCCCGTTTGCACCTGGCGATTTCACGTTACGAGATGGAGCGGCTGGCGGAAGAAATCGTCGATGAACTGACCGGATTCGGCCCGCTGGAAGTGTTGCTGCGCGACACCGCCGTCACCGAGATTCTGGTCAACGGCCCGCACCGGGTGTTCGTCGAGCGCGACGGTGTACTGCATCAGAGTGACCTGCGCTTCATCGATGCACACCACGTCGAGCGGGTCATGCAGCGCATTCTCGCGCCGCTCGGTCGGCGGCTGGACGAGTCTTCGCCGATGGTCGATGCACGCCTGCCGGACGGCAGCCGGGTCAACGCGATCATCCCGCCGATCGCCCTCGACGGCCCTTGTCTGTCGATTCGAAAATTCCGCAAGGACATGCTCAAGAGCAGTGACCTGATCGCCATGCAGACCATCGACCTGCCGATTTTCGAGTGCTTTCAGGAGGCCGTGGGCAAGCGCTGCAACATCCTGATCAGCGGCGGCACGGGCACCGGCAAGACCACGCTGCTGAACATTCTCAGCCAACTCATCAACCCCCACGAACGACTGGTGACCATCGAAGACGTCGCCGAATTGCAGCTCGGCCACCCTCATGTTGTGCGTCTGGAAACCCGCCCGCCGAATGCCGAGGGGCACGGCGAGGTCAAGGCCAGCGACCTGATCCGCAATGCCCTGCGGATGCGTCCGGACCGGATCATTCTCGGCGAGATCCGGGGCGTTGAAGTGCTCGACGTACTGACGGCGATGAACACCGGTCACGATGGCTCGATGAGCACGGTGCACGCCAACAACGCCCAGGATGCGTTGCTGCGTCTGGAAACCCTGGTCGGCCTGACCGGTCGCACGGTCGCCGAACGTACCCTGCGGCAGATGATCTGCGCGGCGCTCGACGTGATCATTCAGTTGACCCGCATGCCCGACGGCCGCCGCTGCGTCAGTGAAGTGGTGGAAGTGGTCGGCGTGCGCGAAGACGTTTACGTCACCAATACCCTGTTCCGTCTGGACCGACGCACCGGTTTCGGCTTTCTGCGCGAAGCGGTCAACCCGGCCGGCGACAAGTTGCGACACGAGTCGAGTCTGGGCTGAACGCATGGAGCCTTCGTCATGATCGGACCGGTGATTTTGATCGTCCTCTGCCTGTTGTTGCTGGGGCTGTCGATTCGCCTGTTCCTGCAAGGTGTGCGCAAGACTGCCAACGAACGGGTGCTCTCGCGCCTCGCCGCCGGGCAGCCCCAGGGGGGGGCCGAAAAAACCTCGTGGACCGGGCTGGAGCGGATGTTTCTGCGCGCAGGCCTCGGCCGGCCGAGCGAACGTTTCGGGCTTTGGCTGTCGTTGTGGGTCGTGGCCATGATGCTGGGTTATCTGCTGGCTGACTGGGTCGGTCTGTTGGTGCTGATATTGGCGCCGCCGCTGATCTTGCGGCTGTACATCGCGTGGCTGTATCGGCGCCGGCTCAACCGGATGATCGAACAGCTACCGCAGTTGCTCGATCACACCGTGCGCAGCCTCAAGTCCGGCCGGACCCTGTCCGATGCGGTAATGGGCGGCATCGAAACCAGTGAGGACCCGTTGAAAGCCGCGATGGGCCGGGTGCAGCGCAACGTGCAGCTGGGAGTGAACCTGCCGGACGCGGTCAGCGATTTCGCCGAACTCTACGAGCAGGACGAACTGCGCATGTTCGCCCTGGGCCTGAAGGTCAATCATCGCTATGGCGGCAATGCCAGCGAGTTGCTGGAGAACCTGATCAAACTGATTCGCGAACGCGACCAGGGTGCCCGGCAACTGCGTGCGCTGACCGGCGAAACCCGGATGACCGCGTGGGTACTCGGATCGCTGCCGGTGATCCTGGTCAGTTACTTCATGCTGACCAATCCCGGCTACATGCTCGGCATGTGGAACGACTCGGGCGGTCGGACCATGCTGATTGTCGCGGTGGTGTTGCAGGTTTCCGGTTGCCTGGCGCTGTGGCGCATGTTGAGGAGTGTCTGACGTGCTGATCCTGGCCAGTCTCATGCTGTTGCTCGGCGCACTGTTGCTGGTCGGCAATCACTTGTTGGCCGAGCGGCGTCGGGTGCGTCAGGTCAACCAGCGCTTGCAGGGGCAACTGGTGCGCGAGAGCCGTTTCGGCAATTGGCTGCGGGCACTGGGCAGCAGCCGCTTCGGCCAGCGCTCGGTGAGCATCGACAGTGAAACCCAGACGTTGCTCAGCCGCCTCGGTTGGCGCCGGGCCAGCGAGCGCTCGCTGTTTGCCGCCTGCCAGATCGGCACGCCGCTGCTGACACTGGGGCTGGGCCTGTTTCTGAAAGAAGTGTTTTTCCCCCTCGCACCCAACGGCTGGCTGGTGCCGATGATTGCCACCGGCGTCGGTTATCTGCTGCCCAAACGCCTGCTGGCGTATGCCGCTGCCCGTCGGCAGAAAATCATTGCGGTGGAGGTGTCGACGTTCATTCCGCTGCTGCGGATCCTGTTCGAGTCCGGCATGGCCGTCGAACAGGCCCTGCGCGTGCTCAGCATAGAAGGGCAGAAACTGCTGCCGGAGCTGACCAGCGAACTGCGCCT
Organism: Pseudomonas fluorescens; assembly: GCF_030344995.1. Lineage (GTDB taxonomy): Bacteria > Pseudomonadota > Gammaproteobacteria > Pseudomonadales > Pseudomonadaceae > Aquipseudomonas > Aquipseudomonas fluorescens_BF. The sequence goes on from NZ_CP128260.1 coordinate 1,029,388, forward strand.
GATTCTGGCCCGCGTCGACTCGGGCCTGGAGCTCGGGCAAGAGCTGAACAAGGCGGCCGCGATACTGGCGGTGGATGAGTTCACCGACACCTGCGTGATCCTGCAACAACTGATTCAACAGGGCGGCGGCGCGATGAAATCGCTGCTGACGCTCAAGCAGCTGCTGGATGACCGACGTATGACACGCTTGCAGGAATACATCTCGAAGATGTCGGCGAAGATGTCGGTGGTCATGATGCTGCTGCTGTTTCCGGCCTTGCTGATCGTTCTGGCGGGGCCCGGTTTTACTGCAATCACCCGGGCGTTTGCGTCCTGACAATGGCAATGGAGAGCGATGGATGAAAGCACTGATGGTCGTGGCAAGTCTGTTGCTGCTCGGCGGTTGCGCAACGGATGGTCAGGCGCCGTGGACGACGATGCTGGCGCCGGCCAGTTGCAGCAAGTTGAGTTCAGAACAGGAGCTGTCGCTGAACCTGGCCGATGATCTGGTCAATGACGGCAAGCTGCACGCCAGCCTGGCCAACCTGCAGGGCCTGCCCGATAACCTCGTCGAGGTGCGACTGCGCAAGGCCAAGGTCTATCGCCTGTTGGGACGCAGCGAAGCCGAGCCGTTGTATCGCAGCCTGCTCGGCACGTGCCTGAACGCCGACGCCGAACACGGCCTTGGCCAGTTGTACGCCGCCCGTGGCGACAACGGTCAGGCGCAGGCCCACCTGCAACGCGCGGCGCGGCTGGCACCGACCAATGAAAACATCCGCAACGATCTGGGCGTGGTGTACCTGAATCAGCTGCGGCTCGAGGATGCTCGCTTCGAGTTTCTGACGGCCATCGAGTTGAAGCAGAACAATCAGTTGGCGACGCTGAATCTGGTCACTCTGCTGCTCTATCAGAACAACTGGCAGCAGGCTGCGGAAGTGGTCAGCCGCGCGCACCTGACCCCGGAACAGTTCTCCGATGCTCAGGAACGCGCGGAGAAACTCAAGTCTCCGGTCAAGGCCAGACCCGTCGCTGGCAATCAGGTCGCGGTGGCGGTTGATGCGCAACCGGCGCCGATCAAGTGAGCCTCAAGGAGGTGTCATGAACACGTTGAAGACGATGTGCTGCCTCGGACTGCTGAGCCTGCCGCTCGGCGCACTGGCCATCGACGCCGGCCCGGCATCGGCCCAGCAGCAGGAAACCGAAGGCTGGCTGTTGCTGCAAAGCCGCAACAAGGCCGCGTCCCCCGATCCGCAGGCGGCAACGGCCACCGAGCGCGAGCTGGCGATGCAGCGCTGGCTGAAGAAGTACAAATATGAAATCCCCGATTTCTACGACCCGGATGCCGGGGGCAAGATCGAGAGCCGTAACTGACGTGTCGCAGGCAACGGCGTTGCCTGCGACGGCGGTCTACAACTGATAGCTGAAACTGATGCTGTAGCGCGGCCGGCGATTGAAGGTATCCAGCGCTTCATCCGACATCGCCTTGGCCGCCTCCAGGGCAATGTTGTAGTACTTCGCATCGCCGAATCTCAGGCCGACCGCCGCCGATGACAGGTTGTTGGCCTGTACCGGCAATTCGTTGAACCAGCTGCGCGAGCGGTCGAGCACGAAGTACGGTTGCAGGATGCGCACCCAGTTGCCGTCGCGGTTGAAGCTGTAGTTGATCTCGTAAGCCACACCCCAGCCCTTGTCGCCGGATGCCTGATCATCGGGATAACCGCGACCGAAATTCTGCCCGCCGAACACCGCACGCTCGCTGTCGGGCAGGGTGTCGCTGCTCCAGTACAACGCAGCGGACAGCACCCCTTGCCAGTTGTCGAGGAACTTGTCGCTCTGCACCCCCGACAGACGCACCCGAAAGAAGTCGAGATCGATGGCGCTGTTGTTGGTGTGCGCGCCCATGCTGTCGAAGCCTTGGTACACGCCACCACTGAGAATGCGCAGTTGCCGGGCATCGACCTTGCGCCAGTCGCTTTCGAAGGCGAGGGCGCGGATGTCGGTGCGTTCTTCGACGCTCAGCGGGTAGCCGATCACGTTGTAGCGGGTCTTGTCGTTGACCGCGTACAGGCGCGATCCGGCGGTCAGCAATTCATCCGAAGCAGCAATCAGCGGAAGTGTGAAACCGAGCGAATAACGGTCGTTTTCGCGGTGCGGCTTAAGCTCCAGTCCGTTGTTCAACAACACGTTGGTGCCGGGATCGGCTCGGTAGCGCGAGGCCGACAGGCTCAGTTGTGCACCTTCGTCGTTGATGAACTGGTTGTAGTCCAGCCGGTAGTAATGCTCGTGATCATCACCCGGCGGAAACAGGCCGCTGAGGCTCAACTGTTCGCCCATCGACGTTTGTGAATTGCTGCTCACGCCGAGCAAGGCCTGGGTGCCGTTGCGGTTGTCTTCGGTGGTGCTCAGGGTGCTGGTGAACGGTTTGCGGCTGGCCTGGGCCACTAGCGTGGTTGCACCGTCGGTGGTGCCGGGTGGCGGCACCTGGGCCTGGATCGTCACGCCGGGAATGCGGGTCATCAGCGTGGTATAGCGCTCGAACGTCTTGCGCGTCAGGGGGCGTTCGGCTTGGAGCTTGGCGGCCAGTCGCTCGAGCAGGGCTTTGACCCGTCCGACGTCGCCGGCGATCTGAACGTCGCGCACGTAGCCTTCCACCAGCACGACGCGCGCCACACCGTCATCGAAGGTCTGCTGTGGCAGGAAGGCGTAGGACAGCAGATAGCCGTCCTGCTGGTAACGACGGGTGATGTTGCGAGTGGCCTCGATCAGGTCGGCGAGGCTGCTCTCGCGGCCGATCAGGGGTTTGTAGATTTCGGCCAGTTCGTTCAGCGGGTAGAGCGTGCCGCCTTCGATCTGCACGGTCCTGAGGTTGATCTTTGTACTCATCAGCAACGGCTGGGCGGCTGTGGCGCCGGGATCCGGCACTTGCAGCGGCGCAGCGTTCGGCCGGTAGGCGTCAGCCGGCAGGTTCGGTACCGGCAGGTTGCGGATGGTTTCGTTGCTGTTGAGAAAGCTGGGCAGGGTGTCGGCGAGGGCGGTGGAACTCAGACTGAGCAATAGCAGGGATGCCATGACGCGCATAGGACACTCCATGTTCAAACCCGCAGCACGGGGTCGGGTTTCTCCTAAGAAAAAAGCGGAAGACTCGTGGGAATCTTCCGCCCTCAACCAAGCGTAGGCGCTGTAGGTAAGGCCGTCGAATCGGCCAGGTGCAAATCAGCGTTTGTTGCCACCCAGGGCGCCGGTGAGACCGCCGAGGACACCACCCAGTCCGCCGCCGGTCCCGGTGGCAGTTCCACCGTTGACCAGTCCGCCGACCGCAGTGACGGTATTGCCCACGGTGGTGACGGTGTTGCCGACCGCCGCCACTACCGGGTTGCTGTTGGTGCCGGCAATCGTGTTGCCGAGATTGCCGACGGCACCGCCGACCTGGCCGGTGAGGCCGGCGACCGGAGTACCCAGCCCGGTGGCGGCGCCGACATTCTGGGTCAGGCTGGTGACCGCAGTGGTGACCGGTGCAAGTCCGGCACCCACGTTGTTGCCCAGGGTTGCCAGGGGAGTGGTCGGACTGGTGATCGGCGATCCCGAACCGCCGAGCACGGTGTTGAGCGAGGCCACGGTGTTACCCGCCGCAGCCAGCACACCACCCGGTGCGGCGAGGGTGCCATTGCCGCTGCTCAACCCGGCGCCGACGTTTACGACTGCGCCACCGACGGTTTGCAGCAAGCCGTTGTTGCCCAGACCGCCACCGACGCCTGTCCCTGAACCGGTGCCGTTGTTCACCAGTCCGCCGGCCTTGCCGACAGTGGTGCCGACGTTACTCAGGGCCCCGCCGACGGTGTTGGTCAGCGCATTGCCGTTGCCGGCGCCAGTGACCTTGTCGCCCACGCCATCGACCGTGCTGCCGACTTTCTGCAGCAGGCCGTTCACGGGAGCGCCCAGCCCCGTGGCACTGCCGAGTTTGTCCGTGGTGCTTTCGACCATGGCAATCACCGGCACCAGTTTGCTGCCCACTTCTTTGGTGACCGAGCCGAGCGGGCCGGTGGTGGTAGCGGTGCTGAGGGTGTCGCCGAGCATGGTGACTTTTTCGCCGACTCCGTTGAGCAGCGGGGCGACTTTGGTCACCACACCGCCGACGACTGGAACGCTACCCGTGGCAGTCGCCAGTTTGCCGCTGAGGTCGGACACGCCGTTGCCTACATCCTGCACCACGCCGCCGACCGCCGAAGCGGTGACGCCCAGGCCATTGTCGGTGGTTGCCAGTTTGCCGATGCCGTTGGCCACCCCATCACCCAGTGTGGTCACTACATTGCCGGCGGTTTTGGCGGCGCTTTGCACCACGCCGCCAACGACTGGCACGCCACTGAGTGAGTCGCCGACCTGGCCGACACCATTGCCGACGCCGCTGACGGTATTGCCGACGTCTTGCACCAGCGTGGTGGTAACCAGAGGCGTCGGTGTACTCGGATTGGTCGGGTTGGTCGGGTCGGTTGGATTGGTCGGATTAGTCGGATTGGTGGGGTCCGTCGGGGTCGTCGTGCCGCCAGTTCCGCCAGTTCCGCCAGTTCCTCCGGTACCGCCAGTGCCGGCGGTGTCTCCGGTTCCACCCGTGCCACCGGTGCCGCCAGTACCCGCAGTCGAACTGTCGGGGGAAGAGCTTCCAGAGCTGCTGTGATGACCGCCGCCGCCACTGCTGCAGCCGGCCAGACCGAGAGAGAGAATGAGGGCCAGTGCTGTTGCCGATTTGCACCACGCCTGGGCTTTCATGTGGGTTTTCATGATGGTTGTTCCTTGCACCTGTCACAACGTTCGTTGACTTCGACGGCTTGCCGGTTCTGTTGCCGGCAGTGCCTTCGTCCGTTGTGTCCATATCAGTCGCAAGGCTGGATCCACGCCATTCTCAACTTGGTATTAACGCCTTTATGCAAGCGGCTTCGAATGCCGCCTAACGACTAATACCGAGGATATAGACGCGCAAAAAAAAGCCTTGAAAATCAAGGCTGGATTTCCGTGATGGAAGCGTGTGCGGCGCGGGAAAACTTAAGTGATATATACACAATTGATCAGGTTTTCCCGGCCTCGATGTCAAGCCACCGGCTGCCAGTTGCCCACCATGTGCTCCAGATCCCCGGCGCCGATCAGGCGCAACTCACCGCTGGAGCCGGCAGCACTGGCGAACAGGCTCACCTCGCTCGGCAGACGCACCGGTTTGCGAAAGTACACGGTCACCTCAAGGTTGGCTTTTGGCAGGTGATCCGCCAGTGCCGCCAGGGTGCGGGCCTTGTTCCACAAACCGTGAGCGATGGCTGTCGGGAACCCGAACAGCTTGGCGCTGGCGGCACTCAGGTGAATCGGGTTGTAGTCGCCGGAGACTTTCGCGTATTGCCGGCCGATGTCCGCCGGCGCCTTCCATTGCGCCACTTGCGCGAGGGGCAGTGCCGGCTCCCAGGTCTGCTCGACCGGGTCGCCTTCGAGCTTCACACCACGACAGAGCATCTGGCTTTCGGCTTCCCACAATGGCCCGAGTTGATCGTCGAGGGTGGTCAGCAGATCGAAGGTCGCACCTTTCGGATGAGGTTGCAGGTTATGCACCCGGACGCTGACCTGCGCGCGACTGATCCCGCCCATTGGCCGCAATACGCGGATGCGGTTGCTCAGATGAATCAGCCCCAGCAAAGGGAACGGAAACTCTTTGGCCGTCAGCAATTGCATCTGCAAGGCGAACGCCAGGATATGCGGATAGGTCGGCGGCAGCAGGCCGTCATCGGCGAAACCGCAGACCTTGCGATACGCCGCCAGACGTTTGCCCTCCACCTCGACGGCGCAACGCAAGCCGCTGTCGGGCAGGGTGGTGCCGGTGATTTTGCGTCGGGTCGCCGCCCGGGCATACAGCCCCGGCAGGCTCGGTTCGCGGTGCAGGGTTTGCCATTCGATGGTCATGTTCAGGCCCCCAGAACGCTTTGGCCGCACACCCGCAGCGCTTGCCCGGTGAACGCGCCGGTGCCCGGTTGGGCCAGCCAGGCCACGGCTTCGGCGACGTCTTGCGGCAGGCCGCCCTGACCCAGCGAACTCATGCGGCGTCCGGCTTCGCGCAGGCCGAACGGGATGTGCGCGGTCATCTGGGTCTCGATGAAGCCCGGCGCCACGGCGTTGATGCTGATGCCACGTTCCAGCAGCGTCGGGGCCCAAGCCTGGGCGAGCCCGATCAATCCGGCCTTGCTCGCCGCGTAGTTGGTCTGCCCGCGATTGCCGGCAATGCCGCTGATCGACGCCAGCAGAATCACCCGCGCGTTATCGTGCAGTGTGCCGCTGTCGAGCAGGGCCTTGGTCAGCACTTGCGGTGCGTTGAGGTTGACCGCCAGCACTGCGTCCCAGAACTCGGGCGTCATGTTGGCCAGGGTCTTGTCGCGGGTGATGCCGGCGTTGTGCACCAGAATGTCGAGGCCGTCCGGTAGTTGCTCGATCAGCTGCGCAGCGGCGTCTTCGGCGCAGATGTCGAGGGTGATGGCGCGTCCGCCGAGACGAGCGGCCAAGGCTTCGAGATCGGTCTTGGCCGGCGGCACGTCGAGCAGGATTACTTCGGCGCCGTCACGGGCCAGGGTTTCGGCGATGGAGGCGCCGATGCCGCGAGCCGCGCCGGTGACCAGCGCCTTGCGTCCGGCCAATGGGCGCGTCCAGTCGGTGACCTGGGTGGCGCACGCCGTAAGCCGGATCACTTGCCCGGACACGAACGCGCTTTTCGGCGAGAGGAAAAACCGCAGCGGTCCTTCGAGCTGATCCTCGGCACCTTCGCCGACGTAGATCAGTTGCAGGGTGCCGCCGCTGCGCAGCTCCTTGGCCAGCGAGCGGGAGAAACCTTCGAGTGCTCGCTGCGCGCTGGCGGCAAACGGTTCGCGCAGGGTTTCCGGGGCGCGGCCGAGGATCACCAGATGCGCGCTACTGTCGAGGTTCTTCATCAGCGGCTGGAAGAATTCACGCAGTTGTTTGAGCTGATCGGTGTGCTGCAAATCGCTGGCGTCGAACACCACGGCCTTGAGTTTCGGGCCGTGGCCAGGAATCCATTGGGTGGCGGTCGCCGGCTGGTCGCCGTAGCGGTAGATCGCGTCGGTCAGGCGATTGGCAAATGCACTGACCCGCTCGGCCAGCGGCCCGCCGCCGATCAGCAATGCACCGTCCACCGGCCGCAGGCGCCCGGCCTGCCAGCGTTCCAGCCGCACCGGCGACGGCAGGCCCAGGGCCCCGACCAGACGGTGGCCGATGGACGAGTTGGCGAAGTCGATATAGCGGTCAGACATGGAACGCTCTCCAGAAGATGGGGTTCAAAGTGTGGACTGCGAAGGGCAATCAATCGTTCGATCCACGCAATAAGGCCTACGCTAGAACAGCAGAGTAGTTTGCCCTCGGCGCTTTTGTGGCCCGACCGGGTTTTCAGCGCTCGATTTTCAGACCGGATATTTCACAAGGAGCATTTCATGAGTCAGCTGCGCCGCGTCGCGATCATTGGTGGCAACCGCATTCCGTTCGCCCGTTCCAACGGGCCGTATGCCACCGCGAGCAATCAGGTGATGCTCACCGCCGCCCTCGAAGGCCTGATCGAACGCTACAACCTGCACGGCCAGCGCATCGGCGAAGTGGTCGCAGGGGCGGTGTTGAAATTGTCACGGGATATGAACCTGACCCGCGAATGCGTGCTCGGCTCGCGCCTGTCGCCGGCGACGCCGGCCTACGACATCCAGCAGGCCTGCGGAACCGGCCTGGAAGCGGCGTTGCTGGTGGCGAACAAGATCGCTCTCGGCCAGATCGACTGCGGCATTGCCGGCGGCGTCGACACCACATCCGATGCGCCGATCAGCGTCAGCGAAGGCCTGCGCAAGATTCTCCTGCAAGCCAACCGCGCCAAGACCACCGGCGACAAGCTCAAGACCTTTCTGCAATTGCGCCCGAAACACCTGATCCCCGAATTCCCGCGCAACGGCGAACCGCGCACCGGTTTGTCGATGGGCGAGCACTGCGAACTGATGGCGCAGACCTGGAACATCCCCCGCGAAGAACAGGATCAACTGGCCTTCGAAAGCCACCACAAACTGGCGGCGTCCTACAGCGAAGGCTGGCACAACGACCTGATGACCCCGTTCCTCGGCCTGACCCGCGACAACAACCTGCGCCCCGACCTGACCCTGGAAAAACTCGCAACCCTGAAACCTGCCTTCGAGAAAAGCGCCAAGGGCACCCTGACCGCTGGCAACTCCACGCCGCTGACCGACGGCGCGTCGGTGGTGTTGCTCGGTAGCGAAGAGTGGGCAAAGGAGCGCGGCTTGCCGATCCTCGCCTATCTGCGGGACGGCGAAGCGGCGGCGGTGGATTTCGTCAACGGCGCCGAAGGGCTGCTGATGGCGCCGGTGTACGCGGTGCCACGCCTGCTGGCGCGCAATGGGCTGACCTTGCAGGATTTCGACTACTACGAAATCCACGAAGCGTTTGCCGCGCAGGTGTTGTGCACATTGAAGGCCTGGGAAGATCCGGAGTACTGCAAGACCCGGCTCGGGCTTGATGCGCCGCTGGGCTCGATTGATCGCAGCCGCTTGAACGTCAAGGGCAGCTCATTGGCTGCGGGGCACCCGTTTGCCGCGACGGGCGGACGGATCGTGGCGAACCTGGCGAAGCTGCTGGATGCGGCGGGGCAGGGGCGGGGGTTGATTTCGATTTGTGCGGCGGGGGGGCAAGGTGTGACGGCGATCATCGAACGCTAGAGGAGCAAAAGCTTTCCCTCACCCCAGCCCTCCCGAAACGTCGGACCGCCCGGAGGGAGAGGGGGCCTACCGAGTTGTCTTTCGCTATACATCGACCTGAAAGATCAGAGTCGATTATGGATTCGGTAAAGCAGGATCAAGTCGATGCATCTTTAAAGCATCTCCCAATCAGTCCCCTCTCCCTCCGGGCGGTCCGACGTTTCGGGAGGGTTAGGGTGAGGGGGCTTTCAAGGTTGCCCCCAATCTCAAGTACGAAACCTGCGCACCAACCCATCCAGCTCATTCGACAACCCCGCCAGACTCTGCGAATCCAGCCGCGCCGAATTTGCCAGCTCCGCCACCAGTTGCGCATCACCATGAATCTGACTGATGTGCCGATTGATGTCCTCAGCCACCTGATGCTGCTCTTCCGCCGCAGTCGCAATCTGAGTGTTCATGTCGCGAATCACATCCACCGACTCACGAATCTGCCCAAAGCTCTCCCGCGCCTCACCGATCCGCGCAACCGACTGCTGCGACACATCGAGGCTGGCGCGCATCTGCTGGGTCACCGCGCTGGTGCGTTTGGCCAGGTTGCCCAGCAATCCGTCGATTTCCGCCGTCGAATCCGCCGTGCGTTTGGCCAGTGCGCGAACCTCGTCGGCCACCACCGCAAAACCACGCCCCTGCTCACCGGCCCGCGCTGCTTCGATAGCGGCGTTGAGCGCCAGCAGGTTGGTCTGTTCGGCGATGGAACGGATGGTGCCGAGGATCGACTGGATGTCGTTGCTGTCGCGTTCCAGTTGTTGCATCGACTGCGCCGATTGCTCCAGTTCCTGGCTCAGTTGGTCGACGCTGTGCACTGCCGCATCGATCTGCTGCTGACCTTCGCGAGCCTGGCGCTGGCCGCTGTCGGCCGACTCCGCCGCCTGGCTGCACGAGCGGGCGACTTCGTTGGCGGTGGCGACCATTTCATGGAATGCGGTCGAGACCATGTCCACGGCTTCGCGCTGGCGTCCGGCGGCTTCGGCCATGTCGCCGGAGACCCGGGTCGAACTCTGCGAGGTGGCAAGGATTTTCCCGGCGGCGCCGCCGATGTGCTGGATCAGGCTGCGGATCGCAGTCAGGAACTGGTTGAACCAGTTGGCCAGTTGCGCGGTTTCGTCGCTGCCACGGATATCGAGGCTCTTGGTCAGGTCGCCTTCGCCCTGGGCGATACCTTCCAGACCGCTGGCCACGCTGCGGATCGGCCGCACGATGAGGCTGGCGAAACTGGCACCGACGACGGCGAAAAATGCTGCCAGCACGGCCGCGATGATCGCGATCAGCCAGGTCAGTTGGGTGGCGGAACTCATCACTTCGTTCTGTTTGATCAGGCCGATGAAGGTCCAGCCCAATTGCTCCGACGGCCAGACGTTGGCCATGTAACGATCGCCGTTGAGCTCGATTTCCACCAGCCCTTTGCCGGCCTTGGCCAGTTGCGCGTAACCCTCGCCGAGGCTGTCGAGCCGCTTGAAGTTGTGCTCCGGTTGCTTCGGATCGACCAGCACCGTGCCGGTGTTTTCCATCAGCATCAGGTAACCGCTTTCACCGAGCTTGATCTGTTTGACGATCTCGGTCAGTTGCTTGAGCGACACGTCAATGTTGACCACGCCACCCTGGGCGCCCAGCTGGTTGGCCACCGCGCGCACGGTGCTGACCAGCACCGCATCGTCGCCTGCCCAGTAATAGGCTTCGGTGCGCAGGGTCTTGCCCGGGTTGGCCATGGCGGTCTTGTACCACGGGCGGGTGCGCGGGTCGTAGTTGGACATTTTCGGGTCGCCCGGCCAGAACGCGTAGCCGCCGCTGTTCAGGCCGTAGGACACATAAGAGTAAGCCGGATGGGACTTGGCCAGCCCCTCGAACAGGGCAAACAGTTGCTTGTCGATCTCGCCATCCGAGGTGTCGGAGGCATTGGCGCTCATGCGACTGCGCACGCTGCCGTCGGCGTTTTTGACCAATGGCTGCGCCGCAAGGTAATCGACGTTCTGGCTGATGCCGTCGAAAAACAGCTGCATGGCGTTGCTGACCTGACGGATCTCGCGCCCGCTGCTGTCGACAAAATCGTCCCGGGCATCGCTGCGCAGGTTCAGTACCACCAGCGTGGCGACCAGCACCACGGGCAAGCAGGCGATGATTGCAAACGCCCAGGTCAACTTCTGTTTGATGTTCATCCGCGCTCCAGATTTTCTTGTAGGCCCACGCAGTGCAGATGACTCGCGGTTATTGGCAGCCGAAAAACGTATTTCTCACCCGTTTCCTTGAGTGCGACATCGAAGGTTTTTTGGAACGATTGTCGGACAAATTCCTCTGTCTCAAAGGAATTCGGCCGCGCGAGAGGGAAATTGAGGCTGGAAAAGAAAATTCTTGTGAGCGGGGTTTGGCGGGATGTCAGATTCTGTCGCAAATGCCCTCGAGTCCTGTCGCCAACAACTGCGACAGCCTCGGCTATGATTCGCAGCGGTCGATAGAGAGGCGGATTGGCCCGGTTTATCCGGCACAGTGTGTGCATCCACAGGTTCACAGGTCGGCAACCCCTCCCCGTGATGCGAGGATTGCCGTATAACGAATGACATTCGCGTGTTTGGTAATAAAGGACCCACAATAAAAGCTGATGAAGACTCCAAAACGCATTGAACCCCTGATCGAGGACGGTCTGGTCGACGAAGTGCTGCGTCCACTCATGAGTGGCAAAGAAGCAGCTGTTTATGTGGTGCGCTGCGGCAATCAGTTACGTTGCGCAAAGGTCTACAAGGAGGCGAACAAACGCAGTTTCCGCCAGGCGGCCGAGTATCAGGAAGGCCGCAAGGTTCGCAACAGCCGACAGGCCCGGGCGATGGCCAAGGGTTCCAAGTTCGGGCGCAAGGAAGCCGAAGATGCCTGGCAGAACGCCGAAGTCGCGGCGCTGTTCCGTCTGGCCAACGCCGGGGTGCGAGTGCCCAAGCCGTACGACTTCCTCGAAGGCGTGCTGCTGATGGAGCTGGTGGCCGACGAATACGGCGATGCCGCGCCGCGTCTCAATGATGTGGTGCTGGAGCCGGATCAGGCCCGCGAATATCACGCGTTCCTGATCTCGCAGATCGTGCTGATGTTGTGTACCGGTCTGGTGCACGGTGACCTCTCGGAGTTCAACGTGCTGCTGACACCGACCGGGCCGGTCATCATCGACCTGCCGCAAGCGGTGGACGCCGCCGGCAACAACCACGCGTTCAGCATGCTCGAACGTGACGTCGGCAACATGGCGTCGTACTTCGGCCGGTTCGCCCCGGAGTTGAAGAAGACCAAATACGCCAAGGAAATGTGGGCGTTGTACGAAGCGGGTACGTTGCACCCGGCCAGCGTGCTGACCGGCGAGTTCGACGATCCCGAGGACCTGGCCGATGTCGGCGGGGTGCTGCGCGAGATCGAAGCGGCGCGACTGGATGAGGAGCGCAAGCAAGCCATCCGCGCGGCGGACGACGAGCCCAAGGGCAAGTCCGACGAACCGCCTCCGCCACCGTGGATGCAGTGAGCATCTGAAATAGAAAACCCGGCTTCGGCCGGGTTTTGCACATTCAAGGATTGATTGTGAGTACCACTTCCCGCAATGCCCGGCTGATCATCACGGCCCGGCTGATTTCCGATTTCGGCGCTTTCCTCAACATGGTTGCGCTGGCCACTTATGTCTACCTGCTGAGCAACAGCGCGATGAGCGTGGGGATTTTTCTCGCCAGTCGTGTGGGCGGGGGAATTTTCGCCAGCCTGATCGGCACCGCGTTTTATCGCCGATGCAATGGCCGTCTGCCGTTGATTGCCTTCGATCTGCTGCGCGCTGCTGTGCTCGGTTTATTGCTGATCGTCCCGGTTAGTCAGCAGGCGCTGTTGCTGCCGCTGATCGCGTTCGGCCTGGGCTTTGGCAATTCGATGTTCGCCATCGGCCTCAACAGCCAGTTGCCACGATTGATCGAGCCGGCGCAGTTGCTCAAGACCAATGCCTGGATCACGTCCGCCTCGTCCATGGCGATGGTCGGCGGCAGTCTGGTGTCCGGGCTGCTGGTCGCGGGGTTTGGTTTTGAAACGGTGTTCGCGCTGAACGCGCTGACCTATCTGTTGGCGGCAGTGTTGATTGCGCCGCTACGATTCAGCGCACCGGAGCCGGTGGTCGAGTCCAGCGCTAAACAGGGTGAGTGGTCGGCGTTGCTGCAAGGGCTGCGCAGCGCACCGGTGGTGGCCGCGATGCTGGCTGTCACGATGGCCGACACCCTTGGCAGCGCTGCACACAACGTCGGCTTCCCGATCATTTCCAGACTGCTGACACCGGACTCGGCGAGCACCACACTGGGCCTGATGCTCGCGGTCTGGGCCGCCGGCAAGCTAATTGGTGCGCGGATCGCCAGTCGCCTCAACGGCTCGGAAAACATTCATCTGGAGCGTCGCTACTTCGGCGGCGTGCTGCTGATGTCCTGCGGGTTCATCCTGATGTTCCAGCAGCACAGTGTCGTCAGCCTGTTGCTGTTTTCGTTGCCGGCCGGACTGGGTGACGGGTTCTCGGAAGTCGGCCTGATGTCACGGCTACAAAGGGAACCGGAGGCCCTGCGCCTGCCGATTTTCAGTTTCCTGACACTGTTGCAGATGACCGGGTTCGGCGTCGGCATGCTGATCGCCGCGCCGTTCTATGAGTGGTGGGCGCCGGGTGCCGTGGTGCTGCTGTTCCACGGCATTCCCCTCGCCACAGTGCTGTCGATGAAAATCCTGCTGCTCAGGCGCGGGCGGGTTGCGCGCAGCAGCCCGACGCCAGTTCCTTGAGGATCGGGCAGTCCGGGCGGTGGTCGCCGTGGCAGTGCTCGACCAGATCCTGCAGGGTGTCGCGCAGTTCGCCGAGTTCGCGGATCTTCTGATTCAGCTCGTCGATGTGCTGACGGGCCAGGGCCTTCACATCGGCGCTGGCACGTTGGCGATCCTGCCAGAGTGTCAGCAGTTTGCCGACTTCCTCCAGCGAAAAACCCAGGTCCCGCGAGCGCTTGATGAACGCCAGCGTGTGCAGGTCATCGTCGCCGTAGACGCGATAGCCGCTGTCGGTGCGATGGGCAGCCTTGAGCAGGCCTATCGACTCGTAATAACGGATCATCTTCGCGCTCAGGCCACTGTGGCGGGCCGCTTGGCCGATGTTCATCGGTTGTCCTCCAGATCCTCGGGTTTCCAGGTTTTCAACAGTAACGCATTGCTCACCACGCTGACGCTCGACAAGGCCATCGCCGCACCGGCCAGCACCGGATTGAGGAAGCCGAACGCCGCCAGCGGAATGCCGATCAGGTTGTAGACGAAGGCCCAGAAGAGGTTCTGGCGGATCTTCGCGTAGGTCTTGCGGCTGATCTCCAGCGCGGCCGGCACCAGCCGTGGGTCGCCGCGCATCAGGGTGATGCCGGCGGCGTGCATGGCCACGTCGGTGCCGCCGCCCATGGCGATGCCGATGTCCGCGGCGGCCAGCGCCGGTGCGTCGTTGATGCCGTCGCCGACCATGGCCACGACCCCGTTTTTTTTCAGCTCGGCGACAGTGGCGGCTTTTTCCGCCGGCAGCACTTCGGCGTGGACGTTTTCGATGCCCAGCGCTTCGGCCACCACCCGGGCGCTGCCGCGGTTGTCGCCGGTCAGCAGGTGGCTGTGGATATGCTGGGCGGCCAGTTGTTGCACCGCGTGCAGCGCACCGGGCTTGAGGGTGTCGCCGAAGGCGAACAGACCGAGTACGCGGGGCTCCGGACTTTGCTCGATCAACCACGAGAGCGTGCGGCCTTCGGTTTCCCAGGCCTGGGCGGACTCGCTCAGGTTTGCGGCGTTAAGACCGCTTTCCTCCAGCAAGCGCCGATTGCCCAATGCAAGGCGCCGGCCGTCGAGGCTGCCGGCGATGCCGCGCCCGGTCAGGGACTGGCTTTCGCTGACATCGGGCACCGTCAGATTGCGTTCGGCACAGGCATCCAGCACCGCTTTGGCCAGCGGATGTTCGCTGCCGCGTTGCAGCGCGCCGGCGGCTGTCAGCAGGGCGTTTTCGTCACCGTCGTTCGCACTGAAGTGCGCAATGCGCGGCGTGCCGGAGGTCAGGGTGCCGGTCTTGTCGAACACCACGGCGCTGACTTCATGGGCACGCTCCAGTGCTTCGGCGTCCTTGATCAGAATCCCGTGACGCGCAGCCACACCGGTGCCGGCCATGATCGCTGTCGGAGTCGCCAGGCCGAGGGCACACGGGCAGGCGATCACCAGCACTGCGACGGCATTGATCAACGCGGTTTCCAGCGGCGCGCCGTACAGCCACCAGCCGATCAGCGTGGCCAGGGCCAGCAGCAACACGGTCGGCACGAACACCTGACTGACTTTATCCACCAGTTTCTGGATCGGTGCTTTCGCGGCCTGGGCGTCCTCCACCAGACGGATGATCCGCGCCAGCACGCTTTCCGCGCCGAGCGCCGTGGTGCTTACCAGCAAGCGGCCTTCACCGTTGATCGCACCACCGGTGACCTTGTCGCCCGGTTGCTTGGGTACCGGCAAGCTCTCGCCGCTGATCAATGCTTCATCGGCGTGGCTCTGGCCTTCCAGCACTTCGCCGTCCACCGGGAAGCGTTCACCAGGTTTGACCAATACGAGGTCACCGAGGCGCAGGGCGCTGATGGCGACGTCCTGTTCGCGGCCATCGATGATTTGAATCGCCCTTTCTGGCCGCAAGGCTTCCAGTGCACGGATGGCGCTGGCGGTCTGGCGTTTGGCGCGGCTTTCCAGGTATTTGCCGAGCAGCACCAGAGCGATGACCACCGCCGAAGCCTCGAAATACAGGTGCGGCATGCGCCCGGCGGCGGTCGCCCATTCATAGAGACTCAGGCCATAACCGGCGCTGGTGCCCAGCGCCACCAGCAAGTCCATGTTGCCGGCGCCGGCGCGCACGGCTTTCCACGCAGCCACATAAAAACGCGCGCCGAAGATGAATTGCACCGGGGTGGCGAGGGCGAATTGCGCCCAGGCTGGGAGCATCCAGTGAATGCCGAACGGTTGCAGCAACATCGGCAGCACCAGCGGCAAGGCGAGCGCGATCGCACAGATCAGCGCCCAGCGTTCATGGTTCAGGCGTTGCTGGCGATTGTCGGATTGTGGATGTTCAAGTTCGAAGAGGCTGGCCGAATAACCGGCCTTGCTCACGGCGGCGATCAGGGTTTGCGGGTCGACCGCGCCGAGCAATTCGAGGTGGGCGCGTTCATTGGCGAGGTTGACGCTGACGCTCTTCACCCCCGCAACCTTGTTCAGGGCGCGTTCGACACGACCGACGCAGGAGGCGCAGGTCATGCCGTCGATGTTTAATTCCACGGTGTGCTGCGGCACGCTGTAACCGGCGCGTTCGACCGCCTCCATCAGCGCCAGCAGGCTGTCGCCGGGGGCCTGCACCCGGGCCTGTTCGGTGGCGAGGTTGACGCTGACGGCACTGGCGCCGCTGACTTTGCTCAACGCCCGCTCGACACGGCCGGCGCAACTGGCGCAGGTCATGCCGCTGATGGGCAGATCGAACGTGATGGAATCGGACATCGGTCGTACTCCCTGTAGTGGATGCCTACAGGATCAACCTTGCCATGCTGGCAAGGTCAAGCGCAAAAAAAATGGGGGGAGCCAGCCTGCTCCCCCCATTTTCGATTCCTCAGTATTCGAGCGCGGCCGGCCGCAGGTACATCCCTTTGGCGTTTGCCGCGATCCGGTACTTCACCACATCGCCGGCCTTGAGCGAGATCTCCTGCGCCGGAGGTGCCAGCATGCCTGGCTGGCAACCCGGTACCTGGCCCGGTTCCAACTTCAGACGAATGGAGAACGTGCCGTGGGGCAGGTTGAACGAGGTGGACTGCTCCTGAAGCAGCCGCCCGGCGAACTGATCCTGGATGTATACGCCGATCTCGCAGGAGGTCGGCACTTCCAGACGCTCGCGGGAGATGATCAGAACGGCGTAATCCTCGCCGGTCGCGTTGGCCTGGGGCAGGCAGGCAAAGAGGCTGAGTAAGCCAAACAGGCTGAAAGCTGACCAGCGCATGGCTGAATCTCCTGAATTCATGTCATTGATGCACGCAGCTTGGCCGAGCGCGGCGCCGATTGCCAGCCCGGCAGTTTTTTGCAGAACTTGACCTTGCCATCGTGGCAAGCCCGAAACTGCCGGCAACCTCACTCAAAGGAGTCATTCCATGCAAGTGTTCACTGTTGAAGGCATGTCCTGCGGTCACTGCGTCAAAGCCGTCACCCAGGCGGTTCAGAGCAAGGATCCGGCCGCCAGCGTGCGGGTCGATCTGGCGGCGAAGGAAGTCGGCGTCGAAAGCGCGCTGAGCGCCGAGCAAGTGATCGAGGCGATCAGCGAAGAAGGTTATGCGATCAAACTCGCCTGATCTTTTTAATAGTTAGCGAGCTACCGGAATGTTCAAGGCGTCCTCGCGCGGCTAGACTGTCGGGCTGCACTCTCTACTAAAGTGCCCTCCCAATGCCTGCCGAACGTGGACGCCTGATGAACTTCCGTACCCTTCTGATTCTCGGTGTCCTGACCGCTTTCGGTCCGCTGGCGATCGACTTCTATCTACCCGCATTTCCCACCATGGCGCTGGCGTTCGGCACCGACGAGAAACACGTCCAGCTGACGCTGTCGGCTTACTTCTTCGGCCTGTCCATTGGCCAGTTGGCTTACGGGCCGGTGGCGGATCGTTTTGGCCGGCGGATTCCGCTGCTCATTGGCCTGACGCTGTTCACGCTGGCGTCAGTGGCCTGCGCCTATGCACCGAATCTGGAATGGCTGATCGGCGCGCGGCTCGTGCAGGCACTGGGTGGTTGTGCGGGGATGGTGATTGCCCGGGCGGTGGTCAGCGACAAGTGCGACGCGGTGGGTTCGGCGAAAGTCTTCTCGCAGCTGATGCTGGTGATGGGGCTGGCACCGATTCTGGCGCCGATGCTCGGCGGTCTGCTGGTGAACACGTCTGGATGGCAGTCGATCTTCCTGGTGCTGACGGTGTTCAGTGCCTTGGCCGGGCTGGCGGTGGCCCTCGGTCTGCCGGAAAGTCTGCCGGCGCATGTTCCGCGCCAGCCGTTGTCCGGCGCCCTGCGTCAGTACGGTCGGCTGCTGACCGATCCGGTCTACATGGGCCATGCCCTGACCGGCGGTATCGCCATCGCCGGGATGTTTGCCTACATCGCCGGTTCCCCGTTCATTTTCATCAAGTTGTATGGCGTACCGGCCGAGCACTTCGGCTGGCTGTTCGGCACCAACGCGGCCGGGTTCATTCTGGTGGCGCAGGTCAATGCGCGGCTGCTGGCCAAACGTGGTCCGGCGTTTCTGCTGTCGCGGGCGGTCTGGGTCTACCTGTGTGCCGGGCTGACGCTGCTCGCGGTCAGTGCGTTGCACACCGAGGCCCTGTGGCCATTGCTGATTCCGTTGTTCATCTGCGTGGCCAGTCTTGGCTGCATCAGCCCCAATGCGGCAGCGTGTGCGATGAACGGGCAGGGCGGTCGCGCCGGCAGTGCTTCAGCGTTGCTCGGCAGCATGCAATTCAGCGTCGCCGCCGGGGCTTCGGCGCTGGTGGGGATCCTGCACGACGGCACCGCCGTGCCGATGGCGATCGTCATCAGCCTGTGTGGTTTGCTGGTGGTGTGCGCAGCGACGCTCACCCGGCGCATGCAGAATGCCCGGGCGCTGGCGAAGGCGCAGGCTGAAGTCTAAAACGAAAGCCTCAGCCGACAGCGCGCTGCTGGCCGAGGTCGGGAATCTGGTGGGGCGCGTGCAGACGCGCTTCGAGGGTGCGAGTGAAGGCGCGAGCTTCAGCCTCACTGCGAAAGGTCACGGCGTGCTGGTCGAGACGAACTTGCCACTGGGACTTTGCCACTTCTTTTATCAGGATCTTCATTGCTGACCTCCCGTACGTAAAAGATTGCATCGCAGAGGACTCGATTGTAGTCCTGAATACGATCGCAATTGTGACAAGGGTCAAGCATCTGACTGACGGCAAAAAGTGACCGCAGCCCCCGAGCCAGATACTTTTGGCACGGACGATGGCTGCGGCCTCCCGGTTTTTAGAAACTTTCTAAAACAATTTTCCCCTTGGCCTTGCCGCTTTCCAGCAGTTCATGGGCGCGGCGCAGGTTGCTTGCGTTGATCGTGCCGAAGTGCTCGCCGACCGTGGTTTTCAAGGTCCCGTTGTCGATCAGCCCGGCCACCCGGTTGAGCAGTTTGTGCTGCTCGATCATGTCCGGCGTTTCGAACAGCGAACGGGTGTACATGAACTCCCAGTGCAGCGACAGGCTCTTGCGCTTGAGTTTGGTCACGTCCAGCACCTTCGGATCGTCGATCAGCGCCAGTTTGCCTTGCGGCGCCAGAGCTTCGACCAGTTGGTCCAGGTGCTGGTCGGTCTGGGTCAGGCTGGCGACGTGGGTCACGTGGGTGACACCGGCGCGTTTCAGTTCTTCGCTTAACGGCTGGCTGTGATCAATCACCAGATCTGCGCCCAGATCGGTCACCCAGCCGCGGGTCTCCGGGCGGGAGGCGGTGCCGATCACCTTGAGCCGGGTCAACTGGCTGGCCAGTTGGGTGAGTATCGAGCCTACGCCGCCAGCCGCGCCGACGATCAACAGGCTCTGGCCTTCATCGGTATTGCCTTCGCGAATTTGCAGGCGTTCAAACAACAACTCCCAAGCGGTAATCGCAGTCAGCGGCAGAGCAGCAGCTTCGGCGAAACCGAGGGTTTTTGGCATATAGCCGACGATCCGCTCATCCACCACGTGCAGTTCGCTGTTGCCACCGGCCCGGGCGATGGAACCGGCGTAGAACACCTTGTCGCCGGCCTTGAACAATGTCACTTCACTGCCGACCGACTTGACCACACCGGCCACGTCCCAGCCCAGCACTTTGGCGGCGCCGCCTTCCGGCGCGACGTTCTGGCGAACCTTGGTGTCGACCGGGTTGACCGAAATCGCTTTGACTTCTACCAGCAGGTCGCGCGGGCCGGCTACCGGCTCCGGCAGTTCGATGTCTTGCAGGGATTTTTCGTCGCTGATCGGGAGCGAGGCGTAATAGGCGATGGCTTTCATGGCGGTCTCCGAAAGTGAATAAAGGAAGGCTTCAGGCGATAACGCGCAGGCGCTTGAGCTCGAAGTGTTCGAGGAACGCCTCGGCCTGGCTGCGGAAATGCTGGATATGGGCGCTGGCATCGTGGGCTTGCAGGGCTTCGTCGCTGGCCCACTGCTCGATCATGTAGAAGGCCAGCGGGTTGGCCAGGTCCTGATGCAGTTCGTACTGACCGCAACCGGCTTCGGCGCGGGTCGGTTCGATCAGGGCGCGCAGATGTTGTTCGAGAGCGTCCTGCTGGCCAGGTCGGGCAATCAGGGTGGCGATGGCGGTGAAAGGCTGGGACATGTTCGACTCCGGGACGGGATGAATTCGATGGATGGCATGATTGGCTATTTCTACCGGAGATAAAACCGGCTAAAAGAGCAGTCTCTTTCAATATTTTTTTGATAATCGGGGCTGAGGATGCTGCGTTTCGATGACTTGCAGTTGTTTGTCCGGGCGGCGGATCTGGGCAGCCTGTCGGCGGCGGCGCGGGTGATGGACCTGTCTGCCGCCGTGGCCAGTGCTGCGCTCAAGCGGATCGAACAGCAATTGGGCGCGCGGCTGTTGGCGCGCTCCACTCGCAGCCTGCGGCTGACGGCCGAAGGTGAAGGGTTTCTCGAATACGCCCGGGCGGCGCTGAGCAATCTTGATGAGGGTCGGCGTCTGCTGGCCAGCGGGCAGGATCAGGTCAGCGGGATTCTGCAGCTGTCGGCGCCCTCCGACTTTGGGCGCAACCTCCTGTTGCCGTGGCTCGATGATTTTCAGCGTGAACATCCGAAGCTTACCGTGCGCCTGCTGCTGGGCGACCGCATCGCCGACCTGTTTCGCCAGCCGGTGGACATCGCCTTGCGCTATGGAGAGCCGGAGGATTCGAGTCTGGTGGCGTTGCCGATTGCTCCGCACAACCGACGGGTGTTGTGCGCATCGCCCGCCTACCTGGCCCGGCACGGCGAGCCGCTGCATCTGGAACAGCTCGCTCAGCACAACTGCCTGCTTTACATGCTCGGCGGCCGGGTGCACGACCATTGGAGTTTCCACGACGGCAAGCGTGAGGTCGGGCTGACGGTCAGTGGCGACCGCTTCAGCGACGATGCCGATGTGGTGCGCCTGTGGGCGGTGGCGGGAGCGGGTATCGCCTACAAATCGTGGCTCGATGTGGCCAGTGATGTGCTGGCGGGGCGGCTGAAAGTGCTGTTGCCGGAGCTGCTCTGCGAACGCGCTCCGCTGAATCTTTTGTGCGCCCATCGCGCACAATTGAGTAAGCCGGTGAACCTTCTGAGGGAAATGCTCGCCAGCCGTTGCGCCGAATTGAGTAGCCGTTTTCCCGTTTTCCAGAAGTCTGAACATTAGTCGCAGGTAAATAGCGAAATTTCTCTCAGGAACAATCACCAACCACGACCGCTCCGGCGCAGGACGCCGCGAGCAACCCGCTTATACTAGCGGCCGCCTGATGCCCGCACCAAAAGGCCGATGCGAGAACGATCAGACCGCAACCGGCCGGGTAGGGACGAGGGTCGCGACAGTGCTGCGGTTTCCTTGCTGCGGCGCGCTGCCTCGCTTCGGCTCAAGGTATTTTGCGCGCCTTGGCCGACGACTGATTACTGGTCAAGATGTCTATGAGCTGTAGACGATACGATTCAACAGGGAGTGAATAGATGGAACATGCACCTTGCATCAGCCAGATCGCCACGTTGCTGGCCGATCCCAAACGCAGCGCAATGATGTGGGCGCTCATGGATGGCTCGGCGCGGCAGACCGAGGAACTGGCGTTGCTGGCGGGGCTTTCGCCGTCATCGGCCAGTGCGCATCTGGGGCGCCTGTCCGCTGGCGGTCTGTTGAAGGTCGAGGCGCGCGGTCGCAAACGCTTCTTCCGCCTGGCGGCTCCCGAAATCGGCGCGGCCATCGAAGCGCTGGCCAGCGCCACGTTGGCCAGCGCTCCGCGAGAAATCCCCGACGTGTTCAAGCGTGCCTCGCCGGTTGTCAGACCCCAGGCGGCTCCTTCATCACTGCTGCGCGCACGGTTTTGCGACGACCATCTGGGCGGAACGCTGGCCGCCGACCTGTACCAACGCTTGCTCGACGCCGGCTGGATCGAACAGCTTGAGCATCGAGTGGTGGTCACGCATAAAGGCTCGACACAACTGGCCGGGCGCGGGGTGTACATCCAGGCGCTGGCCCACCGTAATGCCCAGGTGGCGTGCGCCTGTCCGGACTGGAGCGAACGTCGCCCGCACATGGGGGGCTCGCTGGGAGCTGCGTTGCTGCAGCTGTTCATGCAGTCAGGCTGGCTGGTGCTGCCCAACGACTCCCGCGCTCTGCAACTGACGGCAGCGGGTCAGCGGGAAATTCATCGATTTGCCTGTGAAACCGAGCTGGAAATGGCGTTGTAGAGCGCTTTCTTCCACTGGTTTGCTACCGAACGTCGCCAGCGGCTGCGAACACGTCGCATCTGGCACAGGCGCGTAAACGCTATCGCGCACACTCGATCCGGGGACTTTTCGGATTGAGGAGGTGGCATGGAAACGGGAAACTTCAGCGCGGCAGATCGACTGGAGCGTCTGCCAGTCAGCGGTTATCACCGGATCATCTTCATCATCATCGCCCTGGCGTTCTTCTTCGACTCCATGGATCTGGCGATGATGACCTTCCTGCTCGGCTCGATCAAAGCCGAGTTTGGCCTGAGCAGTGCGCAGGCTGGTCTACTGGCCAGTTCGAGTTTTTTCGGCATGGTGCTGGGGGCGTCGCTGTCCGGATTGCTGGCTGATCGGTTCGGTCGCAAGCCGGTATTCCAGTGGAGCATCGTCTTGTGGGGGCTGGCCAGTTACCTGTGTTCCACGGCGCAGACGGTCGAGAGCCTGACCCTGTTTCGCATTCTGCTGGGAATCGGCATGGGCATGGAGTTTCCGATTGCCCAGTCCATGTTGTCGGAGTTGATCCCCGCACAGCGTCGGGGTCGCTACATTGCCTTGATGGACGGTTTCTGGCCGCTCGGTTTCGTGGCAGCCGGGGTGCTGTCGTATTTCCTGCTGCCGTTGATTGGCTGGCGCGACATCTTTCTGGTGTTGGCAGTGCCGGCGGTGTTCGTTCTGGCGATCCGCTTTTTCATTCCCGAGTCGCCGCGCTGGCTGGAGCAGGCCGGCAAACATGACGCGGCGGATAAAGTGTTACGCGGGATCGAGGCGCGGGTACAGGCCTCACTCGGCGGTGCTGCATTGCCGGAGCCGGTTCGTCTGCCTCGCAGCGTGACCCCTCCGGGCCATTTCCTTTCGGCACTCAAACAGATCTGGTCACCGCTGTATCGCCAGCGCACGACGATGATCTGGAGCCTGTGGTTCTTCGCGTTGCTCGGTTTCTACGGCCTGACCTCATGGCTCAGTGCGTTGTTGCAACAGTCGGGTTTCGCCGTGACCCAGTCGGTGTATTACACGGTGCTGATTTCCCTCGGCGGAATTCCCGGCTTCCTGATGGCGGCGTGGCTGGTGGAGCGTTGGGGACGCAAGCCGGTGTGCATCGTCACGTTGCTCGGCGGCGGGGTGATGGCGTTTCTGTACGGACAAAGCGCGGTGTTTGGCGGCAACGTGGCGTTGCTGATCGGCACGGGGCTGTTGATGCAGTTTTTCCTGTTCGGCATGTGGGCGGTGCTCTACACCTATACGCCGGAACTGTACCCGACCTCGGCGCGGGCGACGGGCTCGGGATTTGCTTCGGCCATCGGACGCGTAGGTTCGCTGCTCGGGCCGCTGGTCACCGGGCTGGTGTTTCCGATCACCGGGCAGGGCGGGGTGTTCGCGCTGGGTGCGTTGTGCTTTGCGATTGCGGCGGGGGTGGTGTGGCTGTTCGGGATGGAGACCCGGGGCAAGACGCTGGAAGAGCTGACCGAAGCGGTTGTGCGCTGAGAACTGAAAAGCCGTTCGAACACGGGCGTGTTCGAACGGCTTTGTGCTGTTACGGTTTTACCAACCGCGCATCCAGACTGTTCTGCGCCAGGCGTTTGGCCTGATCCTGGGTCATGCCCAGGTGGTTGTGCAGTGCGTGGAAGTTCTCGGTCACGTAACCGCCGAAGTACGCCGGGTCATCGGAGTTCACCGTGACCTTCACGCCGCGCTCGAGCATGTCGAGGATGTTGTGCTGGGACATGTGATCGAACACGCAGAGTTTGGTGTTCGACAGTGGGCACACGGTCAGCGGGATCTGCTCGTCGATAATCCGCTGCATCAGGCGCTCGTCTTCGATGGCGCGCACGCCATGGTCGATGCGCTGGATTTTCAGCAGGTCGATGGCTTCCCAGATGTACTCCGGCGGGCCTTCTTCGCCTGCGTGGGCGACGGTCAGGAAGCCTTCGTGACGGGCACGATCGAACACGCGCTGGAACTTGCTTGGCGGGTGACCCATCTCGGAGCTGTCCAGACCCACCGCGACAAACGCATCACGGAACGGCAGCGCCTGGTCGAGGGTTTTCTGTGCTTCCTCTTCGCTCAGATGGCGCAGGAAGCTCAGGATCAAACCGCTGGTGATGCCCAGTTGCTGCTCGCCATCCTTCAGCGCGGCGGCGATGCCGTTGAGCACCACTTCGAACGGGATGCCACGGTCGGTGTGGGTCTGCGGATCGAAGAACGGTTCGGTGTGGATCACGTTCTGTTCTTTGCAGCGCAGCAGGTAGGCCCAGGTCAGGTCGTAGAAATCCTGGGAGGTGCGCAGCACGTCGGCGCCCTGGTAATACAGGTCGAGGAATTCCTGCAGATTGTTGAAGGCGTATGCCTTGCGCAGGGTTTCGACGTCGCTCCACGGCAGGGCGATCTTGTTGCGTTCGGCCAGGGCGAACAGCAGCTCGGGCTCCAGCGAGCCTTCCAGATGCAGGTGCAATTCGGCCTTGGGCAGGGCGTTGAGCCAGTCGTACATATTCTTTTCTCATCAGGTGCAATGACGGCATTCTACAGATGCGCGCCGAAACAATTGGCAAAACCTGACCAACCGATCCATCACACCGCTTCCTGCTCCCGTCGATAGGCGTAGGTATCGGCGAAGCGCGACAGCAGGAATTCGGCGCAGGTGGTGGTCGGATATTTCGCCGGATGTTGTGCGTCCTGGCAACCGGGCAGGCATTCGATGCGCGTGTCCGGATGCGGCTCGGCGAAGAACGGCATCGAGTAGCGATCCACGCCGAGCGGGCTGATGACCCGGTGCGGGGTCGAGCGATAACGGTCGTTGCTCCAGCGCGCCATCATGTCACCGAGGTTGACCACGAACGTGCCGTCGATGGGCGGGGCGTCGATCCACTGGCCTTTGACATTTTTCACCTGCAAGCCGCCGGCGGTGTCCTGGTACAACAGCGTGATGCAGCCGTAATCGGTGTGCGCGCCGGCACCTTGCTGTTCGGCGGAACTGGCGGTGTGGCGCGGCGGGTAGTGGATCATTCGCAGCACGCTGACCGGTTCGTTGAAGCGCACATCAAAGAAGTCACGCTCGATGCCCAGTGCCAGAGTCATGGCCCGCAACAGGGTTCGCGCGAGGGCCTGCATGTCGCGGTAGTGCTGTTCCATCAGCGTTTCCCAGCCGGGAATGGCCGGATGACGGTTGGGGCCGCGCAAGGGTTTCTCTGCCAGCACCTCGGGATGATCGGCGGGCAGGTGCAGGCCCATATCGAAGGTTTCCTTGAGGTCGCTGGGTTTATCCGGGTCGAGCTGTTCGGTGGCGATGGCGCCGTAGCCGCGATGATGGACGGTCCGGGTGATGTCGATCTTTAGTTTTTCTTCTGCCGGTTGCGCAAAGAAGCGCTGTGCGTGATCGAGCAGGGATTCGATGCGCTGCGCAGAAATCGGGTGGCCCTTGATGTAGAAGAAGCCCCATTCGCGGCAGGCGTGGTCGATCTGTTCGGCGACGGCGGGCCAGGCGTTCTGGTCGTCGGAGTAGAGCGGCGAGATGTCGATGATTGGAAGGCTGTTCATGCACAATCCTTGAATACGCAGAGATCCAACTGTGGGAGCAAGCCCGCTCCCACAAGGGAATGGTGGTGGGGCCGGGATTACTTCGGCATCTCGGCCTTCATGCCTTCGACGTAGTAATTCATCGACGCCAGTTCGGCGTTGGTGGCGCTGACCCCCGCCGGGATCTTCTCGACGCCGGCCTGATCCTTGATCGGCCCGGTGAACGGTTGCAGGGCGCCGCTCTTGATGTCGGCGATGATCTGCTCGGCTTCGGCCTTCACCGGTGCCGGCACCAGATCGCTGATCGGCAGTTCGACCGTGCCTTCCTTCAACCCGCCCCAGTAGTCCTGGGATTTCCAGTTGTGGTCGATCACGCTCTGGGTCGCCTGAATGTAGTGCGGCGCCCAGTCGTTGACGATCGAGGTCAGCACCGCTTTCGGCCCGAAGTGCGCCATGTCCGAAGCGTAGCCCACGGCATAC
Organism: Pseudomonas fluorescens; assembly: GCF_030344995.1. Taxonomy (GTDB): domain Bacteria; phylum Pseudomonadota; class Gammaproteobacteria; order Pseudomonadales; family Pseudomonadaceae; genus Aquipseudomonas; species Aquipseudomonas fluorescens_BF. The sequence goes on from NZ_CP128260.1 coordinate 1,055,622, forward strand.
ACACCACGTCGTTCGGCGGCCTGGATCGGCGCCGGGCTGTCGGTGTGCTGGAACACCACGTCCACGCCCTGATCGATCAGCGCGTTGGCGGCGTCGGCTTCCTTGCCCGGGTCGAACCACGAGTTGACCCACACAACCTTGATCTCGGTGCCGGGGTTGTACTTGTTCAAGGCCAGTTGGATGGCGTTGATGTCGCGGATCACTTCCGGGATCGGAAACGAGGCGACGTAACCGATCTTTTTGCTCTTGGTCATTTTCGCCGCGAGGAAACCGCCGACGTAACGGCCCTCATAAGTCCGCGCCAGATAGGTGCCGAGGTTCTTGTCCTGCTTGTAGCCGGTGGCGTGTTCGAAAGTCACCTTGGGAAACTGTTTGGCGACTTTCACCGTCGGGTTCATGTAGCCGAAAGAGGTGGTGAAGATCAGGTCGTAATTGTCCTTGGCCATGTTGCGTATCACCCGCTCGGCATCGGCGCCCTCGGCGACGTTTTCCACGTAGTTGGTGGTGATCTGCGTGCCGAGTTTTTCCGCCAGCGCCTTGCGCCCCTGTTCATGCTGATACGTCCAGCCGTGGTCGCCGATGGGGCCGATGTAAACGAAACCGACTTTCAGTGGATCGGCGGCACTGGCGCTCAGGCTGAGGCCAAGGCCCATGGCGATGCACAGCAGTGTTTGTAGTGGACGTTTTTGCATGAACGCGAACTCCCTTTTGTTGTGTGTGGGGAGGGCAATGCAAAAGGCTGACCAAGCGGACAACAAATCGAGCCGAAATCGCGGCGAGACCTTTGCGAGCAAGCCCGCTCCCACAAAAGCATCGCGATCCCTATGGGAGCGAGCCTGCTCGCGATGAGGCCGGCCGGGCCGAAAAAGTGCATGTCCGTAAAGAGACGCTATCCACTGGTGCGCTAAGGTGTAACGAACCATTAACGCCGCCCCGCAGTCAGTAGCTCATTCGAACCTCTGCGCCAAAAGGCCCGCCATGCTCACGATCCTCAAGCAAGAAAGCTTTCTGCTGCTGGCCTTGATCGCCGCCCTCGTGGCGTATCCGCTGGAGCATTGGTTGCTGCACAGCGGCCAGATTGTCGCGCTGACGGCCGGGCTGGTGCTGATCGCATTCATCGTCGCCGCGTCGATGCGTGTCGCCCATCAGGCCGAACTGCTCGCGGAAAAAGTCGGCGACCCTTACGGCACGATGATCCTGACCCTCGCCGCCGTGCTGGTGGAGGTGGTGATCCTGGCGATCATGATGAGTAACGAAGCCTCGCCGACGCTGGTGCGCGACACGATCTATTCGGCGGTAATGCTCGACATCAACGGCATCCTCGGCCTCGCCGCATTGATGGGCGGGATCAAACATGGCGAGCAGTCCTACAACGACGACTCGGCCCGCAGCTACAGCGTGATGATTCTTACCGCGATGGGCGTGTCGATGGTGGTGCCGGAGTTCATTCCCGAGACCAACTGGAAAATCTATTCGGCGTTCACCATCGGCGCGATGGTGGTGCTTTACGCGTTGTTCCTGCGCATGCAGGTCGGCCCGCACAGTTACTTTTTCAGCTACAGCTATCCGGACAAACGACGCAAGAAACAACCGCCGGAGGAGGAGCCGGAAAAGGTCAATCTGCCGCTGTCGATTGCCATTCTCGTGTTCGGTGTGGTGGTGATCGGCGCACTGGCCGAGGTGATGTCCAAGACCCTCGATCTGGGGCTGGAAGGGACGGGTGCACCGCCAGTGATCACGGCGATTCTGGTGGCGGCGATCTCGGCAGCGCCGGAAATTCTGACCGCGTTGCGCGCGGCGTTGGCCAACCGCATGCAGTCGGTGGTCAACATTGCGATGGGCGCTTCGTTATCGACGGTGATTTTGACGGTGCCGGTGATGGAGGCGATGGCGCTCTACACGGGGCAGCCGTTTCAGATGGCGATGACGCCGGTGCAGACGGTGATGATCTTCATCACGCTGATCGTCAGCGCGATCAACCTCAATGACGGGGAAACCAATGCCATTGAGGGCATGACCCACTTTGTGCTGTTTGCGACGTTCATCATGTTGTCGCTGCTCGGCCTCTGAGCCCACCACAAAACCAAATGTGGGAGCAAGCCCGCTCCCACATTCAGACTTCCACTTGGATCAGGTGCCGGCAATCAACTGCCGAGCCGCCTGGCTGTGATCGGCAATCAGGCCTTTGAGATCCAGCCCTTCAACCTGCCCGTCAACCACACGCCACTTGCCGTCGACCATCACGCGATCTGCGCGATCCGCGCCGCACAACAGCAACGCCGAGATCGGGTCATGGCTGCCGGAGAAGCGCAGCTCATCGAGCTTGAACAACGCCAGATCCGCCTGCTTGCCCACCGCCAGTTCACCGATGTCGGTGCGGCCCAACAGACTCGCCGAACCCTTGGTCGCCCAGCCCAGCACGCGTTCCGGGGTGATCTTCTCGGCGCCATAACGCAGGCGCTGGATATACAGGGCCTGACGCGCTTCGAGGATCATGTTCGACGCATCGTTGGACGCCGAACCATCCACACCGATACCGAACAACGCGCCGGCATCGGTCAGATCGATACTAGGGCAGATGCCCGACGCCAGACGCATGTTCGAGCTCGGGCAGTGGCAGATGCCGGTGCCGGCCGCGCCGAGGCGGGCGATTTCGTCGGGGTTGAAATGGATGCCGTGGGCCAGCCAGGTACGCGGGCCGAGCCAGCCGACGCTGTCCAGATAATCCACGGTGCGCAGACCGAAACGTTGCAGGCAGAAATCTTCTTCGTCGAGGGTTTCGGCGAGGTGAGTGTGCAGACGCACATCGAGTTTGTTCGCCAGTTCGGCGCTGGCGGACATGATTTCCGGAGTTACCGAGAACGGCGAGCACGGTGCCAGAGCGATCTGGATCTGCGCGCCGTCGCCACGTTCGTGGTACTCGTGAATCAGCCGTTGACTGTCGTCGAGAATCACCTGACCTTCCTGCACGGTCTGTTGCGGAGGCAGGCCGCCGTCCTTCTCGCCGAGGCTCATCGAACCACGGGTGAGCATGGCGCGCATGCCCAGTTCACGCACGGTTTCGACTTGCACGTCGATTGCGTTTTCCAGGCCATCCGGGAACAGGTAATGGTGGTCGGCGGCGGTGGTGCAGCCGGACAGCAGCAACTCGGCCAGCGCGACTTTGGTGGCGAGGGCGAGTTTTTCAGGTGTCAGGCGCGCCCAGACCGGGTACAGGGTTTTCAGCCACGGGAACAACGGCTGATTGACCACCGGAGCCCAGGCGCGGGTCAGGGTCTGATAGAAGTGGTGGTGGGTGTTGATCAGGCCCGGCAGGATCACGTGTTCGCGGGCATCGAACACTTCATTGCATGGGGCGGAAGGTTGCTGGCCGGCGCCGAGCACTTCGGTGATCACACCGTCTTGCAGCACCAGGCCGCCACGGGCATCGAGACCGTTGGCCGTGAAAATGGCGAGGGGATTTTTTAACCAGATACGGGTCGCAGGCATTGTGGCCGGCTCCTCTGAAAGTTGGGTTCAGGGTTGCCAGCTCAGTGTTGCCCTGTCTGCTGATCCAGGGGCGCCGCGAAGGGCGAGGTGCGGAGTTTCGAACAAAATGTTGCGACGGGCAAGCCCAACCCGACCAGACACCGGGATAACCCTGTGGGAGCAAGCCCCCACAGGGTCCAGCGATCACCAGGGAATGGTTTCACCCTTGTAGTTCACGAAGTGATGGCCGCCCTTGCCGGCAAACGCGTCAACTTGATCCACCAGGCCACGGGTGCTGGTCTCCACGTCGATGTCGGCACCTTCGCCGCCCATGTCGGTTTTCACCCAGCCCGGATGCAGCGACAGCACCGTGAGTTTCTGCTCGCCCAACTGAGTGACGAAGCTGTTGGTCATCGAATTCAGCGCCGCTTTGCTGGCCTTGTACAGCGCCAGTTCCGGCGCGTCGGGCATGGTCACGCTGCCGAGCACCGAACTCATGAACGCCAGCACGCCGCTGCCGTCGCGGATCTGCCCGACGAAACGCTGGGCCAGATTGATCGGCGCCACGGCGTTAGTGAAGAACAGTTGGCCGACTTCCGCCAGCGTCGCGCCGCCAGGGGTTTGCACGTCAGGACCCTTGACCCCGGCGTTGACGAACAACAGGTCGAAGGTCTCGCCTTTGAGCTGCTGGCTCAGGGCGATCACCGCTTGCTGGTCATCCATGTCGAGCTTTTCGACTTGCACGTTGCCCAGTGCTTTCAGCGCATCGGCGTTCGCAGGGTTGCGCACCGTGGCGGTGACTTGCCAGCCGTCGGCCAGCAGGGTTTTTACCAGACCCAGGCCCAGGCCCCGGGAGGCGCCGATGATCAATGCGTGCTTGGCAGGATTAAGTGCGGACATGATTGGCTTTCCTTGAAAGTTGAAAGATCACGGGTTCAATGGACAGCGTTGACCGAGCCGTTGCTGCAATTCGTGGCGCAGCTCGCCGAGCTCGGCCATGCGGGTTTCGATCAGTTTGAGTTTGTCTTGCAGCAGTTGCGTGACGGCCGTGTCGGGGTTTGGCGATTGCCACAACGCGCCCACGCTGCTGCCGATCTCGCCGAGGGTAAACCCCAGACGCTGTGCAGTCTTGATGTAGAGCACCAGTTGCGCCATCTCCGGCGGATAGTCGCGATAACCGTTGGCGCTGCGTTGCGCCGCGATCAGTCCGCGTTCCTCGTAGAAACGCAGCGTGTCACGGCTGACATCACAGGCCTGGGCCAACTCACCGATGCGCATCAAGGACATCTCGAAAGTGTTTGACCCTGGAGCATACTCCAGGCTTTACCGTGGTTGCTCCCTGAATTTTCGGAGCAAGGACGATGTGGACTTCAACTCAGTATCGCAACCTGGTGCGTGGCAGTGCCTGGTATGACTTGATCGTCACGGCGGCGTTTGCCACGCCGTGGAGTTTTGCCGCGCTGCACGGGGTTTTGACGGCGCTGAGTCAGACGCTGAACCTGCCCGGCGAATTGCCGCCGTTCGAACCTGTGCATATGTTGATGGCGAATCTGTTGGGTTCGGTGGTTTGTGTTTGGGCGGTGCTGCGGATTCGTGATCCGCAGCCGGTTTATGGGCGCTATGACGCGGTGGCGCGGTTTCTGTTCGCCGCGTGGCAGGCGTATGCCCTGACCCACGGCGCCAGTTCGTTGCTGGTGGGGTTTCTGGTTTTCGAACTGGCGTGGGGCATTGCTCAGGTGTTGCCTGTCAGGGCCTTATCAGTGTCCGGCCTGCCACGGTTGTCCCAGTGACACCGGCGCATACAACCGCGTACGCAGCGCATCCCGCGACAACAACACCAGCACCAGAATCGTCGCGACGTACGGCAACATCGCCAGCAGACTCGAAGGAATCGCCAGCCCCAACCCCTGCGCCACCAGGTGCAGGATGCTGGCGAGGCCGAACAGATAAGCGCCGAGCAACAACCGCCACACCCGCCAACTGGCGAACACTACCAGCGCGAGGGCAATCCAGCCGCGTCCGGCGGTCATGTTCTCGGCCCACATCGGCGTGTACGCCAACGAAAGATAAGCCCCGGCCAGTCCGGCCATCGCGCCGCCGAACAATACGGCCAGCGTACGCACGGTCAGCACCGGCAAGCCCATGGCACTGGCCGCATGAGGGTTCTCGCCGACGGCTTGAATGATCAGCCCGACACGACTTTTGACGATCACCCACGCCACCAGCGCAAACAGCGCAAACGACAGGTACACCAGCAGATCCTGGGCAAACAGCATGCGGCCGATCAGCGGTATTTCGCTCAAGTATGGAATTGCCATCGGCTCGAAACCCGCCAGCGGTTTGCCGACCCACGCTGCGCCGACAAAGGTCGACAGGCCCACGCCAAAAATCGTCAGCGCCAGCCCGGTAGCCACTTGATTGGCGTTGAACACCAGCGCCACCAGTGCAAACAGCGACGACAACAGCATCCCGGCGAGCATCGCCAACAAAACGCCCAACCACAGGTTGCCGCTGTTGAACGCGACGATGAAACCGATCACCGCGCCAAACAGCATCATCCCTTCCTGGCCGAGGTTGAGTACGCCGCTCTTCTCGCAGATCAATTCACCCAGCGCCACCAAGAGCAGTGGCGTACCGCAGCGCACCATGGCGTAGAAAATATTGCTCAGCAGATCGATATCCATCACAGCGCTCCGGCGGTTACGGCGGTGGTAGAAGTGCGCCGCACCCAGCGCAGGTTCAGGCGTGGCCGATAAAGGATCAGCACGTCACAGGCCAGCAGGAAAAACAGCATCATTCCCTGGAACAACTGGGTGATCGCCTGCGGCAGATTCAGCGTCATCTGCGCGCTCTCGCCGCCGATGTACAGCAGCGCCATCAACAGGCTGGAAAACAGAATCCCGATCGGATTGAGTCGCCCGAGAAACGCCACAGTGATCGCTGCATAGCCGTAACCCGGCGAGACCTGCGGCACCAGTTGGCCGATCGGTCCGGTGACTTCGCAGACGCCGGCGAGCCCCGCCAATCCACCGCTGATCAGCAGTGCGAGCCAGATCAGCCGCTTTTCGCGAAACCCGACGAATCCTGCTGCACGTTTGTCCAGGCCCAGCACTTTGATCTGGAAACCGACAAAGCTTTTCTGCAACAACACCCACACCGCGACCAGCGCGAGCAAGGCGAAATACACGCCGATGTGCGCCCGACCGTCCTCCATCAACAGCGGCAGGCGGCTGGCATCGCTGAACATCGCCGACTCGGGAAAGTTGAATCCGGCCGGATCCTTCAGCGGCCCGTGCACGCAGAAGAGCAACAGGTTCAGCGCGATGTAATTGAGCATGATGCTGGTGAGGATTTCGTTGGCGTTGAAGCGTGTGCGCAACCAGGCGGTGAGCCCGGCCCACGCGGCGCCGGCGAGGGTGCCGGTGAGCAGGATCAGCACCAGTGCCCAGCGGCTTTGCATATCGATGATGTTCACCGCCAGCGCACTGCCGGCCAACGCACCGAGCAGCAACTGGCCTTCGGCGCCGATGTTCCAGATCCGCGCCTGATAGGCCACTGCAAGGCCAAGCGCACACAGCAGGATCGGCAGAGTTTTGACCAGCAGCTCGGAGACGCCGTACAGGTCGCTGACCGGGGCGATCAGCAACGTATGCAAAGTCTTCAGTGGATCGTGGCCAAGGGCGACGAACAGCAACGATCCGCAGACCAGCGTCAGCGCCGCCGCCAGTACCGGCGAGCACCACAGCATCAGGCGCGACTGCCGGCCACGGGGTTCGAGAGAAAGCAACATGGGGAAACTCCGTTAAACCGTGGCCGGTTGTGATTGAGGGGTGTCGAACTGGCCGGCCATCCAGCCGCCGACATCGCTGAGGCGGGTTTGCGCCGTGTCCTGCAACGCCGACAGGCGCCCGCCGCACAGCGCGCCGAGGCGGTCGCTGATCTGGAACAGTTCGTCGAGGTCTTCGGAGATCACCAGAATCGCCGCCCCGGCATCGCGCAGGGCAATCAGCGCCCGGTGGATGGTGGCCGCCGCGCCGACATCCACGCCCCAGGTCGGGTGTGCGGCGATCAGCAGTTTCGGTTGCTGGAGAATTTCCCGGCCGAGGATGAATTTCTGCAGGTTGCCGCCGGAAAGGCTGCGAGCGGCGGTCTGGGTGTCCGGGGTTTTCACACCGAAGCGCTGGATGATCGTTTGGGCAAGGGCTTCGACCTTGCCGCGCTCGATCAAGCCGTGGCTGACCAGGCCTTGTTGAAAGGCGGTGAGCAGGGCGTTGTCCGCCAGACTCATGTCCGGCACCGCGCCATGCCCGAGGCGTTCGGCGGGGACGAACGCCAGGCCGAGTTTGCGTCGCGCATCCGGGCGCTGATCGGCGACGGCGTGTTCTCGGAAACAGATGGTTGCGGCTGCATCGCGGGGCAGTGTCTGTTCGCCGCTGAGCAAGGCCAGTAACTCGTCCTGACCGTTGCCCGCCACGCCGGCGATGCCGACGATTTCACCGCTGCGCACCTGCAGATCGATGTCGCTCAGGGAGCAGCCGAACGGGTCGGGGTTGTGCCAGTTCAATCCGCTGACCTGCAAAAACGCCGCGCCATCGGTGACCTTCGTGAACTCGCCGATCAAGGTCGCGGCGTCGCCCACCATCAATTGCGCCAGTTGCCGGTCGGTGCAGTCGGCCGGTACGCAATGCCCGGCCACCCGACCACCGCGCAACACCGTGGCGCTGTGGCACAAGGCGCGCACCTCGCCGAGTTTGTGGCTGATGAACAGAATGCTGCAGCCTTCGGCCGCGAGCCGGCGCAGGGTGATGAACAACTCGTCGGCTTCCTGCGGCGTGAGCACCGAGGTCGGCTCATCGAGAATCAGCAGGCGAATGTCTTGCATCAGGCAACGAACGATCTCGACCCGTTGCCGCTCGCCGATCGACAGGCTGTGGACAAGTCGCTGGGGTTCCAGCGCCATGCCATATCGGCGCGACACTTCACGGATTTTCGCCTCATGCTGTTTCGGCGAACCGGCTGCTGCGCCCATCGCCAGTGCGATGTTCTGCGCCACGCTCAGGGTCTCGAACAGCGAGAAATGCTGGAACACCATGCCGATGCCCAATTGCCGCGCCTGGGCCGGGTTGCGCATGCTCACCGGTTGACCCTGCCACAGCATCTCGCCCGAATCGGCCTGGGTGACGCCGTAGATGATCTTCATCAAGGTGCTTTTGCCTGCACCGTTTTCACCGAGCAGCGCGTGGATTTCACCGGGAGCGATGCTCAGGTCGATGGCGTCATTGGCGAGACAACCTGGATAACGTTTGCTGATGTGGCGCAGTTGCAGGCGCGGTGTGGACGTGGGGTTTGGCATGACAGGCTCGAGTTGCTTGGAGTTGTGCCTGTGGATAAAGCAATTTCCTGGCCATTGAGTCAGGAACCTGTACGGCCGCTGTTTGCCGGCCTGTGGTGTAGAGCCTGTGAAATGAATTCGACGTCTTGCGCGGCACCACTTGAGGGCAAAGCCTTTGATCAGGCTCCAGTTTTGCCCGCATTCGACTGATCAAAAAACGAGCAACCCCGTCGAAGCCATGCAGAACCTGCGACTGCGCCAGCCATGAACGGCTTATCCACAGGTTGCTCCACAGTATTTGTGCGCAAGACAGAATCCTGGGCATAAGCACTGACGGGCTTTCTTCTAAAGGCGATAAACAACGCTAAGCGATTGTTTTTAAGTGAAATTGTTCAGCCCGTCTGGCGATTGAACGAAAAGTGAACAAATCCCGCAAAGCCACGTGACAGAAGGGTTACAGCATCCTGTGCTCAGGTTATCCACAGCCGGGTGCACAGCGGATGTGGGCAAGTCTCGGGCATAAGCAAACCGGCTGGTGCCCCAAAACATGGCGGGGCTTCAACGCTGCAGCAGAATTCGCCCACGGCTCAGATCGGCCAACTGATTCTGCAACAGCTCGATGTGCGCTTCGCCCACGGCCAGTTGCAACTCGACACCATTGGCGGTGAAGTTTTCTTCGACCACCAATCCGCCCAGATCCGCGACCCTCAGTTTCACCAGCGCCAGCTCACTGAAGGCGCAGGCGCAACGCACGGGCACGCGACTGATCAACTCGATCTTCGGCGCTGCTTGCAGGCATTTGTTGGCGCCGCCGCCATAGGCCCGGGCCAGGCCGCCAGTGCCCAGTTGAATGCCGCCGTACCAGCGGATCACCAGCACCGCGACTTGATCGCAGTCCTGCGCTTCGATGGCCGCGAGAATCGGCCGACCGGCAGTGCCGCCGGGTTCGCCGTCGTCGTTGCTGCGGTATTGATCGCCGAGCTTCCACGCCCAGCAATTGTGCGAAGCGTTCAAGTCGCTGTGCTGCTCGATGAAGGCTTGCGCCTCGGCAGGGCTGGCAATCGGCGCGGCGAAAGTGATGAAACGGCTTTTGCGAATCTCTTCGCGGAATTCGCAAAAGCCGCTGAGGGTGAATGGCATAAAACGACTTATATAGAAGAAGTGAGGCCGCAGCCTTTGAGGATGATGCGGATCAGGTTGTTGCCGGCGTCTTCCATGTCCTGTTTGGTCAACTTGCTGCGACCGGTCACGCGGCAGATCTGGGTGGCGAAGTCGGCGTAGTGCTGGGTGCTGCCCCACAACAGGAAGATCAGGTGCACCGGGTCGACCGGGTCCATCTTGCCCGCGTCGATCCAGGCCTGGAACACGCCGGCCCGGCCCTGGAACCAGGCGCGGTAATCCTGGTTGAAATATTCGGTCAGGCATTCGCCGCCGCTGATCACTTCCATCGCGAAGATTCGCGACGCTTGCGGCTGGCGACGGGAGAACTCCATTTTTGCTCGGATGTAGCGGGTCAGCGCTTCGGCCGGATCGTCCTCGGCCGTCAGGGTGTTGAAGGTGCTGTCCCACAGTTCGAGGATGTTGCTCAGCACCGCCACGTACAACCCGAGCTTGTTGGTGAAGTAGTAATGCAGATTCGCCTTGGGGAGCCCGGCCTTGGTGGCGATGGTGTTCATGCTCGTGCCTTTGTACCCGTGACGGGCGAACTCGTCTTCGGCGGCTTTGATGATGGTCTCTTCGTTCTTCTGACGAATGCGGCTGGCAGGTTTGCCGCCGTGAGCGGGGACTTCAAAGGTCATAGGCACTTCCGGGTTTGTCTGTGGGGTGCAACCAGTTGCGTTGATAGCGCAACCACCGGCGCGGGACAAGCCCCGGGCGAATAAAACCCCGGTCGTCAGCGGGTGGCGGCCAGGCTTTCGAGAAAGCTTTCCAGTACCAGATGCGGGCGGCGGCCCTTGCGGGTGACCGAGGCCAGGCTCAAATCATAGAAGCGGGTGCTGGCCTTGAGCGCGCGTAAGCGACCTTGCTGTACCCAGAGGCTGGCGTAATGATCCGGCAGATAACCGATGTAGCGCCCGGTCAGAATCAGGAACGCCATGCCTTCGCGGTCGGAAGCGCTGGCGGTGCAGTTGAGCGCCTGATAGTGCGCCTGGATATCCGCCGGCAAACGGAAGGTCGGGGCGATGGCGTCCTGACTGTTGAGGCGTTCGTCATCCAGCTGTTTATCGTCGACGTAAAACAGCGGATGGCCGACCGCGCAATAAAGCAGCGAGCGTTCGCTGTACAGCGGCTGATATTCCAGTCCAGACAACGCGCTGGCCTGCGGCACCACGCCGACGTGCAGGCGTCCGTCGAGCACGCCTTGTTCGACTTCGTTGGGAGCGATCATGCGGATCTGGATCTGCACGTCCGGCCCGCGTTCCTTCAATTGCGCGAGCGCGTGGGTGATGCGCATGTGGGGCAGGGTGACGAGGTTGTCGGTCAGGCCGATGATCAATTCGCCGCGCAAGTGCTGGTGCAGGCCGTTGACCTCGGTGCGGAAACTTTCCAATGCACTCAGCAGTTGCAACGCCGACTGATACACCTCACGGCCTTCTTCGGTCAGGGAGAAACCGGCGCGCCCGCGTTGGCACAGACGCAGACCGAGGCGTTGTTCCAGATCGCTCATCTGCTGGCTGATCGCCGAGCGACCGATGCCGAGCACGGTTTCCGCCGCCGAAAAGCCGCCGCACTCCACCACGCTGCGAAAAATCCGCAGCAGGCGAATGTCAAAGTCACTGACCTGGGCCAGTGGATCGGAGCGGCGGCTGCTCATGATGTTGTTCTCATTGTTTAGCAGAGTTCTAACTGAAGGTTAGAAGAGTTGAATTTCACCGACTTTATCCGCGTGGCAATTTAGCTGCAACAACGCTTTCTATCTCTCTGAAGCTTATTGCCCTGCGAGGTTTTGCCCGATGAACATGCCTGAAAACGCGTCGTCGCCACTGGCCAGCCAACTGAAGCTGGACGCGCACTGGATGCCGTACACCGCCAATCGCAACTTCCAGCGCGACCCGCGCCTGATCGTCGGCGCCGAAGGCAGCTGGCTGATCGACGACAAGGGCCGCAAGGTGTACGACTCGCTGTCCGGTCTGTGGACCTGCGGCGCCGGGCATACCCGCAAGGAAATCCAGGAAGCGGTGGCCAAGCAGTTGGGCACTCTCGATTACTCGCCGGGCTTCCAGTACGGCCACCCGCTGTCGTTCCAACTGGCGGAGAAAATCACCGACCTGACACCGGGCAACCTGAATCACGTGTTCTTCACCGACTCGGGTTCCGAGTGCGCCGATACCGCGGTGAAAATGGTCCGCGCCTACTGGCGCCTGAAAGGTCAGTCGACCAAGACCAAAATGATCGGCCGCGCCCGTGGCTATCACGGTGTGAACATCGCCGGCACCAGCCTCGGCGGCGTCAACGGCAACCGCAAACTGTTCGGTCAGGCGATGATGGATGTCGACCATCTGCCGCACACCCTGCTGGCGAGCAATGCGTTCTCCCGTGGCATGCCGGAGCAGGGCGGTATCGCACTGGCCGATGAGCTGCTGAAGCTGATCGAGCTGCACGATGCGTCGAACATCGCTGCGGTGTTCGTTGAGCCTCTGGCCGGTTCCGCTGGCGTACTGGTTCCGCCACAGGGTTATCTGAAGCGTCTGCGCGAAATCTGCGATCAGCACAACATCCTGCTGGTGTTCGACGAAGTGATCACCGGCTTCGGCCGTACCGGCACCATGTTCGGCGCCACCACCTTCGGCGTGACCCCGGACCTGATGTGCATCGCCAAGCAAGTCACCAACGGCGCGATTCCGATGGGCGCGGTGATTGCCAGCTCCGAGATCTACCAGACCTTCATGAACCAGCCGACCCCGGAATACGCCGTGGAATTCCCGCACGGCTACACCTACTCGGCGCACCCGGTGGCGTGCGCCGCTGGCTTGGCGGCACTCGATTTGCTGCAAAAGGAAAACCTGGTGCAGAGCGTGGCCGAAGTCGCACCGCATTTCGAAAATGCACTGCATGGCCTGAAAGGCGCGAAGAACGTCATCGACATTCGTAACTACGGTCTGGCCGGTGCGATCCAGATCGCGGGCCGTGACGGCGACGCCATCGTGCGTCCGTTCGAAGCCGGTATGGCGTTGTGGAAAGCCGGGTTCTACGTGCGCTTCGGCGGCGACACCCTGCAGTTCGGCCCAACCTTCAACAGCAAGCCGCAAGACCTTGATCGTCTGTTCGACGCGGTCGGCGAAGTGCTGAACAAGCTCGACTGATTTTTCCTTCTATATAGCTACGCCAATAGCAGGCGCCTCTTGGGGGCGTCTGCGCACAAGAATTCAGGAGTTCCCCGATGAGCGTTATCCCGCATTTGATCAATGGCGAGCTGGTGACCGAGAACGGTCGCGCGGTTGATGTGTTCAACCCGTCCACCGGTCAGGCTATCCACAAACTGCCGCTGGCCAGCCAGGAAACCATCCAGAAAGCCATCGATGCCGCCAAGGCTGCGTTCCCGGCCTGGCGCAATACGCCACCGGCCAAACGTGCCCAGGTGATGTTCCGCTTCAAGCAACTGCTGGAACAGAACGAAGCGCGTATCTCGCAATTGATCAGCGAAGAACACGGCAAAACTCTGGAAGACGCGGCCGGTGAACTGAAGCGCGGCATCGAGAACGTCGAGTTCGCCTGCGCAGCGCCGGAAATCCTCAAGGGCGAGTACAGCCGCAACGTCGGCCCGAACATCGATGCCTGGTCGGACTTCCAGCCGCTGGGCGTGGTGGCCGGTATCACCCCGTTCAACTTCCCGGCCATGGTGCCACTGTGGATGTATCCGCTGGCGATCGTCTGCGGCAACTGCTTCATTCTCAAGCCGTCCGAGCGTGATCCGAGCTCGACCCTGCTGATCGCGCAATTGCTGCTGGAAGCCGGTCTGCCGAAAGGCGTGCTGAGCGTGGTGCACGGTGACAAGACTGCGGTGGACGCGCTGATCGAAGCGCCGGAAGTCAAAGCGCTGAGCTTTGTGGGTTCGACGCCGATTGCCGAATACATCTATGCCGAAGGCACCAAGCGCGGCAAACGCGTACAGGCACTGGGCGGCGCGAAGAACCACGCGGTGCTGATGCCGGATGCGGATCTGGACAACGCGGTCAGCGCACTGATGGGCGCGGCTTACGGTTCCTGCGGTGAACGCTGCATGGCGATCTCGGTAGCCGTGTGTGTGGGCGATCAGGTCGCGGACGCACTGGTGGCCAAACTGGTTCCACAGATCAAGGCGCTGAAAATCGGTGCCGGTACTTCGTGTGGTCTGGACATGGGGCCGCTGGTCACTGGTCAGGCGCGGGACAAAGTCAGCGGTTATGTCGAAGACGGCGTGGCGGCGGGTGCGACCCTGGTGGTCGACGGTCGTGGTCTGAGCGTTGCCGGTCATGAAGAAGGCTTCTTCCTCGGTGGCTGCCTGTTCGACAACGTCACCCCCGAGATGCGCATCTATAAAGAGGAGATCTTCGGGCCGGTGCTGTGCATCGTCCGGGTGAACAGCCTGGAAGAAGCGA